>JAEURV010000014.1 GCA_016788465.1 Nitrospira sp. | reverse complement strand
CACGTGCTTGGAGAGGAGGCAACAAGGCAGAAGTGAGATGTGAAGGAGAACAGAAAGTTCGTTTGGTCTGTGAGGAAGGACTGATCACCCGGCGTAGTCGTACGCCAGGTCGCGGGAGGGAACCAATCGAATGTTGGTCAGGGTGCCTTGGGTGATGCCTGGAGCGAGTTCTTGCCAGATGGTTTGGGCCAACTCCTGGCCAGTCACGGACTCGCACTGCAGGGCCACCGACAGGTCCTTGTGATCGAATTTCGCAATCACCCTGTCCTTGACCAGCTGATCTAAGGCCCCGATATCGGTGACCATGCCGGTCATGGGATCAATCGTGCCTCTCACCGTCACAAAACAATCCCATTCTCGTCCCTCATGCCCTGGTTGAACGGCGTTAAAGGAGTAGCGCTTCGTAATCGTCGCCTTGTTCGGACGATCTCCGGTCGTCACTTCGGCATAGAGATCTTCATCCTCACAGAGCCGAAGAGTATGGAGGGCCCCAATATCTCGTTGAACCGCAAACTTGTCCCACAGCACATGTGCGAAATTTTCCGAAGTGGGAATGCGATCGTTGAAATAGGCCATATCGAGATTGAGATTCTTGTGGTCGAATTCCTCAATCACATCCAACATCACCCGCTTGAGGTCGAACAGATTCACGACCATGCCGTTCGTAGGGTCGATGTCACCAGAAACGCTCAGTTCAATCATGTAGTTATGCCCATGAGCCGGCGGATTGTAGCAACGGCCGAAAGCCGCTCGGTTCTTCGCCTCGTCCCACTCCGGTCGGATGTAGCGGTGGGCCGCGGCGAATTCGATCCGTTTGGTCAGTAACACAGGGGGCATAGTGTTTGAGTGCTGAGTTGTGAGCGCTGAGTCCTGAGACAACTAGATGACATCTGCCAAGGATTCAGCCGTCCGCTCGACCTATTTGAGATCTGAAAGCCATTCTTCTCGCATGCTACCTGATACCGGCACTTCTTCACGATAGGTGCCGTGGCTGACTCGAATGGTAACAGACTTGGTGAGATTCGCGAAAGCGGCCTGCATCGAGACTGTCGGACGAAATCGGACGAAATGCACCGCGCTGATTTTCGTCTCGTGACTATGGCCCCCCTCGAACTCACCGAAGGCTTCTTCCCCATCGGCCACGATGGCCACCTTCTTCCCGTGATCTAGCCCCATAAATTCATCGAGTCGTTCTTTGATGTTTGCTTCGTCGGTAATTTCGATCAAGAGCGTCGCGCTCAATTCACCTGGTGCCGGGAGGATCGCATTGTACACATCCAGCTCGTCCTGGACCTTCGCCGGGTCGAATATTCGTTCAACTCGGATCATTTCCTGAATCTGGAATTGCAACGTGCGCCGATTCTCGAACACCAAGGTGATCCACGGACCGACCGAAATACGCCGCCGCTGTTTGAGAGCGATGATGTTCGCCCGAAAGGCTTCGCGCTGTTTCTCGTACTCTTCGTAGGGAATCAGGTCCGCTGATGTCAGTGTCTGCACGGATAGACTCTCTCTTCCTCAACTATTCTCGATGACCATTCACCCCTGAGAGGAAATCCCATAGGCATCCCGCACAATCTGGATCGGATGTCGCACGGTCTTCGCCGGTATCTGCGCTGTGGCCCCGGCCTGCTCTAATTGTAAACCCGCTAATGGACAGTCGGAGGCGACGAGATCCGCGCTCGTCTGTTCGATGGCCCGCACGGCCTTTCCCACGATCTTCATCGAGAGGGGGAAAAACTCGACCTTCGCCGACCAGGACCCGTCATGCCCTGAACACTGTTCGACGACTTCCACTTTCGCCCCAGCGCACTCCATCAGTTCTTTTGATTTGAATCCGATATTCTGATCCCGCAAATGGCAGGGAATCTGATAGGCAACCTTCCCCGGCTTCATTGTGAAGTCGGTCGCGAGCTGCCCCTCCTTTTTCATCTTCATGAGGTACTCGCAGATATCAAATGTCTTCTCGGCCACCTGTTTGGTCTGCTCATCAGGCTGAAGTTCCGGATATTCCCGCTTCAACATCAAGCTACAACTCGCCGTCGGCACCACCACATCGTACCCCTTGCGCACCCATGGGTACAATGAGGCGACATTGCTTCGAGCGGCCTGCTGAATGGCTTGGGTATCTCCGATATCAAAGTTCGGCATTCCGCAACAGCGCTGCTCCGGGACCACTACCTGAACCCCGTTCTTTTCCAGCACTTGCACAGTAGCCTTCCCGACATCCGTCACCTGCGCATTCACCAGGCAACTGGCAAACAGCGCCACTTTTCGAGTGGGCGGATCAGGCAAAACGGGCTTGGTTCGACGCCCGAACCAGCGTGAAAACGTCTCCGACGAGAAGTGCAGAACCTGGCGGTCTTGGTGGATTCCGACGATCTGCTGCAACACACGACGGACCAGCTTGTTGCGCAATAAGCTGTTTGTGATCGAGGCAGTCGCGCTGCCCAGCTTGCCAATGGTATCCGTCATGATCAGCAAACGATCCCGCCACCGAACCCCTCGCTCCGCCGCCAACCGCTTCTTCCACGCGATCATCAAATGCGGGAAGTCGATTTGGTAGTGATGCGGGGGTGTATAGGGACAATGGTTGAAACAGAGCTTGCAGTAGTAGCATTCATCGACTACTTGGTGATGGTCGGCCGGACTGAGCTTTGCGACATCCCCCTCATAGACATCGATACGGTCGAGCAACGTGTTGAAGGACGGACAGAGATTGAAACAGCGCCGGCAGCCGTCACAGACCTCATAGATCCGCAACGTCTCTTTCTCCAACTGCTTGGTGTCGATGGGCGAAATCAGGCTGATACCCTTCATGATTCGTCTCTCGGAAAACAATCAGCGGTCAGCTCCCGCCGATGAGCCTTCGCCACATCGCCGAAAACTGACCGCTGAACGTGAGCTGATGCGCAGCTATTAGCTTTTCAAACTATCCAGACCCTTTTGGAAGCGATTGGCATGGGACCGTTCAGCTTTTGCCAAGGTCTCAAACCATTCGGCCAACTCGGGAAACCCTTCATCCCGTGCGGTCTTGGCCATTCCCGGATACATTTGCGTATATTCGTAGGTTTCGCCTTCGATGGCGGACTTGAGATTCGCGTCCGTGTTACCGATCGGCACACCAGTCGCCGGGTCTCCGACCTCTTTCAAGAAATCCAGATGGCCGAAGGCATGGCCGGTTTCCGCCTCTGAGGTGTCCCGGAAAAGTCCGCCGACGTCCGGATAGCCCTCGATATCCGCCCGCCGAGCGAAGTAGAGATACCGGCGGTTGGCTTGTGACTCGCCGGCAAACGCATGCTTCAGGTTGTCGTGACTCTTGGTCCCTTTTAAGCTCTTTCCCATATCATCCTCCTCGTTGTTCGAAGGCCCACCCTTCCCCCGCGAAGATTATCGTCGCTTGGAAACTGCCGGGTAAGATAGCGCAGCCATCCTCAGAGGTTCAAGAGGCTTTCCGCCCTTCGTTGACCGACACCAGGAACAACGGATGAACCTACTCGCCGATCAAGTGCATATTGCCTAGACGGATGTTATGATGGATTCAATCGCCTTGACGTAGCAAAGTTTCTTCATATGAGGCTCTTCGTGAAGGTCATTCTTCCTCACGACTCTTACCGGGCTGTCGGTGTGATGTCGTTGTTCGTCTTGTTGCTCTTCGGTTGTGCGCAAGACCAGTATCAGCGGAGAGCAGATGTGATGAAAGATCACGTTGAAAACTTCTACAGCCACTTGAAGGCCAATCGGGTTGGGTCGGCGGTTCACGAAAACGAACAGATCGAGCTCATGGCCGACCAGATGGCGGATACGGTCAAGAAGCGTGGCCAGATGGGAGGAATCGGGCAAGTCGAACGCGAGTTCGCGCTGATGAAAACAGCTCGGGAAACAAGCGCCCAAAATTGGATCGCATTAGGACAATACTTCACGTTGAAGCAACAACCGGACAGAGCCCGCGCCTCCTATCAACGGGTGATCGACACCTATACGAATCCGACCGAGCGCGCCTACCGAGAGCAGGCAGCTCGAGCGTTGAAAGATCTGGATATCATCTCGGCGCCCTCGCTCGATCCAACGCGCTGACAACGCAGATCTGAACTGTGTATGGAGAGTGCTTCCCCCCTGCTCCCTCAACTATGAGACGATCGACGCTGTGTCGCGTATTCTTGCTGGCCCTGTGTCTGATTTTACCAGGGTGCGTTCATCGCATTCATGTGATGCCGCTCCCGACAGGTGTGCCATCAACCACCATCCCTCGAACCCTCCAGGTCACGCTGAGCCCGATCGCAATGGAAGGCCCGGATCACCGACCAGGCATCACACTCCTGGACTGGTCCCATCGAGATCTGATGATGCCGATCGTCGACTACCTGCGGCAACGGGGCACCTTCGCGTCGGTCTCACTCGAAGCAGGCGACCTGTCGCTTCATATCGCCACCAAGTTGGTGCTGAGTTCTCGGCGAGGCCTCTATCACTACCGAGTCATGCTGGAAGCAGACATGGGCGCAGCATCACAGCTGATCAAAACTTATCTCGTGGAGCAGGCTGCGGTAGGATCATCCGTCAGGTGGGTGACGGCTTCTGATCGTCGCCCGATTGAAGCCGCGTTGCAGTCGGCCTTGGACGACTTGATGGGAAAGATTGAGACCGACCGATTACTTTACCTCAACCACGTGACGCAACCGCCATCCTAAGTCACACCACCTGCGCCGATTGGACCGGCTCTTCCGCTTGACCAACATCTGGGTGCTGGTCGCGGCCGTTCTTGGAGGCTTCAACGTACTCGTGACAATCGAGGCGGAATGCTTGATCTCCGAATGCAACGTTGTAAAAGTTACAATGATGCGGCAGATCAGATTCTTTATTGGTATTCGGTTGAAAATGTTCGCAAGACACGCACATGCGAGCAATGGGAATTTCCCCTTGCAATTGAAGCGCCCGAATCAGTTTCACCAGGGTCCCGAGAAGTGACACCTGCTCCTGGGGCGACAGGTTTTCGGTGGCCGAGGCCAGAATTTCCGGCCATCGGTTTTCCACATGGCCCGCTTTGGCCCCAAGGGCCGTTAAGTGCACCGTCACGACGCGATTGTCGACCTCCCTGCGTCGCCGCCGAACGAACCGCTTCTGCTCCAGGGTTCTGATCACCTCGGAGGCGGTGGGTAACTTGACCGAGAGCTCTCGCGCAATCGTCGAGACGGTAGCCGAATGGTTTGGTCGAGACCGCAGAAAGGTCAGCACCTGAATCTGTAAGGGACCAATTCCCTGTCGGCCCTTCCGTCTCCAGGTTCGGCTCTTCATCGCCAAGCCGATTTTTGAAAGCCCCGTCACCAAACGATCAGGGAGCGAGTCCTGGTCGATCGTTGTTATCGCTGTCATAACTACCCCTCCTCTCCCTACTAGTTCGGCAATCGGCACTATTCGTTCGGCATTTGGCCGGAGGGTAGTCTATTGTCCTGTCTTCCTCCCCGTCAAGCCTGTTTCGCGCCCCAGAGGCCATCCCCTACTTTTGTTTTAACGGACGACGAGCACGCCACAGTGCGCATGTTGAACCACACGGGTGGACACACTGCCGAGTAGGACACGACCGATGGCACCCAGACCTTTTGCGCCGGTTACAATCAGGTCCGCTTTGTTTTTCTTGGCCACCGTCAGAATCTCATCGGCCGGTTTCCCGAGCCTCACGGCTTCACGAATTTGGAAGCCTGATTTCGCGAGCTTATCTCCGGAGCGCTGCACCAGTCCCTTCCCCACCTCTTTCACCTCTGGGTATTTTAAAAAGGGCATGGCGTGCACAATGGTGACCAGAACCGGCTCACGGTCCGGACCATCGGGTGTCGGATTGATGGTGCGCATCACAAACTTGACCGCCTTATCCGACGCAGCCGACCCATCGATCGCCAGGATCAGATGCCGGACAGGCCGCGGGGCTTCTTTCACCACCAGGACAGAACAAGGGGCATGGTGGATGGCATGGTTCGAGATGCTACCCAGCATGAAACGGTCCAAGGCATCCAGGCCTCGGGATCCGATCGACAAGAGCCCGACCCCACGCTGCGCATGTTTCATGATCGTGGCCGCCACCGCGCCCCGATCGATCGCTACGGTCCCGCTCAAGCCGAGCGTCGACAACAGACGCTCCGAATCCTTTTGCGCCGCCTTCGCCGCTGTCTCCAGCTTCTTCGCTTCAGACTGAATATACCGTTCCGTCCCGACGATCACCGGTTGGATCATGAAGGGAGCCCGGAGGCTCGCCGTATCGACGACGTGCAGGACGCGCACGACCGGCTGCATCGCGAACGGGATTTCCGCCAACCATTCCATCGCCCATCGGCCATACTTCGATCCATCTGTTGCCGCGAGAATCTTCATCGTGGGTATCCTTTTTGTTGAATCAAACTACAGCCTGTTGTCTAGAGGACTCGCTCGAACCGATCTCGAAACACATCGACAGGCAGGTTCGCCATCGCGGCATACCGGCCCACGGCATCCTGGTTCCTCATGTCATCCTCATTGAGTCGGATCATATATTGCCGGGCAATCTGGTAGGACTGGGACTCGACCTCGACCATCCTGACCCTGGTCCGTCCGGTAGCATGATCGACCATCTGCTTGAACGGAATCGGGATGAATCGTCCGTTCTGAATCGACACCATGGCCGCTGTCCCGCCGTCCAGTAAGTACTGCGCCGCACAATACCCCAAGTCTCGGGTGTATTCGATATCGTAGGGAATCGGATCAGCGCAACGAAGTTCATACCCGACGTTCTTCGACACCACGGGGATCGACAATCCGAGTGCGCGCAGCTGCTTGGTCAGCTCCCGCCGTAAGACGTCGCCGATATCGACTTCGGTCATCCGTAAATGGCCGTGCTCGTCATGCTCCACATGTTCCAGACCACCAAGTTCTTGCGGGTCAAGAATTTCGATCAGTCCTTCCGCCACCACCGCGACTCCATCGGTCCGCCCCTGCTCAAAGCGCTTGATCATGGCCCCGATCAACAGATCGACCACTCGCTTCAGTTTCACCGGCCGTTCACGAAACTCCTCCGGAATAATCGTCAAGGTGGCGCCAGCGGCCTTTCCGATCCCCAATGCCAGATGGCCGGCCTTGCGTCCCATGGTCACGACCACATACCAACGAGTCGTCGTACGAGCATCCACCATGAGATTCTTGACGATCTCGACCCCGACATGGCGAGCCGTTTGAAACCCAAACGTCGGGACACCATGGGGAAGATCCAAATCATTGTCGATCGTCTTCGGAACATGGATGACTTGAAGTCTCCCACCGGCTCGCTCTTCCAGCTTCATTGCGGAAAACGCGGTGTCGTCCCCGCCGATCGTGACCACCCGCGTGACACCGAGCCGAGCCAGAGAAGACAACACATTGTCGAGTTGCTCTGAACTTTTCGTCGGGTTCGCGCGAGATGTGCCCAAATACGACCCGCCTTGAAAATGAATCCGACTGACATCCTCGATCGAAAGCGGCCGGACCTGTCCCGTGCCGCCTTCCATGAGCCATTTGAACCCATCGATGATCCCCAGCACATCCGCTCCCCCAAGAATGCTGCGGATCGTGGCTGCGCTGATCACGCTATTGATTCCGGGGGCAGGTCCGCCTCCGACCAAGATCCCCACTGTCTGACGTTCTACTGCCATTGACTTCTCCTTACACAGCGGATGGTTCAACTCTCTCCCGTACCGTCCTTACGTCGCCTCAACTGCACGATGCGTACGTCCTTTTTCGACGGGACTCATGATCGTGAACATGTCGAACGGTGAAACATCCGACAGTCGCGAAAAGCCGTTGCCCAGCAGCCCTCCCTGCTTCCTTACTGGGTGCGGCATGGTTGTATACTCCATCATCATGAGATGGCAAGCGCTGAGACGCTTGTCCCCCTCGAACTACTCCTGTGGATAAGCGATTGAATACAACGCGACAAGACCAACAGGCCTCGCTGCGTAACAAGGCAGGTCAGTCAGGCCTTTCCTCCAACCCAACGTGGGCGCGCAGACGGTTGTAATCGAAGGCCGTCTTGCCGAGACGCCGGCGGCCCGGATCATGCCGCTCCATGTCGTCGATCAACTCTCCGATCTTCTCCCTCATTCCTGGAGCCAGGGCAGCATGCCGGGGCGTCTGCCCGCCCAGCGCAACATGAGGCTGATCCGCCCATTCAAGGTAAGTTTTTTCCAGGAACTGATTGAGCAGCGTCTTTTCTTCCTCAGGAGTCACGACCAGCCTCGGTCGGGTATCCGACGTGAGCTCAGCCACAGAGAGTTGCCGAGCCGGCGGCACCACGGTTTCACCTCGGAAGTGCAATGAGAATCCCAGCGCAGCCGCAAGCCGATGTTTGAGAAGATCCAGCCGCTGGGGGCTGTCGCATTCCACGAGCAATTGATGCGCCGTGAGTGTCAGCTTCGCCACGAGCAGGCCACCGTCCCGCTGAACCCATTGCCGAAGTGAAGGAAGCCTTACTGCAGTTTCCCCCCCATCGCTGGGATCAGCCTTCTCCAGCGACAAGTCGGTCATCTCGGACAGCACATCCGCGAACATTCGATGTTCGTGGTGATCATAGAGTGCAATCGCATAGAGAAAGAACTGATCATCAGCCGTACGATATTCGACATGAACGGCGGCATCAATCAGCGTCGCCAGTCGTTGTTCCGCAAATGCCCAGAGCACCATATAGCCGAACCGCTTGGTAAACTCTCTCCATTCCCCCAATGCAAAGGATCCGGTGCTCATCTCCATTTCACGCCGCCAGTCGGACGTCATATCGAGCAACGCCTTCGCATCCGCCTGTGACAGAGTGACCCCACAGCCGGCCCATACGGCTCGCTCCGACTCCAGGGGAGAATTTGGATCATGGATGACCCTGGTGAGCAACGGACGGTCCATCGTGAAGTCCTTGACGAATTCACCGCCAGGCAGGATCACCCTTGTCTCATCAGCAAGCGATTGGAACACGAGATCTTGACCGGTCTGTGGCAATGAGAGTGGCTTCAGGACATCGACGTAGGAATGCTTCAAGGGATCGAGCCACTGTCGCTCCTCTTCGGGGATATGTTCGGTGATGACGTCTCGCAGCTGTTCGATGAGGGTCAGCTGTCCGTCTTCGGGATAGTAGTCGCAGAAGAGATAGAGACTCGCCAGCTCTATTTCCTGCTCCAGTGGCGCGACAAGCCGTCCTGCCCCCCCTTCTACATAGGGTTTAAGGGCACGCGCATGGGCCAGTTCACGCTGCAATATGAATTCTGGTTTGCTCGACAGACGTTCCAGGCGCGCGAGCAATCCATCCAGCGTCGGTGACCGCGGAGTCCAGAATCCAGCCGCCTGCTCACTCACGCGATTCATGAATTTCTTCCATGACGATTTCTTCTGCATCGAGCCAGTCTTGGAGAGCATTCCCATCCTGACGGCCTCGCTGCTCCCAGAGCTCGTACGCTTTCCGTGAGATCCGCTCCCACATTCCCTCCGGCAATTCGATGGGGTTTTCCGTTCGCCTTACGGCCGGAACAGGTCGGCTCTTTCCTTTGGGGCTTGTTGTCTTTTTCTTGGTGATCGTCTTGCGCGTTGGCATGACTCGCTCCTCGGCTATACGTTGCTGGGCATGGATGGCCTAACAAGGACAGGGCGATGGCCTGGGTGAAACTTCGGGCTCCGGACCGTCAGGACTGGGCACGAGGCCTTCCGAAGAACGAACTCCGCGACACTGCCGAATAGCGCGTGGGACAAACCACGCCGACCATGAGTCCCCATCACAATCAAATCCACATCGGAGGTCGCGGCCGCGGTGAGGATCGAATCGGCCGGCAGCCCGCCGGAAATGACAGAATCAGACACCACCCCGGCAGCGGTGAGGGCTGCCGTGAGATCAGACAGCCGCTTGGCAAGGACTGTCCGATCATGCTCACGCTTCGCCACATGGGGCAAGGTGAAATCCAATCCGTACGAAACCGGCTCCAAGACATGGAGAATTCTGACGGAGGCCTTGGATCGTTGCGCAACCAGTACCCCATACTCCAACGCGTCGAGCGAACAGTCTGAAAAGTCTATCGGAACAAGAATCCGCTGAATACCTGATGGAGTGTGCCGGGCTTCATTCCCACTCGCCGCTTCATGCCGCTCTGTGCGCACTGCCAGAACCGGGCAGGGGGCAACCCGGATAATTCGTTCCGCCGTGCTCCCCAAAAGAACATGGGCCAATCCGGTTTTGCCTCTCGTACCCACGACAATCAGATCCGGCACTTCGCCCGTTGCAGCCGCAAGCACTTCTTCGCTCGGAATACCAGTGGCGATCTTTGTCTCCACTGAAACCCCTTGGCTGACTGCCCGTGCTTTCAATTCAACCAACTCTTGCGTCGCCTGCTTCATTAATTCGGCCAAGTACAGCTGATTGACAGGATTCTCCGGGTCAAGTCCCGATGGAAACTCCAGCACACGCATCACGGTCAGTGAGCCCCCCCATGATCGGGCAAGCCCGCAGGCGTATGCCTCAGCCGCCGCCGACCCCTGTGATCCGTCGGTCGCAAAAAGAATGCTCGGGCCTCCCGCAGACGTACTCACACAGCCTCCGCACTCAACAGGAGCAATTCTCCACTCATCGTTGGATGGATCGCGCAGCGAAAGACGTGCCGGCCGGGTCGCGTCATGTCAAATCGGATCGTGACGCTCTGTTTCGGATCGAGATACACCCCTCCCACACCACGGCCATAGACGATCACCCCATCCTTTTCGATCTGTGTGGGGATGCCTTCAAACATGCTGGAGCTGAAATCATGTCGCTCCGTATCTTCATTCCGTACGTTGATTGCGGTGGGAAACCCTAAACGCAAGGGGACCTGTTTCGTCACAAATCGAAAATCCTTGATCGTCACATCCACCACCTGTTCAGATTGCGCCACCAGGGTCGTACCGTACATCCAGGCCAGACAGGCCATGGTGAGAACCGTCCCCCACCTTCGCCACTGCATTCCAGTCTTTCCAAGAATCATGACCCCCTCCATCTGATTACTATCGTGACGACCGCCGTTGTGAATCGGAAACCGGAAGAGGCACTGTCAATACAGGACAACCAGCCGTGCGAACGACCTTTTCTGCCGTACTGCCGAAGAAAATTTTATCCACGTTTCCGACTCGTCCGCCGTAGCCGCCGATCACGACTAAATCAACCTTCTCTGTCCGCGCAACTTTGGCGATTTCCGCGAACGGCACACCCTCCACAATCTGGCGCTCAATCTTCACATCCGCGGCTACCTTCGATTCCAACAGCTGCCTGACTTTCAAACGAGCATGATGGCGCAGCCGGCGACGCTGTGGGGCGGCATCTGACGGAACCGCCAGTAGCCCCAAGCGATGGAATGCAGCAAGCGTACTCGTATCAATGACGTGCAGAACGAGTACCGCCGCCCCACACAACCGCGCCATCTGACAGGCGACCCAAAAGGCTTCTTCTGAACAGGGAGAGAAATCCACCGGGACGAGGATGGTCTTAAAGAGCTCCGTATCCTGCCGCATGAACGATCCTCCTGCCGTGGAAAGTTGAGCAAGGGCGATGCCACATCAGCACGCCGACAGCTCAAGGCTGACAGCTTGTGAAAACCCGGTGTTTGCTTTTCTTGCCCCTGCTATTGGCTATCAGCCATCTGCGTTACATCCAGCAACAGGGGCTCTCTGCCACAGTGGTCATTCACTCTCTGTAGCAGAAGGGGGCAACACAGGTGAACGGTTAGAAGTAAAAGGTAATAGCGACGCAGTCTGAACAATACTTTCCACTTTTCACTTTTCACTTCTCACTGTTCTCAATGGCATCGGACTTGCTGAAGATTTTAGTACCTGAGAGGGACCAGACATGACACGCACACAGTGGCTTCTGCTTGGAACGGTCGGCCTTGGCCTCGCGATCGTGATCTATTTCGTGTTCTTCTGCCCGGCAGATTGTCAGTAACGAGTGGCTCGGAGGCAATAGGATGGCGACGGCTGCAGACCTGATGACCCCGGACATTCCTCGGAGCCACAGGCACTGCACGGTGGGTGAAACAATTGCTGTGCTTCGGGGTCACACATGGGACGAAGTGGGACATGTCTATCTGGTCGACGATCAAGCAGTCCTGATTGGTCAGGTGCCGATCGAACGACTGCTTCAGGCCAAGGAACAGACCGTGTTGGTCGAGCTGGAAGGGCAGTCGCCGATCGAGGTGCTCCCAGGAGATGAAGCTGAGACAGTGGCGCTGCGCGCGGTCGAACGCCATGACGCCGATGTCGCTGTCATCGACGCGCGACGGCGGCTGCTCGGCGCCATTCCGATCGGACGGCTCTTGGCCCTACTGCACGAGGAACATGTGGACAACTTTCTACGCATGGGTGGTGTCAGCAGAATGGACCATCTCCATTTGTCGCTGACCGCGCAGCAGACTCTGACCCAGGTGCGTGCACGTCTACCGTGGTTGATGGTCGGCCTCGCAGGAGGGTTCTTGGCCGGCGGCGTCGCCTCGGCATTTGAAGCCTCACTGAAGAACGAAGTGGCGCTCGCATTTTTTCTGCCCCTCGTCGTGTACATGGCAGATGCCGTCGGAACACAAACCGAAACCGTCCTGGTTCGTCGTTTGGCCTATGGAGAAGTCGAAGTGTGGACGCAATTGGTTAAAGAAACGTTCATCGGCATATCCATTGGAACAATCGTCGCAGTTGTTGCTGCTGCCGGATTATGGATCTGGAACGGACATCCGGCTTTGGCAATAGTTGTCGGTGCCTCGTTAGGTGTGACCGCCGTCGTGGCCACTGTCATAGCCAGTCTTCTTCCCCTGGGACTGGTGCGTCTCGGCGCAGATCCAGCTTTAGCCAGTGGACCGGTGGCAACGGTCGTGCAAGATATCTTGAGTGTGGGGATTTATCTGATGATCGCGACGGCCTTACTGCCACGATGATGCATGCTCAATCTTAACAGTACACCCACAGCTGGAAGGTGGTGCTATGAAGATATTACTCGCAGTCGACGGATCCGACCATTCGTATGAGGCAGTCCGATCCCTCAAGTATGTGACTCGAGCCGAGGAGCTGCACCTGATGCATGTGCTCGACGTCCCAAGTCCGGCTTATCCTATGATGATGCCTGAAGTGGCACAGGAACTGTACGAGACGGTCGAACGAAACATGCGCGACGACGGGACGCGTCTGTTGGATCGGACGGTGTCCTTGCTCCCGTTGGATGTTGGGCCGGTCACCAAGCATTTGGTCGTCGGATCTCCGGCGGAACAGATCGTGGCCTTGGCTGAACAACTCAAAGTGGGACTGATTCTCTTGGGGACTCGAGGCCTTGGACCGATCAAGGAGCGACTCATCGGGAGCGTCTCTCATCGGGTCCTGACGTTCGCGCCGGGCGCGAAGCTGATTCTTCCCGGTCCCTTGAAGAGGTTGGATCATATTTTATTACCCTTACAAGGCACCTATGATGCGGACCATGCCCTTTCGCTGCTTCAGCAGAAACCATTTCGTGAGCTACCCACGGTAACCCTCTTTACCGTTTTGCCTCATACCAGGCCTCCCTGGCCGGTGGATGCCGTTTCGGCTGAACACATGGAAACCCACTCCCTCCGCAAGGCGAAGGAGTTCCTCGACGAGACGGCGAACAAACTCCGCCTCTCAGGCTACCAAACCCGCGTGGTAACGACGTTGGGCACCCCTGTGGATGGAATTCTTCAGCAGGCCAAGTCCTTGAATCCGGACCTGATTCTCGCAGGGTCCCGAGGCCGCCGCGGCATGACCCGCATGGTACTCGGCAGCGTGTCTCATGCACTGTTACACCAAGGCACCTTTCCGTTGATGATTTTTGGCTGATGATCGAAAGAGGTGTAGTATGCCGATGTACGATTATAAGTGTCTCGATTGCGGGAAAGAATCGCTCATCGTGGTAACATTGAAAGAACATGCAGCCGGGGCGGTCGAATGTCCGGCCTGTGGGAGCAAGAAGCTGCAGCAGCTCTTTAGCACGTTCATAGCTCATACGACGAAGAAAAGTTAGCAGCTGGTTGAAACAATCCGCCAACGGCGTGCTCGCATCATTCAGGACCTCAACGTACCGAAGGCGAAGGCAAGATGCCCATCCGCTCGCAGGTGATCGTAGCGGCGGTTCACGCGAAGCTTGGGATGTACCTCCTCGGCCCTTCTCTCGCTGCGGCCTTGGTTGGTGAAATGCTCGTCTTGGCGCGCTGGGGCGGGCGGGTGAGAACTGAGACCTTTTTAAACACGCTGCAAGGATAGCTGGAACATGCAATCGCGGTACACAGAGAACCGATTCTTCATCGTGTGGCTATGGAGCCTCCTCATTCTGACGGGCCTGGCGCTATCCTCCTCATACGCGCAAGACTATCCACCCGATCGCGAGCGTGGGAAGACCCTGTACGAACACTATTGTCAGCACTGTCATGGCCCAACCGGTCGTGGCGATGGACCCGACGCCCTTGCGTTGAAAGTCCCACCGGCCAATTTTCAGCGGTTCCAGTCGTTCCTGAAATCTGATGAAGAGTTACTGCGGACCATCGAGCACGGCGTCGTCTTTAGTCCGATGCATTCGTGGCGAGGCCAGCTCACCGACGGAGAAATGCAGGACGCCCTCGCGTACATTCGTGTTCTGTCACAACAGACACAATGACTAGCCTGACGACGTGACGATCTGATGACCTGCTGCCTCACTCTCAAAAACCAAGAGATCAGCAGATCCCCAACTTCATGATTCCTACGATCACCCTGATGCCCTCTGATGCGTTGCTTATCATCGACATACAAAATGATTTTCTAACAGGAGGAGCACTGAGCATCAGCGGCAGCCATGAAATCCTTCCGACACTGCTGGGCTACGTCCGCCGATTTCAGACTCATGGCCTTCCCATTTTTCTGAGCCGCGACTGGCACCCACCCGACCATTGCTCGTTCCTGTCGCAGGGGGGGCCATGGCCGACCCATTGTGTCGCCGGCTCACCCGGTTCGCTTCCCCCCTCATCCTTCACCACGCCGACGGCGGTCATTATTTATAAGGCCAAGGATCGAGACGAAGAGGCGTACTCCGCATTCCACCACACGGAACTCGATCGGCATCTACAAGCCCTCAACGTACGGCGCCTCTTCATCGGTGGATTGGCAACCGACTACTGCGTACTGAATTCGGTCAAAGATGCACGGACGTTGGGCTATGACGTCTGTCTCCTCATGGACGGGATCAAGGCGGTTAACCTCCAGCCAGAGAGCGGTCTTCGGGCCGAAGCTGAGATGATTCACTTGGGAGCCCTGCCTGTGCAATGGGAAATGCTCGGAACATGAACCCTTCGACGAGCGCCCTGCTGACCGACCTGTATGAGCTCACCATGGCTCAAGCCTACCTGGAACAGCAGATGAACCAACCAGCCGTGTTCGAGTTCTTTGTCCGCAGACTGCCACCCCATCGGAATTTTTTAGTAGCCGCCGGCCTCGAACAGGTTCTGGACTATCTTTCGACCTTGCATTTTTCCCAAGAAGAGTTGGCTTGGTTGGATCAATCGGAGCAGTTTCGTCCACCTCTCATTGAGTATTTGAGGACACTTCGATTTACCGGTGATGTGGAGGCGATGCCCGAAGGAACGATATTCTTTCCCCATGAGCCGATCCTTAGAATCATCGCACCGCTCCCACAAGCCCAGCTCGTCGAAAGCCGGGTGATGAATCTATTGAACTTTCAATCCATGGTGGCCTCCAAGGCGATCCGTTCAGTACTGGTCGCAGGAGGAAAACCACTCATCGATTTCGGACTGCGCCGCGCGCATGGCGCCGAAGCCGGTCTCCTCGCAGCACGAGCAAGCTACTTAGCCGGATTCGCCGGGACCGCAACCGTCCTGGCCGGCATGGCCTATGGAATTCCGTTGTACGGCACGATGGCCCATTCGTTCGTCCAAGCCCACCAGGACGAAGGTCTGGCCTTCGAACATTTTGCAACAATTCAACCGGATAATGCCATTCTCTTGATCGACACCTATAATACGGAGGCTGCAGCGGATAAAGTCGTAGCCTTAGCCCAGCGCCTTCACACAAAGGGCATCACGCTGAAAGGCGTACGCCTTGATAGTGGCGACCTCGCCGACCACGCTCGAAACGTTCGGCAGATCCTCGACGGAGGTGGATTGTCTCGGGTCGAAATCTTTGCAAGCGGGAATCTGGATGAATATCGATTGAGAGATCTGATCCAAACGCAAGCGCCAATCGACAGTTTTGCCGTCGGTACGGCCATGACGACTTCATCCGACGCGCCCTCATTGGACTGTGCCTATAAACTCCAAGAATATGCGGGCCGTCCCTGTCGAAAACGATCGGAAGGGAAAGCCACCTGGCCCGGCCGGAAGCAAGTCTTTCGGTCTTATACGGAGAGCGGACATTTGGACTATGACATCATCACGACCGACGACGATCAACAATCCGGGCACCCACTGCTCCAACCCGTCATGAAAGCAGGCCGACGACTTGCGGCATCGCCGCCGCTCGCCGACGTGCGACGCCGGGTAGTTGCACAGTTAGGACAACTTCCGCAATCGCTAGGAACGCTTGAGACCGCGCCGACCTACGATGTTCGGATTTCCATGGCGCTACAGAGCTTAGCCCAAGCAGTGGACCGCGTTTCTACCACCAAAGGAGTCACGTGATGAAATGTCTCTCTCGTTCAATCGTCGTTGGAGGAATGACCCTTCTTATTGGTCTGACCGTCACATGGGTCTGGGCAGCCGATCCCTCCAATTCCAATCCAACGCTACCCACTGTTCCCTCCTGTAAGAGCCTCTACAAGAAGAAGCCCGTCCCGGAGAAAACGTTACAAGCCCTCGTGCGCTCGCATGAGCGATGGCTTGAGTATCGGGGAAATCCCAATGGCAAGCGACTGGAGCTCTGTCAGGCTGATCTCAGCCGTGCGGCATTTGCAGGAACGAATCTCGAACGTGCTGAGCTGGAAGGTGCCATTCTGCGACACGCGAATCTGTCTCAGATCATCCTGACTCAGGCCAGCCTATCGGGAGCTGACCTCACGAAGGCCATCCTGAAAGACGGTAACCTCTCCGGAGCCGATCTCCGTCGTGCCCGACTCACAGGCGCCAATCTCACTCGTGCGGTGGGTGACGAAGCCGCCCTGTTTGACGCCGTTCTCATCGGCGCCAAATTGAATGAGTCTGCCTTTGAACGAGCCCAGTTCGAGGGTGCCGACCTCAGCTCTGCCGACTTGACGGACGGCAACTTCGCCGAAGCCTATTTTTACGGGGCAATACTGAAAGGTGCGGTCCTCATGAACGCTGATCTGACAAGCGCCGACCTGCGTCGCACCGTCCTATCCAATGCCAACCTCCATCGCGCGAATCTTCAGGGTGCGCTGCTGGATCGGGCACAACTGGAGCAAGCCAAACTCACTGAAGCGGACTTGGAAAGCGCCTATCTGGACGAGGCGAATTTGCGCAGAGCGAATCTGAAGGCCGCAATCCTTCGCGGTGCAGACTTGCGGTACGCCGGCTTGCAGGGAGCTGTTCTGCAAGAAGCCGACTTGGAAGGAGCCAATCTCGAAGAGGCCACGCTCGTCAAGGCTGACTTAAACTCGGCGAAGCTTGGAATGGCTATTCTCTATCACGCTACCCTCGATGAGGCGAATCTCCTGGACGCCACCCTCGCCCGCGCGGTCTTGATCGGAGCCAAGGGATGGCACACCAACTTTATGAACGGCGACCTCAGCGAAATCTACGCGCCGAAGTCCTCGTTCCGGCAGGGTCAGTTCAACCGAGCCAATCTGGACTCGGCTAATTTTGTCGGCGCAGATCTTCGCGAAGCCGATTTCAGTCACTCCAACTTGACCCAGGCCAATCTTCAAGACACGAATCTGCAAGGTGCCACGTTCGTTTCAGTCAATTTGAGCGGCGCCCGGTTGGATTCAGCCGATTTGCGTCGCGCGACCTTTAAAGGCGCCACACTCTCGTCGGTCGTTGGTCTCACACAGGCACAACTCAATGGGGCCTGCGTCGACGACCAGACCAAATTGCCCCCTGGGCTCAATCGTCCCGCTCCCTGCAGTGTGCTGAAGAAAGAGGGGCGATGACCGCACAGCATGGCCTCAGCGTCAAAATTAAGGAAGGAAGGATCACATTAGATGGTGTCTTCGGACTCCCGGCTGATCCGAGCGGCGTGGTTGTCTTTGCACATGGAAGCGGCAGCGGGCGATTGAGCCCTCGCAACAACTTCGTCGCCCGCCATCTCCAGCAAGTAGGCCTTGCCACATTATTGCTCGATCTCTTGACCGAAGAAGAAGCGGATGACCGACGCAAAGTGTTCGATATCGACCTCCTGGCGGATCGGCTATTGCTGGCGAAACACTGGGTGGAGACAGAGGAGCGAACGAGAGTCCTCCCGATTGGCTATTTCGGCGCCAGCACCGGGGCCGGAGCAGCCCTCCAAGCAGCTGCACGAGAACCATCCAACGTCAAGGCCATCGTGTCACGAGGCGGACGACCGGACCTAGCGGAACCCTATTTGCCGTCGGTGACTGCTCCGACCTTGTTGATCGTCGGAGGCCACGATGAGCCGGTGATTGAGATGAATCAGGCAGCCTATGATTTGCTCATCTGCGAAAAGAAACTCATCATCGTTCCCGGTGCAACACACCTCTTCGAAGAACCCGGCACGTTGGAACAGGTGGCGGAACAGGCGGGGAAGTGGTTCTCGCGATGCCTATTGTGACACGGAAGGTAGATTGAAAGGAAGACAGCACATACAGTCAGGCACTCGGCGAGAGGAGGTAATCGATATCGGCCTTCGTGAGCACGCCCTGGCCTGAGCCGCGCACCGCGCCGGCCATAACGGCATCGTACAACTCAAGCTTTCGTTGCTTGAGTGCCATCATTTTCTCCTCAATACTGTGCCGCATGAGAATCCGCTCGATCGTGACGGTCCGCTGTTGCCCGATGCGATGCGCGCGATCCGAAGCTTGGCGCTCTACCGCCGGATTCCACCAGGGATCCAGGTGAAACACATAACTGGCCCTTGTCAGATTCAACCCCTGCCCTCCCGCTTTCAGGCTCAGGAGAAAAACATCGGGCTGGTCGCCGGCCTGAAAGGCCTTCACACGGGCTTTGCGCGCAGCCGGCGCGGTGGATCCGTCCAATCGGTGATACGGCAATCCATGTTTCACACATGCTTCCTGAACCAGGTCCAAAAAGCTGGTGAACTGCGAGAACACCAGCGCACTGTGCCCTTCCTCCCGCAAGACTTGTAATCGTTCCACAAGAAAACCAAGCTTCGGTGAGGTCTCCTCTTGTTGTTTCGTGAGGAGTCTCGGCGAAAGGCAGATCTGCCGAAGTTTGAGAATAGCGGTGAGGGCAATGAACTGCGCTTGCCCGGAGGTCTTGCTGCGATAGGCCTCATCGATCGTAGCGCGCACTTGTTCGACCGTCTGTTGATAGAGCGCCTTTTGGCGATCGGTCAATTCCAGAAACACCTCATGCTCAATTTTCGGAGGTAAGTCCTGAAGAATCTCGGCCTTGGTCCTCCGCAGAATAAAGGGCCTCGTCCGGCGCAACACCCGGTCAAGCGCGGGGCCCGAGAGCCGTTTCATATCCGTCTTGAATCGGTCACTTTCGCCCAAGAGCCCCGGCACGCAAAGATCGATCACGGAGAAATACTCGCCGAGATGATTTTCGAGCGGTGTGCCGGTCAGCGCGATCTTGAAGCGCCCTTTCAGTCGACGAACCGCACCGGTCGTATCTGCCTGAATGTTCTTCACCGCCTGGGCCTCATCGAACACGATCACGTGAAACATGGTTTGTTCCAACACATCGATATCCCGGCGGACCAGCCCATAAGTCGTGAGCACGACCTCCCCGTCCCCGACCTCGAAGGTCCGTTCGCTCCCGCTGTACACATGGACCGTGAACTCCGGGGCGAACCGGGCCAGCTCCTGCTCCCAATTGAAGAGGAGGCTCGTCGGCACCACGACCAAGTGAGGGCCTTTCACCCCGCGCGCTGCCTTGAGGCGGCCCTCCTTGAGGGCAGCCAAGAGGCAGATGGTTTGGATGGTCTTGCCCAGCCCCATGTCGTCCGCCAAACAAGCGCCGAATCGATGCGCATAGAGAAACGCCAACCAGGCATAGCCGTCCTGCTGGTAGGGACGTAGCATCGCGTGAAGCCCATTCGGTAACGGTGGCTTCTCAATCCGCCCAAATCCCAGCAAGCCCGCGAGCACTGCTTCATCTTCAGCCGGCAGCGACACCTGGATTCCCTGCTCACGCAGCGCGAGCCAATCAAGGATCTGTAACCGAGGCACCCGCACGACCTGCGCCGGTTCTCGATTCGCCTGAGCGTCGTCGGTCAGGCTGAGGAGGGCGCGTAACCGTTCCATGCTGGCGCCGTCCAGAACCCGTAGACCACCTTCACTCTCGATAAGTCCGCCCCGCTGCAGGACCGTCCTCCATTCATGCTGGTCAACGGCCATCCCCTCACAACGGATCTCCGGCCGGATCTCGAACCAGTCGATTCCTGTCGCCTGTCGATCCTGATGCCCGACGTGGACGGAACAATCCCACCGAACGGATTTGAGCGGTTTGTCCTCGTACAAGAGCGTGACTCCCGCCGTCGTCAGCTTTTCCAACAGAACCGGCAATCGTGGGAACAGCACCCGAGAATCGATCAGCATCGCAGCGTACGAGGACATGCCGCGAAATACCTCCGGACCGAAAATCTCAAACGGCACCTGATACAGCCACCCCTCACGAGACTTGTCGATCGTCCGCAAACTCCACCGCCCTGCCTCGATCTGCAACCGCACATCCGGTCTGGCATACAGAGCCAAGTGGTGTTTCAGCCATTGGGCTGCCTCCAGTCGAACACTCCGTACCCAATCAGTCTGATCCAGCGCCGTCTTGATACGGCGGTCTCGTTCCTTCGCCTCACCAACGCCCAGCAAGGCGAAGAACAACTCATAGAGAACCGCCTTGCGTTTCTGCGTGCGCAACGGCCCAGATACCGCACGCCCCTTCTCCAACGCGTGGATGAAGGAAAAGGTTGATGCGCTTGGAGAACACCACATCTCACCTTGTTGGCATCGAGCCTGGAGCATCCATGAAGTCGTTGGTGCACCGGACTCGTCCGAGAGCGGCCTGAGCGTCAAGGCATATGCCCGATCCTCACTGAGCGATCCAGCAGCAGCCGAACGAACCGGCATCTCGTGCCCATCCACGGACAACAATATATCGTGGAGGGTCTTGTCGGCCTGCATGTGGACCAGATCGATCTGAGCGGATTGAAATTCCCGTCGTGGAACAGTGAATTCCAGCTCCTGATGAAGGCCCTGCCATCGCCGATGTCCCTCACTATCCGGCAAGCTGACCGCACAGACCGCGTCATCAAGTCCGTCACGATCATAAGGGAAATCGAACCGCCGGAAGCCATTGCGCATGGTCCGAAAGGAGGCCCACCCACCCTCATCCTCCAAAAGAAGCAACCGCCGGCCGTCCACGTCAACGACGAAACTACGAAACCGGACAATCCGGTCGAGTACGGCGCCGTCCGCCACACACACCGCGCGAATCCTCACTCCTTCACCGGAAAGAGCCAGTTCCGTCTTACTTTGACATGCGACCGTCGGAGCCCATTGAAGGACGAGCGAGTCTCGACCGAATTTAAGCACAATAGGGAACCGCCGCTTAGTCAAGCCAAGGTAACGCAACAGGGGATCGTCCCCGTACGTCGACGAAAACCAGGCCGGATGAAGCAGCGGTCGCAGCTCAGATGGTACGCTAGGAGCCCACCCTGCAGGCAGTCTTACGTCATGACGGTAGATGGAGAGTTGTGGGTAGGGCTGGTTCGCGTCGATCACAATTTCATAGCCCGACTCCAAACTGTTGCTCTTTTTCGAACCAGTCTGAGCGGGTTCCCCGAACAAGTCGGTTCGAAGTACGGCCAGATGGGCTTGTTCCCGCTCGGACAATTGGAAGGTCTCAGGCACCAGGAGATGTTTCGTGGTGAAGCAGGCACAGAGAACATGTTTGCACGGACAATCGAATTCCCAGTCCGGACAGTCACAGAACGCGGAAAGGAACCCGTCGTCCAGAGAGAACACGACTTCATACAAGGTGGTACCCTGCACGTGGGCCGTGAGCGTCGCGCCATCCTTGCTCCAAGCGTAGTGCTGAAGTCGTTGCTCCCGATGGTAGTCATACCCTCGAACCACCGACGCTTTCGGGGCCATGGTGTACACATCGTTGACGGCGAGAGCACGAAATGCGGCAAGCAGAGCCACCGCGGCAGGGGTCTGGGCGATGGAGCTCACCGTTTCTTCAGAAGGAGCACTATTGGTTTTTCTAAAACGAGACGCAGGCCTCTTTTGCATGGGGCGTCACTATAGCGGGCGGGTAAGATCCCCATCAAGTCACTGTAAAGACCGACTCTTCGGCCTGATGTTCGCACCATGATATGGAGGGAGGAGACTATGAGAACTGCGGGCGGTGTGTCGATTCCTCTTTGAATTTCTCTTTCACAACTTCCACCACTGCTCTCGCTGCATCTGTTGCCAAAAGTTGCGTCGTATCGACCCTCACTTCCGGATTAAGAGGCGCTTCATAGGGGTCTTGGATCCCTGGAACGGTCGATGAGTCACCACGCTGACCTCGCAGATAGGTCCCTTTGTAGTCACGCTGCATCGCGAGTCCTAATGGGCACTCCACTGCCACCTCGATGAATCTAGGGATGAGGCCTCGAGCGAAGTCACGGTACGCGCGCTTACTTGCCGTGGCGTCGAAGATAACCGTGACACCATGTGCAACCAATCTCGCACCCATGAAGGCCAGGGCGCGGTAGAAGAGGTCCCGTTCGGCCAGCGAATACGTTGGTGTCGGCGTAAGGACGCGCCTGAGTGCATCGGACTCAAATACTTCGACGGACAACTTCAACTGCTCAAGCTGCGGTCGAAGCGCTGCTGCAATGGTGCTCTTGCCCGACGCGGGCAACCCGGTAAGCCAGATAGCACACGCTTGCGGTTGAGTCATAAATAGTGCTTTGCTTCCAGCAAACAGCCGTCAGCTTTCAGCCTGTGCGAGGATCAACCCCTTTCTGAATTGCCTCTCTTGCAACTGTAAGCTGTGAGCTGAACGCTGTATGCTACCAGCGCATCACACACCGCAATATTCATTCACCCGTTCAGGTTCAAAGTGCGGCACGTCGAGCACGTTTTCGATGAAACGAAAGAGACTCCGTCTGGTGTCGATCGACAAGTTTGGATACCAGAGCGGGCTGGCCACGACTAACCCGCGAAAAGCAAAGAACGGAGCGGCCGTTTCCGTCACTTCCTTGTCGCCACTCGCGTCCAGATAGGTCTCCCAAAACAACCGGAAAAGGACTTCGAACGGCCCGTGAAGCTTCCCACGCCGAATTAGGGAGCTCAGCAGATAGTTGATCGTCATGGCCGTGATGTCGTCGGCCGGCTCTCCCCATTCTCCTCGCGACCGATCCAACACCGCAAAATCCGTCCCGCTACGGAACAAGACATTGTACGGATGAAAGTCCCCGTGCACCTGTGCAAGCCGGTTGGCCTTGTCACGAAGACGCCACCGCCACCGGTTACAGGCTTCCTCCACTGTTCGTAAGAGATCTTCAGTGATGAAGCCACAGCGCTTCGGATAGCTGTCGGTCAACCCCATGATGCATTCGCCGTGGCCGATCAGTTCACGCAGACGACGCTTATAGAGATCCGCGTCTCGACGCTTTTTCGCATGGATCTGTGCCAGGTAACGCGCGAGGGTAACCGTACGTTGTCGATCAAGCTTACGAAGCGCCCCGCCTTTCGCCAATCGCTCAAGATCCGCATGATAGCTTGCGCCATCAGTCCATTCGTTCAGCACGAAGAATTCCTGAGCTTCGGCAAGGGAACGGAGTTCCTGCTTGCCATCGAACGCACCCACATCCAGTGCCTTCACATGGCGCGGAAGCCGCCCATAGGAGCCATAGTCCCAGAGCATCGCCTGAGCACGGTCAGCCATATGTTCATGCCCGAACGGACCTGGCTTCATCGTTTCAAGCACGGCGGATTGAACCCGACGTCCGACTTGGAAGGTCAATTTGACCGGCGTGCCGTACCCATACCGCTTCTGAGCTCCCTTGGAACTCTCTTTGCCGATCACTCCATAGGACAAGAGTCGCGTCTCCGGCCCAAAGCGGGTCTGTAGATAGCGTTCCAGGGTTTGCTTGTGCAACGAGAGCATACCCGAATCTCTCGCAAATCATGTTCCACAGACAGCCCTCTAGTAGGGAGTCCATCCCATTAGGAAAGTCCCCCAGCGGCGTTCTCGCCTCGCTCAGAGGCTCAACATACCGAAGCGTTCGCCTCACCTCCTCGCTCCTTGTGGTCTTGCTGGATGGCCTTTGGGGACATTCTGAATTCAATGTGCTGTGCGTGCCGCAGGGAATATTCCAGCGGCTGTATTGGCAATAACCGAGCTTTTCAGCAGACTCCCAGGCTTCTCTTTACCCCCTCACCCCCTCAAGAACTGACCCATTCAGCACCACCTACGCAACGCGCACTGTAGCGAAATGCGTCACCTGGAGTCTTGGCAGTATAGAAGCAGAACCACAAATCTCGCGCCATCACGGCTTCCTCTACATACAACCGCCTCTTGCCCTGTCCCTACCAAGTCGGCATATCGTTTGCGACCCCCTGGTTCCTAGAAGGACGCGAACTATTTCGTTAGGGAGGAACAATGGAGCTGGAAATTCATAGCCGCAATGTCGCCATGACCCCTCGATGGAAGACAGAGATCGAGACTCGGATGGGGGACCTTCAACGCGGGCACGACGATGTGATACACGGTCGAGTCACCTTGACCAAAAATCGGCACCACAAGAAACTTGAGAACGTAGCGGAAGCGCTCATTGTGGTGACGTTGCCCGGGCGTCACACCCTGACGGCTCGCAAGGAAGACAAGACCTTCGAGGAAGCCATCCGATCCGCATTTGATGCCGTCGGGATTGAACTCCGCAAGTATCGGGAAAAGCGTGCTGAGACCGAGGTACGCCTGCCTCCCGTGCCGCCTCATCAAGGTGTCGTATCGAAACTGTTCTCGAATGAGCGCTACGGCTTCATTCTCAGAGAAGGAGGCGGTGAGGTCTACTTCCACGCGAATGCTTTGCAGGGACTTACTTTTGAGCAACTGGAAGATGGAACCGACGTAGTATTCGGCCTCGAGGAGGGCGACAAAGGTCCGCAGGCCACAGTCGTCACGCTCCCGCAACCGATAGCGGTAAAGGTGTCCTAGGATGAACATCGAGAAATTCAAAGTCCCCGTCTCAATGCTGGCCCCGACGATCGATCCCGGTCAGCTCGGATTCGAGGATACGGGCGAACTCGAACCGCTGACAGAGATCATCGGACAGGAGCGGGCCGTGGAAGCGTTGGACTTCGGGCTCAACATGAAGAGTCCCGGATTCAATCTCTACGTCTCCGGTCCTGTCGGCACAGGAAAGGCGACGGTGATTCGACAGATGGTCAAGCGTATGGCACGGGCAGCCCCTGCTCCGTCCGACTGGTGTTATGTGAATAATTTCCAAGACCCCTCTCGGCCAACCTGTCTCGCGCTGCCCGCGGGACAGGGCGCGTCGTTCAAGCGAGAGATGTCCGGATTTATCGAGGGACTGCGGCGTGACATTCCCTTGGCATTCGAGAGCAAGAAATATCTCGACGCCAAGGCCAAGCTCCATGATGACATCGATACGAAGAAAAAGGCGCTCTTCCACGAATTAACGGAGCACAGCCGGACACAGGGATTCGGCTTTGAAGAGACCTCGGTCGGTTTCGGGATTGCGCCGCTCAAAGACGGCCATCCCATGACGGAGGCCGACCTGGAGGCAATGACCGAAGAAGACCAGCGGGATCTGAACGAACGACGCAAGACGCTTGAAGGGGAAATCCGCGAATTTCATATCCGCATCCACGGTCTAGAGAAAGAAGCCGAACATCAACAGCGCCATCTGGACCGCCAACTGGCCACAAATGTCTTGGAAGGTCGTTTCGAAACTATGCGGCGGACCTACCAAGATATGACGGCCATCACGACATTTTTGGAACATGTTCGAGACGACATCGTCCATCACTACAAGGACTTTCTTCCACGAGAAGGTCCCACCATTGCCATCCCCGGTTTTGAATTCAAGCGACCAGACATGTCGCGCTTCCTTGTGAATCTGATCGTGCAGCATGATCCGTCGGAAGGAGCTCCCGTCATCGATGAATCACACCCGACCTATACCAATCTCATCGGCAAGATTGAACGGCGGGCCCACATGGGAGTCATGTACACCGACTTCACCGAAATTCGAGCAGGGGCGGTGCTGCAAGCCAACGGCGGCTACCTGATCGTGAATGCATTAGACATGCTGCGCCAGCCGTTTTCGTGGGATGCACTCAAGCGAGTGATCAAGACCAGCGAGGTGAAGATCGAGGATCCTGGTGAATTCTACGGATTCTCCACGGCAGGACTGCGACCGGAACCGATCCCGGTGACCGTGAAGGTCATCATGGTGGGGCCGCCCATGCTGTACCACTTCCTGCAAGCCTACGAAGAAGACTTCGGGAAGCTGTTCAAAGTGAAAGCGGATTTCGATACCGAAGTCGTGAGGAGCGAACGACAGGACCGACAATATGCCCGGTTCATTGCGAGGCTTTGTCGAGAAGAAGGGCTGCCCCACTTCGGCGCGGATGCCGTCGCGGAAATCCTACGGCAAGGACTCCGCTTCGCCGATCGCCACGATCGACTCTCGCTTCGGCTCAGTCTCATCAGTGATCTCATCCGTGAGGCAGGATATTGGGCAAGAAAGGAAGGCCATTCGTTTGTGACGAGAGCAGACGTCGATGCCGCCGTCACCCATAAACGTCATCGTTCGAACTTGGCAGAACATTGGATCCAAGATGAGATCAAAGAAGGTACATTGATGATCAATCTCGACGGTGATGTGGTCGGTCAGGTCAACGGTCTATCAGTTCATGAGCTCGGCGACTACGCGTTCGGCCGCCCCACTCGGATTACCGCCCGCACCTATGTCGGCACCAAAGGCGTGATCGATGTTCAGCGGGAGGCGGAACTGGCCGGAATGATCCATAGTAAGGGGGTCATGACCCTGGCCGGATATCTCGCCGGAAAATTTTCCGGGTCCCATCCCTTTGCCATGAGCGCTTCCTTGACGTTTGAACAGACCTATTCTGAAGTAGAAGGCGACAGCGCCGCCGTAGCCGAGCTCATTGCTATTCTCTCCAGCCTTGCCGATCTACCGATCCATCAGTGGCTGGCCGTCACCGGCTCCGTCAATCAACTGGGAGAAATCCAGCCGATCGGAGGCGTGAACGAAAAGATCGAGGGGTTCTTCGAATCCTGTTCACGCAAGGGGTTGAGCGGCACCCAAGGCGTCATCATCCCCGCTCGCAATACCAAGCACTTGGCCCTTCGTCGAGATGTGGTGGAGGCCGTCGAGTCCGGTCATTTTGCCGTGTATGCCGTGAACACGATTGAAGAAGCCCTGGAATTGCTTACCGGCATCGCTGCCGGAGAACGGGGGCTCGATGGGACCTATCCTCCCGACAGCGTGTTCGGTCGAGCTGCGTTACGATTAGAAGAGATGGCGCAGGCCGTAGCAGAATGGGGTGAAGGGGAAGAAAAGCCGAGCAGCCATATCATCACAGAGCCGTAGGCGCTATTTGTGAGTCAGGCGGTATTTTTCAATTGCCAGCTGGGCAATCCGCCTCCCCATGTCGGTTCCGACCTTGCCGGAATTCCGATAATGAACGCCATCATAGATCCGTGCATTTGCAACTTCCTGCATGAACGCGTCCACTGTCGTCCAGCTGCGGATCACATCACCCGCTGTATGGCTGGTCGTTGTCAGTACTGGAGTTGGATCCTCACCGATCTCAGCCTTTAACACAGTCCCCACGGCACCGGACGTAATGCAATGTGCACAGGGATATTCCGGATGCATGGGTGTCTCAATGAACGGCGCCCAAGACTCGTCCCGTTCGGTCGCATCGTTCCCATCGATATCACCGTTACGAATGGCGGTGAGTGGTCGCCAGAAACCATAGTGATATTTCGCATCAAACACCGCAATCAAACCGTCATCCGACGCTTGCGTCACTGCGGCAAACAAACGTGCATTC
>JAEURV010000317.1 GCA_016788465.1 Nitrospira sp. | reverse complement strand
GTATCAGTGGCTGATGTCATGGCCGCTCCTGTACTTGGTTCCGGAAGCGCCGTGAGAAATGGATCGATTACAGGATCTGAGTCCCTATGATGCGGTTCTCCGAGTTCATACTTAGCCTGTAACTCTGGCAATTGAGCTTCCGTTTTCCACCAAGCTGACCCAGCATCCCAAATAAACAGAAAGTCTTTTTGCTCCCGTACCCCGACCGGCACAATCTGCCAATGCTCTAGGAACCCTCGCTTCAGAAGTTCACAATGGGCCTCGGTAAACTGTTCCATCACTTTCGACTTCGCCATATATCTCTTGATTTGCCAATACCCTACAAGATCGGAATATCGCTGTTCTGCATGTCCTTTTCCGAGATAGAAGAGATTATGCAGTAACTGATGTAGTAACTTTGAGAGTGACCCCTTCATCCCAGTAAATAGTGAGTGATCAATTACAAAACAATTGCCCATCAACAAACTATCGCGATACCACGGAGCAAGCTCCACCTCATACTTATCTACCATCTCACCCTTCTTATTTGGTTGCCCTGGTAATACCACCGTTCCGAAGATCTTAAAAACAATCCCCTTGTTGCTTCGCAACCGTTTGCGATTCAAGGGACCACTCCCTCTTGTCCCCTCCCCTACCTCAGTTTTTGTGCGACCTGCTGAAATCATAGTCCCAGCCATCCGTAAAAAGAAGCGATCGACCTCAGCATACGCAGCACCCGACGGCTCCTTCCCCGCCGCCTGCAGAATCTCTGCTCCTGAAATTCTCACAATGGGGTCTAAGACTTTCTTCCGCTCAAGCTGGCTAAGCGCCCAGCGTTCAAACCCACGGAAGAGCTCAAGATCCACGGAATTCGGAAGTCCTAGGTCTCCGCTCGCATAAATCACCAAGGGGATTTTTCGCAGTTCACCTCGATAGTACACCTCACGCACAACTTCCTTTTCGCGAAGTCCTTCTTTCCGGTTCTTGCTTTTGACTTCCCAGAGAGGAATCGACCCCAAAATATGCTCTGCAAGTAATAAGACGGGAGCATTCAGAAGAAATCCTTTTTTTTGAGGATCAGGCACAGAATGGGAGGGATTTCCTTCCGAAGATGTGACTAAATCAGCGTGTTCCATCGTAACGTAGATTAATCCTTCGTTAATTCTCTAACGTAGTAGTTGCTTATAGCGATCTCTGATCGTTGGAGTTTCATATAGTTAGGACTGAATATCTTTCTGTCATCGATCGAACTTTCTCTCAACTATCGATTAGTTTCAGTCAACTATCGTTGATCCTCTTCGGTCAACTATCGAACCTGCGGTCAAGTATCGAAAATTGTTCGGTCAAGTATCGAAGGCCTGTGGATAACCGAGTAAATGTCGAGAATCTTCTGAATATCGTCAGTAGTAGAGACACAGTCACTGCGAAAATGGCACAAAAGAATAAAAGTCTCTTGTAATCTTTTCGATAGTTGAAAGAAGCGTAGGATGGAAACAACTTGAGGGCGTAATCTTTGGAAAGAATACACGCTACGCGCCTCTAAGATTATCCAACCTCGGATGTTTCGATTGTATGGGCGATTTCTCTATGACCA
>JAEURV010000303.1 GCA_016788465.1 Nitrospira sp. | reverse complement strand
GTATCATTCCATAGGTGTCCCCACCCGTATCCATCCGAATTGACATTTCGTAGCCAGCTCAGTATTCTCTGGCACTTTATTATGTGAAGGAGTAGGGCTATGAAAGTTATTCTTCAAGAGACCCTGGAAGGGGTAGGACATCTCGGCGACCTCATCAACGTTGCCGATGGATTTGCACGGAACTATTTGTTGCCGCGGCGGAAGGCCGTCGAAGCCGACAGTCGGAGCATCAAAGCCTTCGAGCATGCCAAACGAGTGGCAGCCGAGAGAGCGAAGAAGGAACAGCTGGAGATCGAAGCCCATGCCAAGAAAGTGTCGGCAGTGTCGCTGACGATCGAGATGCAAGCGGGCAAGGACGACAAGTTGTTCGGTTCCGTCACCACAAAAGACATAGCAGAAGGGTTGGCGGCGCAGGGTGTCACGGTGGATCGGCGAAAGATCCAATTGGCACAGCCGATCAAGGAGTTGGGCACGGTGGTTGTCCCGATCAAGATGCCGAGGGATGTGGTGGCTACGGTGAAGGTGCATGTGGTGAAGAAACAAGACGCCCAAGAGACTGAAGCAACGGCCACATCAGCATAGGGATTCGAGGATGGATACGACGATGAACAGCTATGTAATCGGTTCCTGGGACGCCCTCAAGTCAGCAGATCCTGAAGTCTGTGCCGCGATTGAGGCTGAGGAAATCCGGCAACGTGAGAAGTTGTTGCTGATTGCTTCGGAAAACTTCGCCAGTCCGGCGGTTTTGGCGGCACAAGGCTCTTTGCTCACCAACAAGTATGCCGAAGGCTATCCAGGGAAGCGATACTATGGCGGGTGTCAGCATGCCGATGAAGTTGAGGATTTAGCCATCCAGCGCTGTAAGCAAATCTTCGGGGCCGAACATGTCAATGTGCAGCCGCACTCCGGCTCGCAGGCCAACATGGCGGCCTATTTGTCGGTATTAAAGGCAGGGGATACGATTCTTGGGATGGACCTTGCTCAAGGTGGCCACCTGACCCATGGGAGCAAGGTTAATTTCTCCGGTATTCTGTTCCGTGTCTTTTCCTACGGTGTCGATCGTCAGACCGAAACCATTGATTATGATGCCGTTCAGAAGGTTGCGGAGGAATGTCGCCCACGCATGATCGTCGTCGGGGCCAGTGCCTATGCCCGCATCTTGGATTTTCCTCGCTTTCAACAGATCGCCAAATCCGTCGGGGCCTATTTGTTGGTGGATATCGCTCATATCGCTGGACTCATTGCTGCGGGGCTTCATCCGAACCCGGTCCCATATGCGGACTTTGTGACGACGACGACTCATAAGACTCTGCGCGGGCCTCGTGGCGGGGTGACGATGTGTCGGGCCGAGCATGCCAAGGCCGTGGACAAGTTGGTGTTTCCTGGGCTGCAGGGCGGTCCGTTGATGCATGTCATCGCGGCCAAGGCGGTGGCCTTCAAGGAAGCCTTGTCTCCCGGGTTCAAGCGCTATCAGCAGCAGGTGTTGGCGAATGCGAAGACGTTGGCGCAGGGATTTGTGGATCGCGGTTATAAGATCGTTTCCGGTGGAACAGACACGCATCTTATGCTCCTGAATCTCACAAACAAGGGGATTACCGGGAAAGAGGCGGATGCTGCGCTCGATGCCGCGGGGATCATCGTCAACAAGAACGCTGTGCCGTACGATGAAAAGCCGCCGGCGGTGGCGAGTGGTATCCGCTTAGGGTCGCCGATCGTGTCGACGCGTGGAATGCGCGAGCCGGAGATGAAGGAGATCGTCGGCTTGGTCGATCGTGTCCTTCAGCATCGGCAGGACTCGGCGATCTTGGAGGAAGTTCGTGGACAGGCGAAGACGTTGTGTTCGAAGTTTCCCATCTTTCATCCCTACTAGTCAGCTGATAGCCAGAGAGCAGGTCGCCTGCAGTGAAATGTCCCTTCTGCGATGAACTCGAAGACAAAGTGGTCGATTCTCGTATGGCCAAGGAAGGCGAGGTCATCCGTCGCCGTCGCGAATGCCTTGGTTGTAAACGTCGCTATACCACCTACGAGCGTGTCGAGGAGATTCTCCCGGTTGTCGTGAAAAAGGATGGGCGGCGTGAATCGTTTGATCGCAATAAGATTCTCGCGGGCTTGAAAAAAGCCTGCGAAAAGCGGCCCATCAGTATCAGTACCATTGAGGCTGTGACCGACCGCATTGAAAAACACATTCAAGAGATGGGTGAGACGGAGATCGAAAGCCGGGTCGTCGGAGAAGAAGTCATGAGGGAACTACATCAATTGGACCAGGTCGCCTATGTTCGATTCGCGTCCGTGTATCGAGAGTTTAAGGACATTGACCAATTCTTGGATGAGTTGAAGACCTTGGCACAGGAACGTAGTGAGCCTTGACTGCGGCTATTGTCATTCCTCTTTCTCACCAGCGTGGTTCTGTCTCGGCCGGTTCATGTCCCATACGGTAACATCGAGTGCGAGCAGGTTAGGGAACGAGCTATCCTGTATTGTTCAGACCGCCTTAGCGGTGTACCGTACAGTACGGGTCTCCCTCATCTCTTTGCCAATTGTGGACTGGCGGGAAGGCCCTGTTGAACATCCGGTAGCCTATGCTGATCGTACACAGGATTATTCAGTCAGGCGTTCCTGAGAAGCGCCCACAGGGTTTTCCATCAACTTGACAGCACCTCCATGCCGACGATCAAGCCTCAACGTGCGAAACGAAACTCATCGGTTTCTGCGGCAACCAGTGTCGCCATCATCGGTGCCGGTCGCGGAGGCACCGCGCTGATTGAGATCTTTGCAAACGACCCGTTGGTGCAGATCGTCGGAGTTGCGGAAATCAATCCGGATGCACCGGGACTTGAGCTGGCCAAACAGTTAAAGATTCCGGTGACCCGCGACTATCAACATCTGCTCACGATGGAACGTGTCGACCTCATTATCGATGTGTCTGGAGATCCGGAGGTCTGGCAATTTCTCCAAGATTTTCATCGAATGGGTGTGACCGTCATCGGAGGAGCCAGCGCGAAATTCATGTGGGAGTTGATCGAAGCCAGAATTCGCGCGACGGCGGAGATCGAGAAAACCCTGAACAAGTATCAATCCCTCTACCGATTATATGTGAAGGAAACCGGAGCGGCGGTGACGGATGAACGGACCAGAATCGCCTGTGAAATTCATGATGGATTTGTGCAGATCTTGGCGGGGGTCAACTTCAAACTGGATCTGTGCCAGCAGCTCCTACGGAAGAATCCACGAGCGAGTTTGGCCACGCTCAAGGAGAGCAAGGCCCAGCTGAAATTGGCGATTCAGGAAGCTCGGCAGGTCATTTTCAATTTGCGTCCCCTGCACTATGACAAGATGGAATTAATTTCGGCGCTGACCAACTATTTCAAGTCCTACCAAACGCAGACGCACATCACCACCAAGTTTGCCTTCTCCGGGGACGAGCAGATTCTGTTTCCTCGGACGAAGATGTTTCTCTTTCGCATCATTCAAGAGGCATTGGGCAATGTTGAAAAGCATGCAAAGGCGGATCGTGTGACGATTAAGCTGGATATCGACATCGATCTCCTGCGGGTTACCATCACCGATAATGGAATTGGGTTCGATATGGAGACCGTGTTGCGGGACCCCGAAAAGTGGGACCATTTTGGGATTAAGGGGATTTTGGAACGATCGCGACTGGTCGGAGGGGAAGGTCGAGTCGAATCCAAACCGGGGAAAGGCACCCGTATCGTCGTGGAAGTACCGTTGGGCCAGAAGGAGGAACGACAGTATGGAAAAGATTAAAGTCCTCATCGCCGACGATCATCGAGTCGTCCGAGAAGGGTTAGCCGCCATTCTCAAGACGAAGGAAGATATTCATGTTATCGGCGAGGCGCAGGATGGGATGGAAGCGGTGGAGAAAGCTCGTGCCTTACTTCCGGACGTCATCCTGATGGACGTGAGTATGCCGCGGATGGGCGGCGTCGAGGCGACCCGACAGATCAAGAGGGAGTTCCCGCATATCGGTGTGGTTGCGTTGACCATGTATGAGGAGCAGCAATACATTTTTGATCTGGTCCGCGCAGGTGCAACAGGATATTTGCTGAAAGATTCAGAATCGTCACAGATTGTGGCGGCCATTCGCGCGATCTATCGCGGAGAATCGTTGATCCACCCGTCGGTCGCCAGCAAGATCCTTGCGGAGTTTTCGCTCATGGCCCAGAAAAAGGGAAAGAAACCGGCATGGGCCGAACATGACTTAACGGAACGTGAAATTACCGTGTTGCGATTGGTCGCCGACGGAAAGACCAACAAGGAGATCGCCAACAGTCTGGATTTGAGTGAAAAGACGGTAAAGAATCATGTCCGAAACATCTTTCACAAACTGCAAGTGTACGACCGTACACAAGCGGCCATTCTTGCCATCCGCAAAGGTCTGATCGAGCTGGATCCGAAGCGATGAAGACTTTCTGCGAATCTGGATCTGTTGCCTGTTCCTGCACCATCGACACATGCGCTCTTGGGCAGAGCGCATGTGCAGGGGCTTGTACGCAATAGGGGCAGGAGACCGGTTCTGATCTTGAAGTAAGGAAGAGTAGAACGACGAGAGCTAGAAGAGCCCTCGAGTTACGGTAATGTTGTATGTCGTACTATTCACTCCATCTTGTGCGATCACGGTTATTCCAACCGGTGGATTTGGTCCAAGCCCCGGCGTAATCGTCACCTGGCCGGTTGAGGTTCCTGCCGTAGAAATTACCGATCCCAATGCCGACATTGTGGCAGTGGGGTCAGACTTCGTTGCTGTAAAGGTGATACTCCCGACGAGGAGGCCGACGTTCACGTTATAGCTCTTTGTGTCAGGTGCAAAGTCTGGATCTAAAGCACCGTCGCTTACCTGTAAGGCAGACAGGCGACTGTCGTCGGAGAAGAGGCGGTGGATGGTAATGGAATAGGTCTCGGCGGCTCCACTGGGTGCCGTGACCGTGATCGACACCGGAGTGGTTGTGCCACGATCGCCGAGGGTAACCAGTAATTGCCCCTGATTGACCCCTGGTCCGATAGTGACGGAGTTTGTCCCTGAACTCATCAACATCGTGGCACTCTGGTCGGACTTAGTTGCGGTGATCGTGACTTGCCCGACAGTGTTGGCCACGTTTGCCGTATAGTTCAGGATATCCGCATCAAACCCCGGCGCCAAGGGCTGTCGTACGGTGTTTGCTGTCACGCGCAAATCTGATAGGTGATTATCGCCTGAGAGGAGTCGCGTGATCGTGACGCTATATCTGCTCTCGATCCCATTTTGCGAGGACGCGACCACCGCAATGGGTGTGGTTGAACCTGGCTGGCCGAGTGACACAGGCCGGCCCTGTCCTGA
>JAEURV010000297.1 GCA_016788465.1 Nitrospira sp. | reverse complement strand
CACGAATTGCTGTTGATCCAAGTCGGCGATGCGCCTGGTCCACCTCCCGGCCCTCGCCGTGGTCTCTACCATGTCGGAATCAAGGTGGGGGATAGCCTCGATGAGCTGCGACAGGCGAAACGTGAGGTGGAACAGGCTGGGGTCGCGATTGACGGCATGAGCGACCACACGGTGAGCCAAAGTCTCTATCTCAAAGATCCCGATGGGAACGAAGTCGAACTCTATGTGGATGCGGATGAATCGCTGTGGAAGAACAATCCGGCGGCGGTCGTGTCGCCGATCAAGCCACTATATCTATGATCATGTCGAACCCTTTTCCGACACAGTTCTCCTATCGCTTCGTCATTGACTGCCAACTCCGACTAAATAGTTAAGGACTGTGTGATGGCTGAGAGCCGATGGATCGATGTGGGTGCGGTTGAGGAACTGAAGCACAAGCCTTTGCAAGAAATCATGTGCGGCGAGACGGCGATCGCACTTTCATATAAAGACGGGACATTCGCGGCGATCTCCGGAGTCTGCAATCACGTCGGCGGGCCGCTCGGTGAGGGCCGGCTCGACGGTGACTACGTCGTCTGTCCCTGGCACTACTGGAAGTTTCACTACAAAACCGGCCAAGGCGAACCGGGATACGAGCAGGATCAGGTGCCGGCCTATGAGACGAAGATCGAGAACGGCCGGCTCTACGTCGATTTGGCTTCGGCCACGAAGCGCAAGAAGCAACCGCACGTCCCTCATCCATTGGCTCGCGCCGTCGTACGACAACCAGGCCCGATTCGTGTCGTGGGAATTTCCACGACAGCGATGACCGTCGACCATCCTCGCTACAGTACCTCTGATGCTTTGTTGGATGTGGCGTTGGACTACGCGCGAAGTGGGCTTGGCTTGGAGACGCAATCTATTAGGCTCCGGGATCTGAACTTCCGTGCCTGCGAAGGCTTTTACTCAAAAGCTGCGTCTGCTTGTACGTGGCCTTGTTCGATTACGCAGATGGACCCAACCGATCAACTCGATCGGGTGTATGAGGCGATCGTGCATTGGGGCGATGTGATTCTCGTCTCGACACCGATTCGCTGGGGCAATGCCAGCAGTCTGTATTTCAAGATGGTCGAGCGAATGAACTGCATTCAAAACCAGGAGACCATCGCGAAGAAACACCTCCTCAAGAATAAGGTGGCGGCCTTCATTATCATGGGCGGACAAGATAATGTGCAGGGCGTGGCCGGACAGCTCATGACTTTCTGGGCGGAGGTCGGCTGCCAATTTCCTCAATTTCCGTTCATCGCCCATTCACGAGGCTGGAGCGCGGAGGACATGGAACGGAACATCAGTGAGGTTCAGAACAGTCGCGAGCTGCGAGAAGGCGCCAAGGAGCTGGTGACCCGCGCAGCGGAGATGGCCAAACTGATGGTCACCGGACAGTTTCCTGACCATCCACTGGCACCCGGTGGTCGCAAGGCCCACCAACTGGACAGTGA
>JAEURV010000281.1 GCA_016788465.1 Nitrospira sp. | reverse complement strand
CGCATCGTTATTGGCGTCGGCCCTCACGCTGTTTTCTGGGTTTGGGCTTGGCACGCTGCTGATGCCCGTGGTCGCCCTCTTCTTCCCACTGGAACTGGCGATTGCGATGACCGCCATAGTCCATCTAGCGAACAACCTTTTTAAAATTGGACTGCTCGGGCGAAAGGCCGACTCCTCTGTACTGCTACGGTTCGGGTTGCCGGCGATCGCGACAGCCTTTGTCGGAGCGGCATTGCTGACGTACCTGGGGGAAGTCAAACCGATCTACGAATACCATGCGCTTGGGAGCGCTCGGCAGGTATCGGCTCTCAAGCTCGTGATCGGAACCCTCATCATATCCTTCGTGGTCTTGGAGCTTTCTCCCAGCTTCTCCAAGATCGCGCTTAATCGCCGATGGCTGCCGCTCGGCGGCCTGATCAGTGGGTTCTTCGGCGGCTTGTCGGGACATCAAGGCGCCTTTCGCAGTATGTTTCTGATCAAGGCCGGACTTGAGAAAGAGGCGTTCGTCGCCACAGGGGTCGTGCTCGCCATCATGGTGGATCTCTCCCGTATGACCATCTACGGGGCAGATATCTCAGCCCATGGGGAGGCCATCGCCTGGCGGTTGGTCATCGGCGCGAGCTTGTCTGCCTTTGCTGGGGCCTACATCGGCGGAAAGATACTGAAGAAGATCACGTTTCGGTCGATTCAGCTGATGGTATCAGTCCTGTTGATTGCGGTTGGCTGTGGGCTGATCTCGGGTGTGCTGTGACCACATGAGGAATATTTAAGGGCTTCAGACCCTCTTAGTTCCACCTCAGATAAAGGAAGAACTCTTGACGGACCACAATCCCACCTCCCATACGAAACCTGCCACGTGCTGGGGAAAGGCGTCTCTCACGTGGCAGGTTCGCAGGTGGGAATGGCATACACAACCCCTTGGAATCCACCCATGCGTCATGCTGGACACAGAAGCCGGGCGCTCCGCTAGAGTCAGGCGCTCAGAAAGGCCGGTGATGGAACACTATTTCGCC
>JAEURV010000249.1 GCA_016788465.1 Nitrospira sp. | reverse complement strand
ACCAAGCTCTTTTATGACCCCAAACTTTCTCATGCCGATGTCGTCGAGTCTCTCGCCCAGCCATCGGCTCCCGTCCGTGCGTTTGAAATTGATGCGGAAACCGAGAAGGATGCCGAGGAGGACGAACAGTCGATCCTCAAGGAAAAACAACGGCAGCTTCAGACGGCACTGGAGCATCGCAAAGCAATCGAAGACAACTCGCGCACCTATGCCAAGGCGACCAATGATGTGTCGGTCGTCATGGCGATGGCCAATGCCGGACAGCCGAGTACGATGGAGACGGCGACGAAGATCTTGGAGACGATGGGCAAGGTCACGGCACAGGAGCCTGTCTTGCTGAGTCTCGTCTGTGCAGAGACCCGGGCGGAGCCGGGCCAGGAGTTGGCCATGCAGGCGATGAATGTGAGTGCCCTTGCGCAGCTCACGGCCAAGACGCTGGGGCTCAGCCCTGAAGAAACCGAGCATGTCGGGATGGGGGGACTCTTTCACAATATCGGGATGAATCGGGTTCCCTTGGCGGTTCGCCTGAAGAGCGAGGAAGATCTCTCGCCGACGGAAGCGAAGCTGCTTCGGATGTATCCCCAACTGGGAAAGGAGATCCTGGAAGGCATCCCGGGTGTGGTTCCCGAGATCATTGAGATCGTCCACCAACATCGGGAATATCTCGACGGCACCGGGTATCCCAAGAAGCTCATCAACGGGGATATCACCAAGACGGCACGATTGATCGGGACGATCGTCGAGTACAATCTGCGGGTCAGTGATCGACGGTCTGCACGCTACCTCAGCCCAAGCCAAGCCTTGACCTATCTGTATACGAAGCTACGGAATAAATATGGTCCCGACGTCATCGATCCCTTCATTGCGACCGTCACCGTCTTTCCACCTGGCTCCTTTGTGGAATTGAGCGATGGGAGCTTTGGGTTGGTGATCAAGACGAACAGCCAGGAGCGTTTGCGCCCGGTCATTATGCTCTATGAACGGAATGCCTCCCATGATCAAGCGGCAATTATTGATTTGGCGCGGGAACGGTCGATCTCGATCGAAAAAAGCTTAGATCCGAAGACACTGCCTGAACGGGTCAAGAATGCCTTGTTGCCGACGCAACTCAATGGGTATTTGATGACGGAAAAGTGAAGGGTGTGAGGATTCTACCGACTAGCAGTTTGCTGAAAAACGCGGTTTCTGCTTCCCACATCGGTGCACGATGATAGAAGGAACTGTGGCACTCTACACCTCAGAATGCTCAAAAAGGCCGTCCAGCAAGGCCGCAGCGAGCGAAGGGGCGAGGCGTACGCTTCGGTACGTCGAGCCTCTGAGTGATGCGAGAACGACGCTGGAGGACTTTTTCAGCATTCTGCTAGGAGTAAGTATCATGATTGCAGCGAGTCTGTGGGGTGTACTATCCTCCTATGCAGGCACAACGAAAGACGGATCCTCTCCGATAGGACCATCGCATTCCGGCATCGTAGCGCCAACAGTGCTTGAAAGGGGCGGAGCAGTGGAAGCGAGGCAAACACCA
>JAEURV010000244.1 GCA_016788465.1 Nitrospira sp. | reverse complement strand
AACTTTGTGGCAAGCGGACATCTCGGCATTGTCGATGGGCGGACGAAGAAACCAGTCTGTCTCTTCCGCACCACCGGCACCTCGACCGGACGTCAGAACCATATGAGTTTTTGGACACCGGATGGGCACCACATCATTGTTGCCAACCAGAACGGGCGTATCCTCGAACGCGTGGATGTTGTTCGCAATGAAGAAGGCGTTCCCGAGCGGTTTGCCTTCAATGGCGCAGCAAGTCTGGATTTGGTCGGAGGCCCGGGGCGGGTTCTTGGTCAGCCGGTGGCGGTGGATGCCGATGAAACGGACGGCATTGCATGCCAGGTTACCGGACTTGTTGCGGATGGACAGCCCACGACGACGCCGACAGGCGCGGCCAAGCAGGCCCCAGGTCTTCGTGTTACCAATGCTCCTATCTGTCCGGTTCCAACCAGTACCGGCCGACATGCCTTTGTAACGCTTGGAGGAGGGGGAATGTTTGTGGTGGATATCACCGCAAGCCCCATGGCGATTGTTGCAGAATATGATCTCTCAGTGATACGTGCCGCCGGGTGTGGTGGAGCAGAAGGTGATGGGTTCATGCATCTCAATACCGGCACGTCCGGTCCGAATGTATCCGAATTTTCACTCTATCGGTTTGCGCTGAATTATCCATCGGCTCCGGCGTTCAATACGGCGAATACACCGGCGCCTGTGGCGGTGTGGCAGGATAAGGACAACGGCAAGATCGGGGGGAATCAGATACCAGCTGGAAGTAATCGCGATGCACACGGAGTCGTCATTGTGCGAAATCCAGAATCCGGCGCAGCTGGGTATCTCCATCAGATGGATCGCATCCGAAACAACGTGGAGGTCTTCAAGCTTTCTCCACCCTGGGATGATTTGAACAAGCGATATGAAGGAACCTACAGTTTGACCACGAGTGGTGCTTGCGGCGGGACAGTCGGGACAACCCGAACCAATGATCCGACTCCAGATTTGGGCGATCTCTCCCCGAGCACTGGTCAAACCGGGGGGCGTATCTATGTGGCGTTGCGGGGGCCCTTTCCTCTCACCATCAGCCATGCCGCCGATGGGAGTTGTCCTGGACTCGGCATTATCGATCTGTCTTCGAATCGTCGGTCAGGAAGTCTCAGTGCGGTGATGGAGACGACCGTATTGAACGCCGATGAGTCACGGAACTTGAGCGATCCGCATGCGGCGATTGTGCGAAAGAAAACATCCGTAAACTAGAGAGGTGTTGTTCACGGTGATCACGCTACAGCCGTCGCACGAGTGGGATCGGTAGACCACGAGCTGACCCAGCATAGCCTGGACTCTCACGCCAGCGGAGGATCCGACATGCTGTGTTTAGTGTGACCTCTACGCCCCGATCTATGTCGGCAATAGGATCGGGACGGCACCGGCCGGTGCCGTCCCGTCCGTGACCCGTGCTGCGAAGGTGGGAATTGTTCTGGAAAGATGCACCAGGGAGGTCCATCTCCCTACCGGACAGGACCTCGGTGCTGAGTAGAGCAGAAGGAGCATCCTAATGCGTGCAGTCAGTCGGCGAATGACGGATTTAGCTCAATCAGAGATTCGTGCAATGACTCAGGCCTGTGTCAGCGCGAAGGGCCTCAATATGGCGCAGGGGGTCTGCGATACGCCGGTCCCTCCGATCGTGCTCGAAGGGGCTGAGCGGGCGATTCGTGATGGCTACAACGTTTATACACGTTTCGATGGCTTGCCGGAGTTACGGCAGGCGATTGCCGAGAAGCTCGAACGGTATAACCGAATGCAGGCTGACCCTGAAAGCGACATTACCGTCAGTGCCGGTGCGACGGGAGCCTTTCATTCTGCCTGTGCTGCTCTGCTGAATCCTGGCGATGAGGTCATCCTGTTTGAACCCTATTACCAATACCATATCAGCGCGCTTGTCGCGGTTGAAGCGGTTCCGGTGGCGGTCTCGATGCAGCCTCCCACCTGGTCCTATTCCATGGCTCAACTGGAAGAGGTCGTGACAGCCAAGACGCGAGCTATCATCATCAATTCACCAGGCAATCCCTCCGGCAAGGTTTACAGCCAGTCCGAGATGGAGGCATTGGCTGAATTTGCCTGTCGGCATGACCTCTTCGTCTTCACGGACGAAATTTATGAATACTTCCTCTATGACGGGCGACGCCATGTCAGCATCGCATCGTTGCCGGACATGGCGGAGCGAACCATCACGATCGGTGGATATTCCAAGACGTTCAGTGTGACGGGGTGGCGGATCGGGTACAGCGTCGCATCGCGACGCTGGGCGCAAGCCATCGGGGCGATGAACGATTTGCTCTATGTGTGTGCTCCTGCGCCGTTGCAGATGGGTGTGGCGCGAGGCATCCGTGAATTGCCGGACAGCTTCTATGAGGGACTGCGGCAAGAGTATCAGGGGAAGCGCGAGAAATTCTGCGGCGCATTGTCTCAAGCCGGGATCACCCCATCCATCCCTCAAGGCGCCTATTACGTCTTGGCGAATGTCTCCCATCTTCCTGGTCAGACTGGGAAAGCCCGCGCGATGTTTCTCTTAGACAAGACCGGGGTCGCCGGCGTGCCGGGAGAGGCCTTTTTTACGAGCAAGGTTGGGGCTGACTTTATCCGATTCAGTTATGCCAAGACGGATCAGGACCTGGAGGAGGCCTGTCGGAGGCTGACACAGGGCAGTCTGTAGTAAGTATCCGTGGCTCGTCGTCCGTGAAGCGTGAAGCGAAAGCAGGAAGGACTAAATATGGTGCTTCCCCACGAGATACGCACGACGCTTCATGTGGTGAGCAGTCCAGAGGAAGCAGGTGAGTCGGATGTGGGATCCAGGCTCGTCAACGCCAGGCTGAGTGAAGGAGGACAGCAAGGGCTCGTGGCGATAATTCCACGGTAGCGTGGGGTCGGTTGGTTGAAGGTGAGAGCTTGTCCGCTTCCATCAGTGATGGTGCCCCCCGCTTCGTTGGTCAGTAAGACTGCGGCTGCAACGTCCCACTCATTTTCCGGCTCAAACGTGGCCACCGCATCAATGCGTCCGCATGCCATTAGAGCGAGAGACCAGGCGATAGACAGCATTGGGCGATTCTGAGTGGATGAATCGAGTGCTGTAAAACGACCGATCTGGCGTTCCCATGAACTCAGTGCAATGATGGGACGTTGCCCCGTGCTGACTTGCCGTGACTCCACCGGTTTGCGGTTCAGCTGAAGTCCTTCTCCCCGGATCGCGCTGAAGAGTTCGTCGGTCGAAGGGTTATAAATAGCCGCGACGATGGGATGACCATGCTCAATAAGGGCGACGGAGATGCAAAACTCCGGAACTTTCTTGATAAAGGCCTTAGTCCCATCGATCGGATCGACCACCCAGACTCGATCTTTCTGAAGGCGGACGGGATCATCGGGCGATTCTTCCGATAGCCATCCGTCTTGGGGGAATGCTGAGAGGAGGTGCGTGTGAAGAATATCGTTGACCGCGAGGTCTACTGATGTGACAGGAGATTGATCCGGCTTTTGGATCGTCTCGAATCCGTCGGTGGCTAACCGCAAAGCCTCCGTACCGGCCGTTCGAACTGCGGTTGCGAGTCGTTCAAGTTCTTGAGCCCATCTCATGACACCAGAGTATCAGGCCTAGGGCTGAATGAAAAGGAACGTGCCGGTTCTTGGCTTGACCTTCCGCAAGAATCTGCGTACAAGCTCGCTGTTATGAAGTTGGTCCAAAAACGTTCGAAGAAGACCGGCCTCTCTCCCGGAACGTTGATTCATATTGGTGAGACACGCACGGCCTCCGTCACCGTGACCCGCTTCAATTATGCGGGGACGCACTGCGATGAGCAGGTTGTGACGGATATCGATGCCCTTCAACCACCGGCGGATGAGACGGTGACCTGGGTCAATGTGGGCGGCGTCCATAAGGTTGAGGTGCTGGAGAGATTCGGTAAACACTTTGGCCTCCATCCGCTTCTGCTGGAAGACATCGCCAACACCGACCAGCGTCCAAAGTTAGACGATTACGAGACCTATCTGTTTCTTGTGATGAAGATGATGACGACATCCGACCGCGGAGACATTCTGGTTGAACAGGTCAGTTTTGTTCTTGGGCGGAATTACGTGCTCTCGTTTCAGGAGAACGGCACGGATGTATTCGGGGCCGTTCGAGATCGCCTTAAAGGCGGCAAGGGACGACTGCGGCACAACGGCTCGGACTATCTCATCTATGCGTTGATCGATGCCGTGGTGGATCAGTATTTTGCCGTGCTCGAATTGCTCGGTGAGCGTATTGAATCGCTTCAGGAACGGGTGATGGCCGATCCGAGACCGGAGACTCTCCACGACATCCATGCACTGAAACGGCAGCTGCTCTATGTGCGCCGGGCTGTGTGGCCTTTACGGGAAGCCATCAACAATCTCTCGCGTTCTGAGTGCCCGTTTCTTCATGAGCCGACGAAGCTGTTTTTCCGAGATGTCTATGACCATGTGGTGCAGATCGTGGACACGATCGAGACACTGCGTGAAATGGTGTCTGCCAGTCTGGATATCTATCTGTCCAGCGTGAGCTATCGTCTAAATGCCGTCATGCGGGTACTGACGGTCATCACGACGATCTTTATGCCGCTCAGTTTCATCGCCGGCATCTACGGGATGAATTTTGAGCACATGCCGGAGTTGAAGTGGGCCTGGGGCTATCCTATGGCCCTCGGCATCATGGGCATCGTCGCCGCCATCATGTTGATCGGGTTTCGACGGAAGAACTGGCTGTAGGGGGGTGACGGCTGTGCTACTCTTGCACTTCCACCTTGTCGACGAAATAGGTCGTGTCCCCGAAGCAGGTGGTGGGGATATAGCGGTATTCCTTGTAATGTAAGATTACGCGCTTTCCCATTATTTCGTTCAATTGAGCCGCGACCTTGTCGTCCCAGATTGTAAACTGCCACAGGACCGGTGCGGTGCCCGGTACCGTCGTCATGGCCAGTTCCCCTTCGTGCGTTTTGCACACCCACCCCTTTGTGGAGAACTTCTGGATGTATCCGGCTCGGTTTCCATCGGAATACGTCCAGTTGAACACGACGATGAGATAGGCCCCGCCGAGAAACACAAGAATGGTCAGCAACACCTTCACTGCTTTCACCAGATATCTCTCCCGTTAGGCGCGAACGTCGCCGAAGAGCCAGGGAGCCTCAGTCTTTCGACGAGCCTCATAGGCTGCAATGGCTTGCTCGTGTTGGAGTGTGAGGCCGATGGAATCAAGCCCACGGTAGAGACAATCTTTGCGGAAGGGATCGATCTCAAACCGATAGACGATGTTTTCCGGTGCGGTCACTGTTTGCTTGGCCAGATCGACTGTAAGCCGGTATCCCTCGGTAGCAAGGGCATGTTTCATGAGGGCCAACACCTCGTCTGCCTTCAGCACAACGGGCAGCACACCGTTTTGAAAGCAGTTGTTATAAAAAATGTCCGCAAAGCTTGGGGCAATGATGCACCGGAAACCTTGGTCCAACAGAGCCCAGGGAGCATGTTCGCGGGATGAGCCGCACCCGAAGTTGTCGCGCGTCAATAAGATCGAGGCGGATTGATAACGAGGCTGATTCAAGAAAAAGTCAGGATCCGGTGATCCATCCTTTTTCTTCCTCCAGTCAAAAAAGAGGCCCTCGCGGAGCCCTGTCCGTTTGATCGTCTTTAAAAACTGCTTCGGGATAATTTGGTCGGTGTCGACATTGATTTGATCCAATGGGGCCACGAGACCAGTGAGAATAGTAAACGGTTCCATAATGACCTCAGCTCCAATGCCGAATATCGACGAAGTGTCCTTCGATGGCTGCCGCCACCGCCATAGCAGGGGAGACCAGGTGAGTTCTCCCACCCGCGCCTTGGCGTCCTTCAAAATTACGGTTACTGGTGGAGGCGCACCGTTCCCCTGGTTGCAGGACGTCGGCATTCATCGCCAGGCACATGCTGCATCCAGCCTCTCGCCATTCAAATCCTGCATCACGAAATACGCGATCCAGTCCCTCCGCCTCGGCCTGTTGTTTGACGAGTCCGGACCCTGGGACCACCATGGCGTGGACCGTTGCAGCGACCTTCCGACCTTTGGCCAGACTGGCCGCCAAGCGTAAGTCTTCAATACGTGAGTTGGTGCAGGAACCAATGAAGACCTTGTCGATTTTGATGTCGGTGATCGGTGTATTGGGAGACAGTCCCATATAGGTCAATGCCCGTTCCGTTGCACTCTTGGTCTTGGTATCGGTGATCGTTTGAGGGTCCGGGACCTTTTGATCCACGCCTAACACCATTCCGGGACTCGTTCCCCAACTGACCTGGGGTGCAATCTCTTCCGCTCGCAGGGTTACGACGACATCGTATCGGGCATCCGGATCTGTCTTGAGCGACTGCCACGCCTTCATCGCTCGTTCGAACAACTCTCCTTGTGGGGTCAGCGGACGTCCCTTGACATAGGCGATCGTCTTTTCATCGGGAGCTACCAGTCCAGCGCGGGCCCCTCCCTCGATCGACATGTTGCAGAGGGTCATGCGCCCTTCCATGCTCAGAGCGCGAATTGCGGACCCTGTGTACTCGATGACATAACCCGTACCGCCAGCCGTGCCGATTTTTCCGATAATTGCCAGAATAATGTCCTTCGCAGAGCAGCGATCAGACAGAGTTCCCTCCACCCGGACTTCCATCGTTTTGGGTCGTTTCTGGACGAGGCACTGTGTGGCCAAGACATGCTCGACCTCGCTGGTTCCAATGCCGAAAGCCAAGGCGCCGAATGCTCCGTGGGTGGACGTATGAGAATCTCCGCACACGATCGTTGTTCCTGGAAGCGTGAATCCCTGTTCGGGACCGATGACGTGGACGACACCTTGCCGGATGTCATCCATGCCGAAGAAGGTAATGCCAAAGTCACGGCAGTTTTCTTCAAGAGTTCGAATCTGTTTGGCACTGACTTGATCGACGATCGGTAGTTTCCGGTCGGTCGTGGGAACATTATGATCCGGCACGGCCAAGGTGGCGGCTGGTCGGCGAGGCTTTCGACCGGCTAGCTTCAACCCCTCAAAGGCTTGCGGCGATGTGACTTCGTGCACCAGTTGTCGGTCGATGTACAGAAGGGTGGTTCCGTCAGGCTCTTCGCGAACAATATGCGACTCCCAAATTTTGTCGAACAGTGTCTTGCCGGCCATCAGTGCTCCTGCTTTTGTAAAGTGAGGTCCCATTATACAGAGAAGGCCCATGGTCTTGACAAGGTGTCTCTGGCGCTTGCCCTTCACCGCATGTCGTGATACCACCACCCCGTGAAGGATGCACCTTGGAGAGACCCACGCATTGTGGGGTGGAGTCAGTTGCTGCTGGACAGCTATCGCCATTGGCTAGGAGCCGAGTTGATCGAACGGACCGAAGGCGCCGCGGAGCAAGCTCGGAAATTGTTTGAAGTTCCATTTGTGGTGGTGTCGCATGGTGCCGAGCCCGATCCGATCTTGAATTATGGCAATCAAGTCGCCCTCGATTTGTGGGAGGTCTCCTGGGAGCAATTCACGACGACTCCCTCGCGGCTGACCGCGGAAGCCGACAATCGGCCGGAGCGGGAGCGAATGTTGGCGCAGGCACGAGCGCGAGGTTTCTATGACGGCTATAAAGGAGTGCGGATTTCAGCAACAGGCCGTCGTTTTATGGTCGAGCAGGCTGTGATTTGGACTGTGATCGATATAGCCGGAAGCCCTGTTGGTCAAGCAGCGACGTTTTCATCATGGAAGCACGCGGCGGGATCGTGACGAACCATTTCCCTCCCACCGATCCGGTTGGAATGAAATCAGCAAGCTAGGCATTGCAGGAATCGACGAGTTGTTTTTGCAATAGATTTTGAACGATAGACGAAAAGCCCGGAGGGTCAGGTCCACAGTTCGAGCGGCCCGTGGGTGGCGATGCCACGGAGTAGGTCTTGTGTGGCAACGATACCGACGAGGCGACGGCTTTGATCGAGGATTGGAACCGCATGGATCCGCTCCTCCAGCATGACTCGAGCAATTTCACGAATCTCTGTGGTCGGGGTTGCCGAAATCACTCGCGGGGTCATGATCTCGGCAGCGTGCTTGTGGGAAGCTTGTCGGGTATCGGTCGCTGTGATTAATTCCGGCACATGATGCAGGAGATCTCGATAAGAGAGCATCCCCACGAGTGTACCATGGAATGACGTGATGGGCAGGTGATGGAATCCTTTGTGAGACATGATCGTCCATGCATCCAACAGCGGACTGTCTGATGGAAGAGAGAGGACCGGTGTCGTCATCAAGTCTCGGGCCAGGACTGCCGGTGTGGGATGTGATCGATCGACACCCTGTTGTTGGTATGCTGTTTGTGCGACTAAGGCAGGGTGATCCAGTGTCGAGGACTGTTGATCATGATGCTCACGATCTGCCGCAGCCTCCGTGCGGTGGTACCGTGGGGTCACGAGCTTTGCCGGATAGATTTCCGCAATCCCGTTGACTGCCACGATAATGGGCATGCTATAGCTCCCTGGCTGTTGTATCGGCAGGTTATTGAATTACTTAAGGGGGGAGGGGGAGGTATGCTGGATATCCCAGGCCGACGATTGATGTGAACCGGATCTACGTGCGATACCGTCGTTGACGATGAGTGCAGTTGAGAAGGGAGCGAGATCATTGTGCCCTCTTGGCGACAAGTTCTCTGGCCTCATGGCGGCGCTATATTGGTTGCTTCCGTTTTGAGCCCTATGCTATAAGGATCTCCGCATAATCAGAATTTAACGAGTATTGATAATCCTTTTTAACGGCCATGGAAGAAGGGTGTACAGTACTAAACGCCTGCACGTCCTCCAGAGTTTGGCATCATAGAAAATAGTTCACGAGCTTCTATTTCATCTCTTCTTTTCTCGCAAGGGGGGTAGTCATGGGCAAGTCATTGTTGGTGGTCTTTCTCGGCCTTGGGATGGTGTTGGCCGGGGTTTCAGGTTCATATGCGCTTCAGGCGGGTGGTGTCGAAACCGGTGATCTGGAAACCGGCTCCGTCGTCGGACAGCCGTTTAAAGAGCTCACTGTCGATGCCTCGTTCTTTGCGCTCGAAATCGGAGACACGAAGGTCTGGTATCCTCCCGTGACCGTCATCGATTTTAAGACGCGTCCGGGCGCCCCTGTTCTCTTAAAGGTGACGAACAAGGCAGCGGCTGAACATGGATTCCAACTCACTGCGGCTGTGAATCAATCGGCACCGACTGTCTTACATACAAAGATCGTGCTCAAACCAGGCGAAACGCAGTATATCGGTATTCCAACCAGTGACTTGTTTTATGCCGCAGGGAACGTACTGGAGTATCGGTGTCATCTGCATCCGGGACATGTCGGCGGCAAGTTACTCATGCTGAAATAGCTGCCGGCGTCGAGCAGAAAGCTTCCCTGTATATTGACGGCCTCAAGGAGATGTTCCTTGAGGCCGTTGTTTTTTCCGACAGTCTAGAAAAGGGAGACGCGAAGCTCCGGGATTCATAGAAACGCAAAAGGCCTTGGTTCTCTTCAGAACCAAGGCCTTCCTTCAACAGCACGAATAGCGCTTGAATCAGTTCCTGACCCCGCTCCACACTTTAGCGGGGTCTATTCCTTTGTCAGGATTCAACGTCTTTGCCCTTTCCAGCAGGACCTCCGTCGTCTCTGGATAGAGCGGATCTGAGATGCAGCAGTTATCGACGGGGCATACCGCTGCGCATTGCGGCTCATCAAAATGTCCAACACATTCGGTGCACCGGTCATGGGCGATGACATAAATGTTATCGCCGACTCCCTGTCCGTCGCCAACGTGGTTTCCTTTAGATTCAGCGTCGCTTCTGGTCTCAAAAATTGCTTCATTGGGACATTCCGGTAGGCATGCCCCGCAAGAGATGCATTCGTCTGTAATCAGTAGAGCCATGACTCGAGCCTCCTCCTCACTCCCAAGGGCTATTCAATATTGACAAGCTCCCACGTCCACCACCATAGTAGTCCACAAATTGTGGTTTGCAGCGTGAGAAGGCATTCTATTCCGTGCTTCTTTTCCAAGTCAACGGAACGAGTTCCGGTCAGAAGACCTAGCGCAGTTCTACGCATGGGTCGTTGGGCCCAGCATGTGAAACAATGTAGTCAGTACTCTTCTTCCGATGTCCGGTAATAAGATTCAAGCGAGTGATCGAGAACAGAAAAAGAAGCGGATCATCATGATGGTCCTGCTGGCGCTCCTGTTGATGAGCGCCTCCGTGTTTCTTGTCGAACGCAAAGAATCGAGTGTAATTGTGGTAACGTTTCCCAGCGGTTTCGAACTAGAGGCCGAGGTAGCCGATACTCCCGAGAAACTTTTATTTGGGCTTGCCTTTCGGGAAGCATTACCCTCCAACGGGGGCATGTTGTATATCTTTGAAGAGAATGGTCTTCATCGTGTGACGACGCGGGAGTATCGATTTCCCATCGACATTCTCTGGGTCGATGAAAGTCATCATGTGGTGCATCTGTTCGAGCAAGCGGAGCCCTGTACCAAAGATCCCTGTCCGCTGTTTGGACCGCCACCCGAAGCCGCTCGCTATGTGATACAAGCGGAATCTGGGTTCATTAAGAAAGCAGGGGTTGCAAAAAACGACGAACTCAAATATGCCCTTCGCCTATAGGCTTTGCGGCATCCCAAGGGGATACATAACGATGGATGGGTTTCAAAAGGTCGGTCAGGTAGAAGATGTGCCACCAGGACAGTCGAAGATCGTCAAAGTCAATGATCGCCCAATCGCCCTGTTCAACATCGATGGGCAGTTTTATGCGATTCATAATAGCTGCCCTCATGAAGGAGGACCTCTTATTGAGGGACGGCTCAAGGGCTACGTGATTGCTTGTCCCTGGCACGATCTTGCCTTCGATATCCGAAACGGACAAGGGACGGATGGGGGTGGCTATTGTGTAGGAAGTTACGAAGTTCGGCTGGAGGGGGGCGAGATCCTGATCGGTCCTCGGAAGAAAGTATGAAGAGATTCAAGGGGACAAAGACTGTGCTAATGCGCACAAAGAGGGTGCTGGTGTGAATACTGCCGGCGCCGAACCTGTCTCGATGTGCGATGCCGGGGATTCTCGGAAGGTCGTGGTTGATCAACCATTCGTGCTTCAGTTATGGGAGGATCGGACGAGAGGTGAGCAATGGGTTCCCTCCTATGATCCTAAAGACCTCGCTCTCCTCAGTGACGAATTTCTTCGCATCGCCAGTAATAACGCCGTCGAAAACGGGCAGCGGATCTTCGAGTTTAAGGCCGTGCGACCAGGCTTGCACCAGGTTCTGTTCGAGAAACGCATGGGGTGGAAATTCACCGCTGAAGATCGACGCCTTTTTAATGTAGAGGCGCAGTCACTCCCCGGGAATTGAGTGCATGCCGGATATTGCTTTTATCAATGGGCGTTTTCTTCCATGGCAGGACGCGACCGTCTCGATCGATGACCGTGGGTTTCAATTCGGCGACGCTGTCTATGAGGTGATTCGGACGTATCGAGGATCTCCCTTTGAAATGGGTGCGCACCTTGATCGGCTTGATCGAAGCGCAGCGCAACTCTCCATTCCCCAACCATATACCAGACGGCAATGGACACAGTGGATTCATCATGGGCTGAGTCTGGCCGGATATCAGGATGCCAAGATCTATATTCAGATTACGCGAGGGGTTGCACCCCGCGATCACAACTTTCCTTCCGAAAGTCGCCCAACGGTCGTCATGACGATTCGAGCGCTCCACCCTCTCAGTCCTGAAATCCGTCGGACGGGCGTGACGGCCTGTACATGCGAGGATCTGCGATGGGGTCGATGCGACATCAAGAGCGTCAACTTACTGGCCAACGTGTTAGCTCGTGAGGAGGCGCGAAAGGCAGGTGTGTTTGAGGCTATTTTGGTTCGCGATGGTTTCGTGATGGAAGGTGCCGTGAGCAACGTGATGGTGGTTCAGGGGGGGGTGATTGTAACGGCTCCTGAAAGCCCACGCATTCTCTCCGGTGTGACCAGGACGGTCGTGCTGCAACTAGCCAGAGAGGAAGAGATCGTCGTCGAAGAACGATTTATGCCGAGTACCTCCCTCTATCAAGCAGATGAGGTTTTTCTTACCGGCACCACGCTTGAAGTGCTTGGCGTCGTCCAGATAGATGGGAAACTCATCGGTTCCGGTCGTCCCGGTCCAGTCACCCAGTCGTTGGCAGCGAGATGGGCGATACTGACAGGCTAGTCCCCTTGCATTGCTTAGGGGTGCGTGGTATGGTACCGGCTCTGTAAGTGGGCGCAGGCCCACTTTTTTGTTTGATCACGTGTCAAGGGGACATTGAGGTTGAGGATACCGGGGAGTAGTTCGCAGCCGGTTATCGACCGATTGCACGAAGTTATTTCGCCGATTCTGTGGACGCTCGGGCTCGAATTGATCGATGTCGTCTGTGTTGGACGCGGCCCGCGATCTGTTGTTCGTGTGTTGATCGATAAACCGGGTGGCGTTACCATCACCGACTGTGAGCAAGCACATAAGGCTTTAGGGCCGGCACTCGATGTCGCCGATCCGTTTCCTCACGCCTATACGCTTGAAGTCTCATCTCCAGGTTTGGATCGCCCGTTCCAGAGAACTCAAGACTATCAGCGGGCGATTGGAAAACAGGTGAATCTCAAGCTTCGACAGCCTCTCGAAGGTCAGTGGCGGATTGCCGGGGAGCTCGTGCAAGCAGACGAGGCTCTCGTTGTGCTGGCGATAGGTACGCAGCGAGCTCCGCAAACGATTCAGCTCAGCCGCGAGAGCATTGCGGAAGCAAGATTGGTCGTGAAAATCTAAGTAATGGTTAGGGGCCCTGTGGGTGGAAACCGGATGCAGGAGCGTGAGGTATGAACCGAGAACTGATTTCAGTGATTGACGAAATCGGGCGCCAAAAAGGCATCGATAAGGCGCGCGTGATCGGAGCCATCGAATCCGCTCTGCAGACTGCCGCAAAAAAACGTTTTGGGCAGGCTGAGAATATTCAGGTTGAGATTGATCCGAAAACCGGAGAGATTTCCGTTGTCTCTAAAAAGACGATTGTCGAGACTGTCAGTAACCCTAAGGCCGAAATTTCATTGCGAGAAGCTCGTCAGTATGACAGCGAAGCCGAGGTGGGAGACGAGATCGGGTCCCTGATCGAAATGAATGAATTGGGCAGAATTGCCGCCCAAACCGCCAAGCAAGTCATTTTTCAGAAGGTCCGTGAGGCAGAGTGGGAGGCGGTTCAGAAGGAATACTCCACGAGGCAGGGCGATTTGGTCACCGGCATCATTCTTGGTATGGAACGTCGCAATTATCTAGTAGATCTCGGGAAAACGGAGGCAGTTCTTCCGATACAGGAGCAGATCCCGCGTGAAACGTACCGGCGAGGGGATCGGGTGAAAGCCATGCTTCTAGAGGTTCGTCGGACTCCGAAGGATGTTCAGGTGATCTTGTCGAGAAGCCATCCCCAATTCGTCGCAAAGCTCTTTGAGCTCGAAGTGCCTGAGATTATGGAAAAGATCATCGAAATCAAGTCAGTCGTTCGAGAGCCCGGGGATCGTACAAAGATTGCCGTAACATCACGGGAGAAGGCGGTAGATCCCGTAGGCGCATGTGTCGGCATTAAAGGGTCGCGCGTGCAGGCGGTCGTCCGCGAGTTGCGTGGTGAGAAGATCGACATCATTACGTGGACGCAAGATCCGCGGGTGTTCATCGCGGAAGCTCTCAATCCGGCTACGATCGAGAAGGTCGGTATCGACGAAGAAAAGAAATCGGCGCTGGTGGTTGCTGCCGATTCTCAATTGTCGTTGGCGATCGGTAAGAATGGCCAAAACGTCAGGCTTGCGGCGCGCTTGACGGGATGGAAGATAGACATCATCAGCGCTACGGAATACGAAAAGGAAAAAGTCGAGCGCGATAAGGAAATCAAGGCGGCGTTGGCGGAAGAGGCGGAAGCACAGCGTCTGCAGGAAGAAGCCCGTCAAGCTGCGAGAGCGGAAGAGGCAATGAACGGATCAGAGTAGGATACGGAATCGTCCGATGGCAATGCGTGTATACGAACTTGCAAAGAAGCTGGGCATAGAAAATCGCGTGCTCATTCCGGAGCTCAAGAAAATGGGCGTGCCGGTAACCTCCCATAGCAGTGCGCTGGACGATGGGATTGTGGAGAAAGTGTTGGACAAGCTCGCTCCGCAGTCAAAAGGGCAGGCGGCCGGAGGTGAGGGTGCCTCTCCGTCCAAGTCGGTCCCCGGTGCAGGGCAGGGCAGGGCTCTGGCGAGCAAGAGCCAGCCGGTCGAAGAGTCGGCCAAGCCAGACAAGCGGCGCATTCTGATCAAACGTAAGAAGGAAGAGGAGCCGGCGGAGGTTGTCTCGTCATCCTCGGTCGTGGAAATCGAACGCGCGGCTCAGCCTGAACAATCAGCCGAGACGATCGCCGCCCCATCAGTGCCTTCGGAGCAGCCTGTCATTGAAGAGATCGTTGCTCCCGGCCCACGGGTAGAGGATGTTCGAGAAGAAGTTGCGGCGCCACCACCGGCTACAGTGATACCTCCGGTGGTGATTGCCAAGCCGGAGCCGGCTCAGCCTAAAGCGGTTGTCGCTCCACCGCCTGTCGCGACCACAACGGTTGAATCCGTCCTCGGTAAGAAGAAAAGCATGGCCTTTGAGGCCATTGAAGCCGAGGGGCAGAAGGACAAACTCAAGAAGGCCAGAAAACCAGGTCGCCCCAAAGATGATCAGCAGGATGTAAAGTTTAGAGAGGATGCCGCACGCTGGCAGGACCTCAGAGCCATTCCGGTTCAGCGTCGTGACGATCGATCCAAGCATCTCCACCATAGTGCGCCCTCTGAGGTGACCAAGCCGCGTCGAAAGAGCGTCAAGGTCAGTCCGCGAACGACGGTCAAAGAATTTGCCGAGTTGATCGGTCAGCGTCCGGCCGACATTGTTCGTAAGCTCATGGACATGGGTCAGATGCTGACCTTTCATCAACCTATGAATCTGGATGCGGCATCGATGCTGGCTGAAGAGAGCGGCGTGAAGATAGATATCGCCATTGAAAAAGTAGGGGACGACTTGTTGCAAGATGTACTGGAGAGCGGCGGAGAAGAACGCCCCGAACCTCGCCCGCCCGTTGTGACGATCATGGGCCATGTGGATCATGGGAAAACATCGTTACTCGACGCCATTCGTCAAACCAATGTTGCCGAGGGGGAAGCCGGAGGCATCACGCAACACATCGGAGCCTATACGGTTTCGGTGCGAGGTAAGCAGGTGACCTTCTTGGATACACCGGGACACGAGGCCTTCACGGCGATGAGAGCCCGTGGAGCCAAGGTCACAGATGTTGTTATTCTGGTGGTCGCGGCAGACGATGGAGTGATGCCTCAAACCATTGAGGCCATTCATCATGCAAAGGCAGCCGGGGTTCCCCTCATCGTCGCAATAAACAAGATTGATAAGCCCACGGCGAATCCGGATCGCGTCAAAAATGCGCTCTCGGAACACGGATTAATCTCTGAAGGCTGGGGCGGCGATACGATCATGGTGGAAGTGTCAGCCAAGCAGAAAACGGGACTGGATACCCTCCTGGAAATGATTCTTTTGCAGGCTGAAGTGCTTGAACTAAAGGCGGATCCTCAGCGACCCGCCAGGGGTACGGTCGTGGAAGCCAAGATTGAGCGGGGTAGAGGGCCGGTCGCCACGGTATTGGTGCAGAGTGGGACGTTGCGGGTCGGCGATGCCTATGTCGTAGGTACGTTCAGTGGGCGTGTGCGAGCGCTCATCAATGACCGTGGTGAAAAAACACAGCAGGCAGGGCCGTCCATTCCTGTCGAAGTCATTGGGTTGCCGGGTGTTCCTTCGGCGGGGGATGTCTTCAATGTCGTGTCGAATGAGCGCGTCGCCCGGGAAATTGCTGAAGAGCGAGCGCAACAGCGACGAGCTGCGGAGTTGACCGGTCCGACGAAGGTCTCGCTTGATGATCTCTTTGCGAAGATCCAAGAAGGCTCGGTGAAGGAGTTGGCCATCGTCATCAAGGCTGATGTGCAGGGTTCGTCTGAAGCATTGGTCGGTGCAGTTGAGAAATTATCGACGGACGCTGTCAAACTTCGGGTCATTCACAACGCCGTCGGAGGAATCATGGAGTCCGATGTTCTGCTTGCAGCGGCGTCGCGGGCAATCATCATCGGTTTCAATATCAGACCAGAGCCAAAGGCGACGGCCTTGGCTGAACAGCAGGGCGTGGATATCCGACTCTACACCATCATCTATGACGCCATTGCTGACATCAAAGCCGCCATGGAAGGCTTACTTGAACCCACATTGAAGGAACGTGTTCTAGGACGTGCAGAGGTCCGTCAGGTCTTTATGATCCCCAAGGTTGGTGCGGTGGCAGGCGCCTATGTGGTTGATGGGCTGATCTCTCGAACGAGTGCCGGGGTTCGTGTGATTCGCGACAATGTGGTGGTGTATCAAGGAAAACTTGGCTCATTGAAGCGATTCAAGGATGATGTGCGCGAGGTGCAGCAAGGGTACGAATGTGGTTTGAGCATCGAAAACTTCAATGATGTGAAAGCAGGGGACATCGTCGAAGCGTTTACGATCGACAAAATCGCCGCCAAGCTCTAGTAGATGTCAACCAGAGTCATGACCGGCCGCTGTCTTTGTGTCCGTAAAGAACAAGTCGCGGGAAGCCCTTCCTGGGAATGGTCAAGCTGGGTAGCCTTTTAGTAGGCGGTCATTATGGTGGTCGGTCTCTGTACGGTCGAGCTCTTCATCGCGGACAGCCAATCGCTGAAAGATAAGCGGCAGGTCTTGCATGGGCTCAAAGACCGGCTTCGAAATAAGTTTAACCTCTCTGTAGCCGAAGTGGATGGCCAAGATCTCTGGCAGAAAGCTGTTCTTGCGATGGTCTGTGTGGCAAGTGAGGGGCGATTTGTAAGTCAAGTCATGGAGCAAGCACTGAACGTCATTAAGAGCATGCCTCTTGTCGAGGTTACTCGTACTCAACAGGAATTGCTCTAGCCCTCATTCCCGGCAACTGTTCCTCCGGACGGTCTTATCGCAATGTCAAAGGCGGCATACAAACGGGCTGATCGAGTCGCCGATCAAATTCGCATGGAAGTGGCCGATATTCTCATGCGCAAAATCAAAGACCCTCGAGTGCATGGCGTCACGGTAACCGATGTCGAACTCACAGGAGATTTGCGGATTGCCCATGTTTTCGTCACGACCATGGAGCGGGACGCGGCTGAGCGTGAAGTCTTTGCAGGGCTGTCAAAGGCGAGCGGATTTGTACGGGCGGAATTAGGGCGGCGTCTGTCGCTCCGTTACCTCCCGGACGTGATTTTCAAGAAGGATGTGAGTGGCATTCGGGGAAATCGAATCGACCAGCTGTTGGCTGGATTGCACGAGAAGGTAGGGCCGTCCCAACCTCCGGAAGACTCCACTGAGGAGCCGAGCGTTTCAGGGGTTTGAAGCTATGACCAGCGGAGCCATAGTGCTTGAACCACGGAAGTCCGAGGACGGGGTTCTTATTCTCCATAAAGAAGCTGGCTGGACGTCTCACGATGTCGTTGCGAAGGTTCGGTCCTTGTTGAAAGAAAGCAAAGTGGGCCATGCCGGGACATTAGATCCGAGTGCCACCGGGGTCTTGCCGATTCTTGTGGGGCGAGCGACAAGAATCGCCGAATATTTGGTTGATTGGGATAAGGAGTACCGAGCTCAGTTACGGCTCGGAGAAACGACTGATACTCAAGATGCCACCGGTCAGGTGTTAGCAAGGACTGATCCCAAAGGGATCACCGAGAGCGATCTTCACGCCGTGCTATCGGGCTTCCGAGGCGCCCAGCGACAGTTACCCCCGATGTACTCAGCGGTGAAGATCGGAGGACAACGACTGTACAAGGCCGCAAGGGCTGGTAAGACGATTGACCGGGCGGAACGCCCGATTGTGATTCACACGTTAGAGCTTGTCTCATTTGATGGCAGGGATGCGATCTTGCGGATCATTTGCTCAAAGGGTACGTATGTACGGACGCTGTGTGCTGATATTGGTCAGGCCCTAGGTGTCGGCGGGCATTTGTTTGCGCTCGAACGGCGCCGCGTGGGGCCTCTCGCAATCGAGCAGGCCTTAACGATCGAGCAGGTTGCTTCTCACCTCGAAACGAGCACTCTCGGATCACGGTTTCTCTCGCTGGACGAACTTCTCTTTGAGCTTCCCACGGTGGTCGTGAACGAAGAACAGGCACAACGGGTCGTACACGGAGCACCCTTGTCTCCAGTAGTGGGAAGAGAGTCTCTCTCCTCAACGGGAAGGGGCGTAGTGCGGCTAAAAAATGAGGCGGGGCACCTGTTGGCGATTGGAACTCATGACCGGAGTGGTCTGGGAACGATTAAAGTACGCAAAGTATTGAGTCTCTCGAGTCATTAATAGAGAAGGAGTTATCATGGCATTATTGAAAGAAGCAAAGACAGCACTTATTCAGCAATATCAGCAGCATGAGAAGGATTCCGGTTCTCCGGAGGTCCAAATAGCCGTCCTGACGAACCGCATCACCTATCTGACCGAACATTTCAAAACTCACAAGAAGGATCACCACTCACGGCGTGGGTTGTTGCAATTGGTCGGCCGACGGCGGCGTCTGCTGGACTATCTTCGCGGCGTGGATGAGGCTCGTTATCGGGCAATAATCGATCGCCTGGGAATACGCAAGTAACCGGTCGTTCCAAGAACGGCGTGGACCGGCGCCATTGTATTACTCGCATGTCCCACAGATGAACACCGACATGCGCTCTGCTCCTCCGAGGTTCGGAGAACGCGTCAGGCTATCGGAGGCAGGCGCATCGCCCATTCGCATGCTCGACTGAGCGGCGAAGGTCGTCGACCAGAGCATATCTCAGTGGGCATCTGTGGACCTAACCAGAGGAGACCATAGATGATACATGTTGTAGAGCTAGAAGTTGCCGGTCGTACGCTTCGACTAGAAACCGGTCGGGTCGCAAAGCAGGCTGATGGGTCCATTTGGGCGTCATACGGTGATACGGTCGTTCTTGCCACGGCAGTTTCGGCGCAGACCGCAAAGCCTGGGATCGACTTCCTACCGTTGACGGTCGATTATCAGGAGAAAGCTTATGCTGCAGGCAAGATTCCCGGTGGCTACTTTAAGCGCGAAGGCCGACCGGCTGAGAAGGAGGTCTTGACCAGCCGACTGATCGATCGGCCTCTTCGTCCCCTCTTCCCCGAAGGGTTCTATTTCGAAACTCAGGTTATCGCCTCCGTCCTTTCAGCCGACAAGACGGGTTCGTCCGACGTGATCGGAATCACAGCTGCTTCGGCTGCATTGGCCGTGTCGAATATTCCATTCAACGGTCCAGTCGCGGGAGTGAAGATCGGCTGTATCAATAGGCAACTGGTTGTAAATCCAGATCTTGAAGCCATGGAACAGAGCGACCTCCATCTTGTGGTGGCCGGGACTGCTGATGCAGTCATGATGGTTGAGGCGGGCGCCAATGAGCTTTCTGAAGAGACTATGCTTCAGGCGCTGGAATTGGCCCACAGCGAGATCAAGAAGATTGTTCGGAAGATCGATGAATTGGCTAAGAAAGTGGGGCGTGTCAAGCGAGACGTCGTAGAGGAATCGATTGATTCCACCCTGCAGGCCGAGATTAAGTCTCTAGTGGCTCAGCCCATTCGTGACGCCATTATGATCTCCAATAAGAGCGCACGGCAGGAGCGATTGGACCAGATCCTAGCCGAGACCATTCAGAAGCTCCAGAAACCGGAAGATTCTTCGCGTGAGCGGCATGTCAAAATAGTGTTTCATCAGCTCGAATACACCGAAGTCCGGAAAATGATTTTGGAGAAACAGTCACGAGCGGACGGACGTGGACCATCCGATATCCGTCCGATCACCTGTCAAGTCGGCGCGTTGCCGCGCGCACATGGTTCAGCGATCTTTACGCGCGGAGAAACCCAGAGCCTAGCCGTCGTGACATTGGGAACGACGGACGATGAGCAGCGGATTGATGCGTTAGAAGGGGAGTATACCCGCACGTTCATGCTGCATTACAACTTTCCACCCTTCAGTGTCGGTGAAGCACGACCGCTTCGTTCGCCGGGTAGACGTGAGGTCGGGCACGGCGCATTGGCGGAGCGGGCATTGAAGCCTGTCATCCCCGATAAGGATGTCTTCCCGTACACCCTGCGCATTGTTTCGGAGATCCTTGAATCCAATGGGTCCTCATCGATGGCCACGGTCTGTGGGGGAACGCTGGCGATGATGGATGCAGGTGTCCCGATCAAAGAACCGGTTGCCGGAATTGCGATGGGTCTCATCAAGGAAGGGAACGATGTCATTATCTTGTCCGACATTCTCGGCCTTGAAGACCACTTAGGTGACATGGACTTCAAAGTATGCGGGACGAAGAACGGTGTAACCGCCTTGCAGATGGACATAAAAATTGGCGGGATTACCACCACCCTGATGCAACAAGCGTTGGAACAAGCCCGATCTGGGCGTCTCCACATTCTGAGCTGCATGTCGAATGCGCTCCCAGGCCCACGAACTGACCTCTCACCCTTCGCCCCTCGCATCCACACGATGAAGGTCAAGCAAGACAAAATTCGGGATATTATCGGCCAGGGGGGGAAGACGATCCGTGGGATTCAAGCGGATTGTGGCGTCAAGATCAGTGTTGAAGACAGCGGCATTGTCACGATCGCATCATCGGACGGCGAGTCCTTGCAAAAGGCTAAGGACATTATCAATCGTTTGACGGAGGAAGTCGAAATCGGAAAGGTGTATTTGGGGACGGTAAGAAAGATCATGGACTTTGGCGCTTTCGTCGAGGTCTTGCCGGGTACGGATGGACTCGTGCACATCTCTCAGCTCGCCCATCATCGTGTGAAGGCGGTTTCGGATGAGGTGGCGGAAGGGGATCAAATTTTAGTCAAAGTACTGGAAATCGATAAGCAGGGGAAAATCCGCCTCAGCCGAAAGGAAACCATTCCAGCACCGACCACCAGCGGTGCACCAGATTCAACGGGTGGGTAACACTTGTACCGCAAGGTCATCCTCAACAACGGGATTCGCTTGGTCACCGAGCGAATCCCGACCCTCAAGTCCGTCACCATAGGTCTTTGGGTGAATGCCGGCTCTCGGGACGAACGTCCCCAAGAAGCCGGGTATTCTCACTTCATCGAGCATATGCTGTTCAAAGGAACGGCGTCACGATCGGCGGCGGACATCTCCCGTGAAATTGACGCACTCGGCGGCGAAATGAATGCGTTTACGACTCGAGAGACGACGACGTTCTATGTCAAAGTTCTTGATCAGCATCTCTCTCAAGCTTTAGACCTTCTTGCAGATCTGTTCCTGCATTCTCGCTTGCCGCAGAAGGAGATTGAGAAAGAGAAGCAGGTCGTGCTCGAAGAAATTCGCATGGTGCAAGATGATCCAGAGGACCTTATTCAGGAGCTGCACACCGAGTTGGTGATGGGCACGCATCCATTGAGTCGGCCGATCCTTGGGAAAGTATCCACAATCGGTCAAATTCGTCGTCAGAATCTCCTCGAGTACATGGATCGACATTATCGACCGGAAGGCATCGTGGTTGCTGTTGCAGGGAATTTTGATCAGCAGAAGCTTGAGAAAACGATGACCCGACTGTTTGGACGCTATAAGACCTCAAAGGCTACTCTTTCAGAAACACGGTGGCCGGCTGAGCTGCATGGCGGTGTGAGTATGAAGCAAAAGTCCTTGGAACAGGTCCATCTCTGCGTTGGCCTCCCAGGGATGGCGGCCGGTCATAGGGACCGCTATGTGATCTACGCCCTCAATAGCGTCTTGGGGGGGAGTGTCAGTTCAAGGCTCTTCCAAGAGATCCGAGAGAAGCGTGGGTTATCCTATTCAATCTATTCATTCTTATCGGGATATTCCGATACCGGCACCGTTACTGTGTATGCCGGAACCAGAACCGAGGAGGTTGATCGTGTTCTGGACTTGGTCTGCCGAGAAATTCAAAAAATGGCTAGACGGGGAATGACTCGTGAGGAACTCAAACGGACGAAGGAGCAAATGAAAGGTGGTCTGATGTTGAGTCTGGAGAGTTCGCATAGCCGCATGAACAAACTTGCCAAGGATGAACTTATTGCAGGCAATCACACCTCTTTGGAGGAGATGATCTCGGAGATTGATGCCGTGACGGAACAACAGGTTAGCCGCGTGGCACGCACCCTGTTTACGATCGAGAATCTGGCGTTAACGGGATTGGGACCCCTTTCATCTCGCCAGATAGACACCCTGCGGCGGCGCTTGCCTGTATCGAGGACCTGATCAGGAGAAAGTGTCAGCGCCTGTATCCCCCTAAGCTATTGTTTTCCAATTGCTCTTCGTAGTATTTTCGAGAGCGAGGTAGGCATGAGGAAACATTTCCTTGACAGGACAGCTGAGTTTCAGTACCGTTCCACTTCAATTATTCAGGTTTGAGCTTTTTGACATGAGCACGGGACAACCCCTGATGTGAAAAGCTTGTTCAAAATGATTTTTCTTTGCCGATAATGATCACCAAAACTGATCAACCGCTTACGAAGACAAACGGTAAACCAAATTGATGTAAGGAGGGACGAGGTATGAAAAGGGCTGTCATTCTAGCTGCCGCCATAGTCTGCGCCAGTTTCGGCTTGCTAGCGGCCGAATTTTCCTTCGCTGCTGGAGCCATTGAGCACCTTGGTCTTGCTGATGACGTTGTCGGGGGAAAGCCCCTAAAGGCTGCCCCACCGGTCAAGACTCTGCAAGGTCGTGTTTGGTCTCAATGGGCGGATAACCCCGATGGAGAACTGTTGTTCGGAATTCAGTACTGGAATTCGGGAGAGCAAGGATCTGGAGATGCTGGTGGCCGATCATCAACGATGCTTGATGTGAAACCGCCGGATCCTCTCTTCACCTGTTGTGCATGGGGTTTTGTCGGAGGGGCGGAAAAGAACTCTGCATATTCCGGTTGGTATCATGCGGCCACGACAGTTCGCCTTGCCGTGAAGGACAAGGCTCTGATGGACAAAATCATCAAGGCCTCGCAGGAATTGGTCGCCATGGAGGTCACCCTCGACGGCCGAACCATCACCGGCTTTAAAATACTAAAAGACTAGCCACCCTTAGTACCCAAGTTGTTGTGAAGGAGGACGTGATCATGATGTTTCAGAAGCAAGGTGGAGCCCTTCTGGCAGCCGTTGCCCTGGTAGCGGGGATGGCGTCGAGTGCCTCGGCTATTGAATCGTTTCAAGAGCGATTTGAATGGGGAGATATGAGCAAGCCCACCACGATACAGGGACGAGTAATTGTCCTTGATCCCTATGATGAAGCTGTGTGGATCAACGTGGCCGTATTCGGCGGGAATGCCGAGAGTGGTTTGTACTGGCAGAAGGTTCATCCGGGTAAGACTTTGAAGTTCTATGCCGAGAAATCTGCTTGGCAAGAACTGCAGAAAATGGGGAGACCCCATGCGGGGCCGGCTGCTGCCAAGGAAGTTCCACCCGGTAGCACCACAGATCTCATTGAGTTTGTCGCCACTGAAACGGAGCAGAACCATCGTGTAATTTCTGCAGTGAAGAGGATTCCCGAGGTATCCGGTGCCATTGGCAAGCCGCTCAGTATTTCAGCACTTCGCCTCAAGGAGTGCACGGGGAAAAACGAATTTGATTCCGGCTGTGCCAAAGCAATGGGGGTGCTTAACAGTTCGCCTGTGACGCCAGATGGAAGCAACGTTGGCATGCAGTATGATGTGATGATTCCCGGTGGAAAGCCTATCGGAGGATTCGTTCACTCCACGGCGTCCTATAACCAAGCACACTGACAGTTCGTTATCAGCATAGCTGAGGGCGGTATTCCTTCTTCGGAATCCCGCCCTCTTTATTTTTAGGGCTAGACCCTATCTCTCTACATAAAGCCTGGTCCATAAACTGAGTCACTATGAAAGAATTCCTATAGAGCAGCTACCATCAGCTTGGCTATCGCAGTGGGTCGAAACTGAGAGTGAGGCATGGGCGGGTCAACGGCCTAGTGAGAATCGAGTTATGGGTCACCCCTCTTCCTGGGGAAAATAGCATGACTATGTGCAGGTAGCGGAGTTATTGGCTGACCGATGGTTCGGTCGAATCAATTGTAGCTAACTGTTGCAGCTCAGCGAGGCGATTGAGGGCATCGAGTGGTGTGATGGAAAACAGATCGATCTGCTTAACCTCTTCGATCAGTGGATGGGGTCGAGGGAGAGTGTGGGCAGGTTGTTGTGATGGGACCGGAGTCGACACGGTAGGCGCCAACTCCGGTCGCTCCAACTGTGACAGAACTGCTTGCGCGCGACCAACTACTTCCGGGGGCAACCCTGCAAGTTTGGCCACGTGAATGCCATAACTGCGATCGGCCTTACCGGCGACAATCTTTCTCAGGAACACAATATCTCCATCGCGTTCCTGAACGGCCACTCGATAGTTTCTAATTCCACTATGTTGAGATTCCAATTGAGTCATCTCATGATAATGGGTGGCAAAGAGTGTACGGGCACCAAGCCTGGTACAGTCATGAATATGCTCCGCAATGGCCCACGCAAGGCTGAGACCATCATAGGTGCTGGTCCCACGACCGATTTCGTCCAGTAGGAGCAAACTTCGTTGCGTGGCATTCCTGAGAATATTTGCCGTTTCAACCATTTCAACCATGAAGGTGCTTTGCCCACCAGCCAGATTGTCCGATGCACCGACCCTGGTGAAAATGCGATCAACCAAACCGATATGAGCTTCTGTTGCCGGAACAAAACTTCCTATCTGGGCCATGAGAACAATCAAGGCCACCTGTCGTAGGTAGGTACTCTTTCCTGCCATATTGGGGCCTGTCATGATGAGTAGTCTCTCGGTTCCAAGATCCAACATGGTGTCGTTTGGCACAAAAACCGAGTCGTGACAGATTCGTTCCACAACCGGATGTCGGCCTTCCTTGATTGTAATGGCTCCACGGTCTGAGACCGTCGGCTTCGAGTAGCGATAAAGTGCAGCCGTCTCTGCTAACCCAGTTAGAACATCCACCAGAGCCAACAGTGACGCCAGGCTATCCAACCGATGAGTCTCAGTTGCCAGCCTGGAGCGAAGAGCTGTGAAGGCCTCCTGTTCTGACGCGAGAAGCTTCACGTCGGCACCGATCACTCGCTCTTCCAGGTCTTGTAGCTCCGGAGTAGTAAAGCGCTCCGCGTTCACAAGCGTTTGTTTTCGAATGTAGTCCGGTGGTACCCGGCTCAAGTTGGCTTTCGTAATCTCAATGTAATACCCAAAAACTTGATTGTAACGAACCTTCAACGACTCAATGCCGGTTCGCTCACGTTCTCTGCCTTCCAACGAGGCGATCCATTCCTTGCCTTCCTTGCTGGCCTTTCGAAGTTCATCAATGTCCGGAGCGTAGCCATCTTGAATGATATTGCCGTCACGTAGAGAAAGCGGGGCATCGGGACGGATTGCTCGCTCAATTAGGTCGTGCAGATCCTCAGCGCAGTCCCATCTCCCCATAGCATCGACCAGCAGGTGACTGTGCAGGGACGCCAGTTGGGCGGATATCTCAGGCAAGACCGCGAGCGACTGCTTTAACGCCAGCAATTCGCGAGGATTTGCTAAACCAAGTGTGATACGTGTGCCTAATCGCGCAATGTCCTGGACCTCCCGCAAGCCTCTACGCAAAGAGGTTCGTATGAATAGGGACTCCTTGAGTTCTTCAACGGCATCGAGTCTTGCCTGGATGAGGTCACAGCGCAACAGGGGCATGACCAACCACTGACGCAACAGCCGACATCCCATTGCGGTGACGGTGTGATCCAACACGGCCAAGAGCGTTAAGGCTTCTGTTGCCTCCACCTGCTCCTTGGCAACCAACGGTTTCAGGAGTTCTAAATTCCGGATGGTTGTCCCATCGAGATGCATCACTTCATTATCACCACGAACGGACAGACGGCGAATGTGGTCCAAAGATACGGTGGGTTGGGTCGTGCGGAAATAGTCCAGCACCGCACCGGCTGCGCCTAAGGCAGCCGTGAGTCCCTGACATCCCAGACCTTCAAGCGAGTCGCAGCGGAAATGACTCATCAATATGTGTGTAGCCTGTTGCAGCTCAAATGAGGCCGCCGGACGCTCGCATACTCGCGGCCCCGTGATCTGTCGTGCCCACCCCAAATGTCGACTTTGGGGCCCTGACGGGAAGATCAGCTCCCTGGGATCGAGCCGAGACAGTTCGTTCAGAGCCTGGTCAACCGCCTGCGAGCCCCTAAACTCCCTCACCCAGAACTCTCCGGTCGACACCTCGAGGCTGGCAAGTCCGATCCGCTCACCACAATGAGAATCGGGATGGACGGCGAGGGAGACCAGATAGTTGAGTTCGCCAGGGATCAGGAACTCTGTGTCTACCAAAGTTCCAGGTGTGTACAGTCGGACGACCTCGCGCCGCACAAGCCCTTTGGCAGACTTAGGGTCCTCGACTTGCTCACATAAGGCGACCAAGCGTCCCGCGTTAAGTAGCTTTGCAATGTAACCAGTCGCCGAATGATATGGGACGCCGCACAGTGGGATTGGATGAGGACTGTTCTTGTCTCGGGAGGTCAATGCGATGGAGAGCAGCCGGGAAGCCTCCAGGGCATCTTCGTAGAACATCTCGTAAAAATCTCCGACACGAAAAAATAAGATCGCATCGGGGTATCCCTGTTTGATATCCCTGAACTGACGCATGAGAGGACTGAGGGTTGTGTCACTCATCAACAAAATGTCTCGCAGGTTCCAAGTCCGTTGGGGCAGGACTCCGTCCCGACACCTTCTCAAGCGACTGTCGAAGTCGTTCCAAGTCGACCTCCGCCTGTTGCAATGCTTTTGTCTTTCGACGCAGCTGAATACGGCTGCGAACCCAAGGAGGACACAATAGGATGGCAGAAACCAGCAACCCCACCGCAAACCCGGCCATGATGGGTTTATAAATTGGTGTGGTGGCCTCCAGTAAACCGAAGAAATAGCGCAGCGTGACTTCCTGCTCCTGGTTCTGCAGGACAAACGCCAGAGAAAGGAGCAAAAGGATACCGACGAGAATCAGTCGTGTCATCGATGCGAAGCCTTTCTCGTTCCACTGGGTGCCGGTCGTGCCAGAGGGCCTTGTTTCCGTATCGCGGGCAAGATCCTTGTGAGACGTGCCAACAGTGAACGGGAACGCGCTCCTTGTGCCGTGAATTGAATGGATCGCGTTGTGAAGGTTCTGTGGTCCAATCGAACTTCGAGTCGGTCAGAAGGAAGCAGCTGTGGAAAACGGTCAGCCCACTCAATGGCCGCCGTGCCGTCGTCAGCCAAGACTTCAGTGAGGCCGATGGCTTCGGCTTCTTCGGGAGTCCTCAATCGATATAAATCGATATGAATCAGTGGCAGTCTCCCGTGGTATTGGTGCATCAGCATGAATGTCGGACTTGTCACCGTGGTAGGGGATATCCCAAGACCAGAGACGATTCCGTGGACCAACGCGGTCTTGCCAGCCCCTAGATCACCGATCAATGCGATCACATTTCCTGCGCGAAGTACCTGCCCGATGGCTTTTCCGATCGACTCCGTCTCACGGCGAGAAGTCAGGACAAGACCATGCGAGCTAGCTGGTGGAGCCATAGGTATGCCGTTGTGCGGGTCTCGTTCCTGCCAAGCGGATTCGATCCATTGAATACTCAAGGACCTTGGTCAGTGCAGTGGGAATCTGTTCCAGCAGGTCTCCCGCAATCATGCCGATTTCCCCTTTCGCGGCTGCAGCCAGATCGCCTGCTGCGCCGTGCAGGTACGTGGCCGTGCAGGCAGCTTCCCATGATGGTAGGCCTTGTGCCAAGAAACCAGCGACCATCCCTGTCAGTACATCTCCGGTTCCTGCGGTAGCCATACCTGGGTTACCGGTTGGACAAATCGCCACGGCGCCATCCGGTCGTGCAATAACGGTCCTCGCTCCCTTCAAGACGACGAATGAACCGCGCTCTCGAGCAAAACGAGTGGCGGTGCCGATGCGGTCGCGATTGATAGTCTGAGGAGTGGCATCAGCCTCAAGCCGAGCCATTTCCCCAGGATGGGGTGTGATGATCGGGGGCGTTTTGCATGAAGCGAGTATGGCGGCACGCCCAGTCAATGCGTTCAGCGCATCCGCATCAAGTACGGCTGGTCGATCGAGTCGTGTGGTCAAAGCTCGGACAAGTTCGACAGTCTCGGGATGGGTTGATAATCCTGGCCCGATCGCCACGGCATCTCTGGTTGCCATAAAGGCGAGGAGACGATCTAACGCGGCACGTGAGAATGTTCTGGCCTTAGTCTCAGGCATTGGGAGCGTCATGACTTCCAAGAGTTTGGCTTCCAAGATGTCATTGAGGCTTGATGGGGTCGCAACTGTGACCAAACCCGTTCCCACCCGCAGTGCTGCTTGTGCAGCCATTGCTGCCGCGCCGGTTTTTCCGAGGGATCCTGCAATAATACCGGCATGACCATATGTGCCTTTGTGTCCAGATCGTTCACGTCGTGGGAGGCATCCTTGAACCCATTGAGGTGTGATCAGGGTTACGTGACTTTCTAAGGCGTCGACATAGGGCGGTGGTATTCCAATATCGACAAGGTCGATATCCCCCGACAAGTCGATCCCTTGATTTTGGTACAGCCCTCGCTTAGGAAGGCCAAAAGTGACGGTGAGTGCGGCACGAACAGCGTGGCCGAGCACAGTTCCCGTATCAGCGTGTAGCCCGGACGGCAGATCAACTGCCACGATGGGACGGTTCGCCTCGTTCATGCTCTCAATGATCTCAGCGTAACGACCAGTGACAGTCGATGACAGTCCCGTCCCAAGCAGCGCATCAACCAGGAGATCGCTATCCTCTAAAAGGGCTCGCGCCGTATCTTTGGATCTATAGGGAAAGATAGAGGACTTGCCAGCCGTCTTTACAAATTGTCGCCACATCGATGCGGCTTCCCGGCTCAAATCGGATAGGGGGGACATCACAAGGACACGGACATTGGCGTGGCGTCGTCTGAGCAGACGAGCCGCGACGAACCCATCGCCGCCGTTATTCCCTTTTCCGCAGACCAAGGTGATCGTCTTGCCGCTGACAGTTCCCACCCAGTGTTCAATACATGAGGCGACTCCCGATCCTGCTCGCTCCATCAATGTGGTCACAGGGATGCGAGCTTCACCAATAGTTCGGCGGTCGAGCTCCTGCATTTGTGCGCCGGTGATGATCTTGATCATGTGAACATGGTGGTCAGCAAATTTAGACGGATCCTGGTGCTTGATGGCGTCCCTTAACTCAGTAGCGCTTTCATTTCCTTGACGGCTTGCACAAGCCCGACGAGAACTGCGCGTGCGATGATGCTATGACCAATGTTGTACTCCACGATTTCAGGAATATGGGTAAGCCGCTTGATATTGCGGTAGTTCAGTCCATGTCCTGCGTTCACCCCGATTCCAAGTTTATATGCGAGTTTCGCGGCCAGGCTGATGGCCTCAAATTCAGTGTCGGCTTCTTTCGAACGTGTGGCGTTGGCATAACGGCCAGTGTGTAGCTCGATAAAATCCACTGCAATTTTATGTGCGGCCTTGATCTGGTTCAAATCTGGGTCAATGAAAACACACACCGGGATCCCGCCGTTACGGAGTAAGCTCACAATGTGTTGAATGCGTTCTCGCTCACCCATGATGTCGAGGCCGCCTTCCGTAGTCAGTTCTTGTCGCTTTTCCGGTACTAGAGTTACCAGGTCCGGCTTGATGTTGAGGGCGATCTTTGCCATATCGACGTCAGCTGCCATCTCCAAGTCGAGTTTTGTCCGGCAGATTTCGCGAAGTAGATGAAGATCTCGATCTTGGATATGGCGTCGGTCTTCCCGCAGATGGACGACCAAACCGTCTGCCCCCGCCAGCTCAACGAGAACGGCAGCTGCCAAGGGATCGGGATCAGTTCCACCTCGAGCCTGCCTCAAGGTCGCCACATGGTCGATATTCACACCGAGCCGAGCCATTCACCCTCCTTACACCACTATGCGACTGGATAAAATTACAGACAAGAACCAGACGAGTGAGAGAAATCCGATGCTATTAGTAACAGAAAGGGGTGAGAGGGGGCAAGAACGGTTGTGACCAAGGGGCTTGTTTCGCTGATTCTGGTCGGACTAAGAGGAAATCTTTAAAAATCAGGAAATTGACTGGGCTAGACTGCTCCATTAAAATAGGCAGCTCTTAAATCTCCACGCTCGGTTGCCTCGGCGCGTCGGGTGAGAATTCTCTCGTACGAATAGTCAAAGGAACTTCATGGGGTTGGGCGACGGGTTTTATCGAATCAAGAGATTGCCTCCGTATGTCTTCGCGCAGGTTCAAGCACTGAAGTTGGAGGCGCGGCAACGTGGTGAGGATATTATCGACTTCGGCATGGGGAATCCCGATCAACCCACCCCTTCTCACATTGTCGAGAAGATGATCGAGGCCGCGCGTAAAGGAAAAAATCATCGCTACTCGGCGTCGCGAGGTATCACCAAGCTTCGGCATGCGATTTGTGGATGGTACAAGCGAAATTATGATGTCGATCTCGATCCAGAGACGGAAGCGATCGTCACCATCGGCTCGAAAGAAGGATTGGCGCACCTCGCCCTGGCCATCATCGGTCCCGGCGACGTGGTGATGACTCCTACGCCCACCTATCCTATTCACATGTACAGCTTTATCATTGCCGGTGGAGAAGTCTGCGGCATAGAGCTTCGCCAGGACAGCGATTTTTTTGAGGATCTCACTCGGGTGTACCGGCAAACGTTCCCGCGGCCCAAGATCCTCGTTATCAATTTTCCGCACAATCCGACAACGGCTGTGGCTGATATTGAGTTCTTCAAGAAGATCGTGGCGTTTGCCAAAGAACACAACGTCATCGTCATTCATGACCTGGCCTATGCCGATCTGGTATTCGACGGCTATAAGGCTCCAAGTTTTCTCCAGGCGCCGGGAGCGAAAGACTGTGGGGTCGAGTTTTATACCCTCTCCAAAGCCTATAACATGCCGGGTTGGCGCGTCGGCTTCTGCGTCGGGAATCGAGAAGTCGTCGGAGCGTTGGCCAAGATCAAGAGCTACCTCGATTACGGTATTTTCCAGCCTTTGCAAATCGCGAGCGTGATCGCACTGAACGGTCCGCAAGACTGTGTCAAGGAAACCGTGCATCGATATCAAAAGCGTCGCGATGTTCTGGTCGGCGGATTGAACCGGATCGGGTGGCAGGTTGCCAAGCCGCTGGCGACCATGTTTGTCTGGGCGCGCATTCCCTTACCGTATCGCCATATGGGCTCATTGGAATTTTCAAAACTTCTGCTCAAGGAAGCCAAAGTTGCGGTTTCGCCGGGAATAGGATTCGGCGAAGGGGGAGATGAATACGTGCGGTTTGGACTCGTGGAGAACGAACATCGCACGCGCCAGGCTGTGCGCGGGATCCGTAAAGCCCTTAAGCTTAACGGAGGGGAGGAATGAAGTCTCGGATCGGGGTGGGCATCGTCGGGTTCGGGACGGTCGGAACCGGCGTAGCGAAGACGCTCCTCAATAACGCCGGTCTCATTCGCCGTCGGGTCGGGGTACCGATCGAACTGCTTCGTGTCGCAGACCTGGATATTGTCAAGGATCGTGGGATCACGATGGCCCCAGGGGTCCTCACGACCGATACCAAGCAAGTCCTGTCGGATCCCGACATCGATATCGTGATTGAACTGATCGGTGGCTATGATACGGCGAAACGGATCATCCTGGAAGCCATCGATGCGGGCAAGCATGTTGTCACGGCGAACAAAGCACTCTTGGCCCTGCACGGCGAAGAAATTTTTGCTGCCGCCACACGGCGTGGTGTGGAGCTGGGGTTTGAGGCCAGCGTGGGCGGGGGAATCCCTGTGCTGCGGGCTTTAACGGAAGGGCTGGCCGGCAATACAATCGAGTCCATTTACGGGATCATCAATGGGACCTCCAATTATATTTTGTCGAGAATGACTCAGGAAGGTCACGGCTTCCAGGAGGTGCTCAAAGACGCCCAGCGTGCCGGTTATGCGGAGGCAGACCCGACGTTTGATGTCGCCGGAATCGATTCCGCTCATAAACTCGCCATTCTCGTGAATCTCGCTTACGGCACCCCGGTCAACTTCAAGGAAATTTATACCGAAGGCATTACAAACATCACGCCGACTGATATCGCGTATGCCAAACAATTTGGCTGTACGATCAAGTTGCTGGGTATCGCGAAGTTTGTGAACGGAGAAATCGAGGCGCGGGTGCATCCCACGATGCTCCCTTCCACTTCGCCTATTGCACAAGTCGAAGATGTGTACAATGCCATTCAACTCGTTGGGGATGCTGTGGGCGATGTCGTGCTCTATGGGCGTGGAGCCGGGTCCATGCCGACCGGGAGCGCAGTGGTCAGCGATGTGATCACCATTGGGCGGAATATTCTCAAAGGTGCGATTGGTCGAGTGCCCGTTGCCTCGTTTCAACAAGACCACCGGCGACCGCTACGGCTTCGGGCGATGGAAGAGATCAGCTCACTCTACTATCTCCGGTTTACCGTGGTGGACCGGCCTGGAGTGTTGGCCCAGATCGCCGGCGAATTAGGGCGTTGCGGGATCAGCATTTCCTCGATGGTTCAACAGGGGCGTCGGGAGGGGCAGATCGTGCCGGTGGTCATCAAGACACACATGGCCATGGAGCGTGATGTGCAAACCGCGCTTCGCGAAATCAATAGGCAAGCTTTCGTAGCCGAACCGACGAGACTGATCCGCGTAGAAGGTAAAGACGAATAACCGATGAACCGTTGGCGAGGCGTCATAGAGGAATATCGTAAATTCCTCCCTGTTACTGAAAAGACTCCCATCATCAGCTTGGGTGAAGGGAATACGCCATTGATCCGTGCAGCGAGATTAGCCAAGGCCATTGCACCAGGGATTGAACTCTATCTCAAGTTCGAAGGCGTCAATCCCACCGGGTCGTTTAAAGACCGCGGTATGACTTTTGCCATCTCGAAGGCCGTGGAGAGCGGCGCACGGGCTGTCATGTGTGCGTCAACGGGCAATACGTCAGCCTCTGCCGCGGCCTATGGGGCTCGAGCCGGATTATCGGTTTACGTCTTGATCCCAGCTGGCAAGATCGCAATGGGCAAGTTGTCGCAGGCGATGATGCATCAGGCGACGGTCATCCAGATCGAAGGGAATTTTGATCAGGCGTTGACGCTGGTCAAAGACTTATCGGCTTCACTTCGCATCGAGCTAGTGAACTCTGTGAACCCGTTCAGAATTGAAGGGCAGAAAACCGCCGCATTTGAAGTCTGTGATCAGCTTGGTGATGCCCCAAC
>JAEURV010000189.1 GCA_016788465.1 Nitrospira sp. | reverse complement strand
TGTGGAACTCAACCGGTATACCAGGGTTGAGGGACATACGGACAATGTCCCCATCCGCACCGCGCAATTTCCTTCCAATTGGGAGCTCTCTGCCGCACGTGCGGTGATGGTCGTCAGAGTCTTATCGGAGTTGTTTGCGGTCCCGTCGGAGCGGTTGTCAGCCGTGGGGCACGCTGATACGAGGCCTGTGACCGCCAACCTTGATGTGGAGCAGCGGGCCAAGAATCGACGAGTCGAGGTTGTCATTCTCGAACAGGCGCCGCCTGCTCTTCAGCTTGATGCGGGAAATGCTACCGGGTCAGAGGGGCAGACAGCAGAGGAGGAGTTATCGAGTTCGTTACGTTAGGGGGGAGCTGTTCCGTAGATGAGCCTGTCAGGGCCATCAGAGAAGGACAGCCCGAGTCGCCGGGAGGCGCTCAAGTCTCAAAGCGAAACAGCCGACACAACACGTTAGTGCGTCAATAGAAAAGGTCTGATAACCGATGACGACAGAACCGTCTCCGACCAACGCGCCTCAGGCACAAGCAGAGAATCCAAGACATCTCGCTCCTACAGGAGATCTTTCCATCTTTGAGGCAGGAGAATTCAAGGACGCGTTGGTGAAGCTGATGGCCAACGAAGGCTTGGTGTCCTTGGATCTCAGCAACGTGGACCGGGTCGATACGGCTGCCATCCAGCTGATGCTGTCGGCTCGAAAGCAGGCGCGTATGCTCGTGATGGGGATTCCCCAGGAGTTGCAGAATAAACTCAAGCAACTCGGCTTCACGGGCGAGCTGAGTGAATAGTCCATTCCGGGCGGTATGAGGCGTAGCTCGGTGTTTCATCATGCGGCGAATTATCGGTTCAGAATCGGCATCGTCCTCGGACTGTTGATCGTGAGCCCCTCGTACGAACGATGAGGATCGTGAGCACCCAAGAAGATGACTCTCAGAGGTCGCCTGTCGGGGAGGACGTATCGGTCGCGGAGCTGCTCGCCCATCACCGAGCCTGGAATACGTTTGCCGATGGGGCCGTCCGCATGATTCCGGCCCTTAAGGCACAGATGACTGCAGTGACAGTCGAAACCGAGCGCGCTGCGGTGGAATTACTGGTGCAGCTCCAAGCACTCGCGTCGGGTTCCGAGAGCATGACATCCACGGCACGGGCTGAGATCATCTCCAAGGTCGTCGTCGCGATGCAGTTTCAAGATATTACTCGGCAAAAGTTGGAGCATGTGGGGATGGCATTGGATCAATTCAAGCGACATCTCCAGATTCTGCAGGAGGGGGCGCTGACGGAAGAGGCGACCCAAGAGCTGGCCGGACTTGAACGTATCGAGCAACATTACACGATGGAGGCGGAGCGCCGCCTCCATCAGGCCGTGGTCCAACCTCAGTATCAGGAGCCTGTGCCGGTGGAAGTCTCCGACAATGGTGAGGATTCAGTGACGCTGTTCTAGTCACACGGGATGTTTCCGTCATGAAAGGCGGGATGTCGATGAACGGTCATGAACAACCGCAACGTGCAAAGAATTTGCCCTGGAGGGGAATATGAGTAAGACCGCGCTGGTCGTGGATGATTCGCCGACGATGCGCCAGATGGTGGCCTTTACGCTGACCAACGCCGGCTTTACCGTCGTGGAAGCCGAACATGGGAAAGACGCTGTGAACAAGGTTGCAGCGGCCGGCAAGATGGACATCGTCGTGACCGATCTCAATATGCCCGAGATGGACGGGATTACCCTCATCAAGGAATTGCGCAAATTGAGCGCGTTCAAGTTCACGCCGATTCTGATGCTCACGACCGAATCGGCACTGGAGAAGAAACAGGCCGGGAAGGAAGCCGGAGCAACAGGGTGGCTGGTGAAGCCGTTCAATCCTGAAACGCTTCTGAAGACCATTGCGAAGGTACTGCCGGCGTGAACCGTCTGAATCCGGAACCAGATATGCTTCACGTTTCACGCTCTACGAACAACGAGGCTTAGGATGAGCGACGAATTCGCACAATTTCAGGAGGCCTTTTTCGAAGAAGCCGGCGAGCATTTAGCGATCGTCGAGGAAGGTCTACTGGCCCTGGAACAGCATCCGCAGGATCTGGAGTTGCTCGCGAAGATCTTCCGTTCGGCCCATTCGATCAAGGGGGCAAGCGGGATGTTCGGCTTCAATGCCGTAACCCAATTTACCCATAAAATGGAGACCTTGCTCGATTTGCTGAGGAACGGGGGGAAAGCGGTGTCTCCGCCGATCGCCGATTTGCTGCTCAAGTCCACCGATTGCCTGAAGACCTTAATTGAAGCGGTGAAGTCCGGTGTGGCGGTGGACGATGAAGTGGTTCAGCGCCTGACGGCGGAGCTGGCGTCGGCATCAGGTGCTCAGCCGCCCGCGGCACCGCAGAAGCAGTCCGTGACTCCTCCGTCACAGTCCGCTACTCAGGAGCATTCCTACCTCATCAAGTGGACTCCGCCGGAATGGTTGTTCCAACGCGGACTTGACCCCCTACAGTTCTTGAAGGAGTTGAGCGGGCTCGGCGATCTGAGTTCGGTGACGCTCGACATGTCGCGAGTGCCGGATCTGTCCGAGATCGACCCGGAAAAGTGCTATCTCTCGTGGGAATTGCAACTGCTCACCGGCAAGGACCAGAAGACCATTGAGTCTGCCTTCGAGTTTGTCCGTGAAGACAGTAAACTGTCGATACAAGAAAGCATGGTTCCAAGTTCCGGGTTTCAGGTTTCAAGTGCGGCTTCTCAACATGAAACCCGAAACCAGGAACATGAAACTGGCGACCAGGGTCCTAAGCCGCTCGGCGCGATTTTGGTCGAAAGCGGTGTGGTGTCACCGGCAGTTCTTGAGCAAGCCTTGTCGCAGCAGAAGCGAGTCGGCGAGATTCTGGTTGAGCAGAAGGCGGTCACTCCGCATCAGCTCGAACAAGCGCTCACTACCCAGCGGCAGCAGGAAGCGGCGGCCCACACGAAGAAAACCGACACGACCTCCATTCGCGTGGATACTGCGAAGATCGACAAACTGATCAATCTTGTGGGAGAGCTGGTCATCACCCAATCCATGTTGAGCGATTTGGGATCGCGCTTCGAGATCAAGCAGTTGCCGGTCTTGCTCGAGCGGGTCGCGCAGTTGGAGCGCAATACCCGAGAGATTCAGGAACGCGTCATGGGGATTCGGATGCTGCCCATCGGCACGGCCTTCAGCCGGTTTCCGAGATTGGTCCGTGATCTGTCGACCAAGGCGGGAAAGAAGATCCAGTTGGTGCTCTCCGGTGAAGAGACTGAGTTGGATAAGACGGTCATCGAGTCCATCGGTGATCCCCTGACGCATCTGGTCAGGAATTCCGCCGACCATGGGCTGGAGCAGCCGGAAGAACGTCTGGATAACAATAAGCCCGAGGTCGGGACGATCAGGCTGAACGCTTTTCACGAGGGCGGGAACATTTGCATCACCGTCGAGGACGACGGCCGAGGGTTGAACCGGGAGAAGATCCTTGCCAAGGCTCTGAAACAAGGGCTGATCGGAGAAAATGAAAAGCTCTCGGACGACCAGATTTGGGCGCTGATCTTCAGACCAGGGTTTTCGACGGCCGAGAAAGTGACGGATGTCTCCGGTCGCGGCGTCGGGATGGACGTCGTCAAACGGAATATTGAAGCTTTGGGGGGAACGGTCAGTATCAAGACCGTCACCGGAAAGGGGACGACGTTCACCCTGAAGTTGCCGCTCACCCTAGCCATCATCGAGGGGATGACGGTCCGAGTCGGAAAGGAAACCTACATCGTCCCCCTGCTCTCGATTCTGGAGTCGATCCAGCCCAAAGAAGGCACGATCAAGACCGTGGTGGGAAAAGGGGAACTGATCAATGTCCGAGGTACCTATCTGCCGATGATCCGGATGTACGAGGTATTTGTCCTGGAACCCGAATATACCAACCCCACGAAATCGATCTTGTTGATTCTCGAGACAGAAGGGGAGCGTGTGGCGGTGATGGTGGACGAAATTCTCGGACAGCAGCAGGTCGTGATCAAGAGCATGGAGCAAAACTTCAGGAAGGTCGAAGGAATCGCCGGGGCCACGATCTTAGGGGACGGCACCGTCGGATTTATTCTCGACGTGCGGGGACTGCTGGAGATCGCGCGGCATGGCACGCCGATTGCCGCCTAGGCGGCAAGTTGCGAGTTCAAAGTTGCAAGTTTCAGGTTATCCGATAACTTGAAACCTCAAACTCGAAACTGCTCTGGCGCTGCAATGGGAGAGGAAGAGACGCACAATATGGGCAACGCGTTTGATACGGTTGAGGCGGCTATTCGGGATATTAAGCAAGGCAAGTTCATTATTTTGGTCGATGATGAAGACCG
>JAEURV010000222.1 GCA_016788465.1 Nitrospira sp. | reverse complement strand
TCCCCGCCTCAGCCAAAGACACCTTCATCAGAGTGGCTATTACGGCGAAAGGCCCTAATCTCTGTGAGCGCGGCGACGGATGGCTCTTGAAAGTAGGAAAATGATTGGAGGCAGGATAGAGGTGGCTCCGGTTGGTTGGCCTTTGTAGGCCATTCCTAACGTGGCGCCTGGTAGATTGCTGACGACACGGCGCACCGCCGTGTCGTCAGCGTGTCATCCCCGTAATCTGAGAAGCTGAATCAACGAGCTCAGGAGTCTCTCCTTATTCTCCGTTGACCATGGAACGACCAACCCACGCACGATACACCGGCAACGTCGGTAGTTCCTGCTCACCGGCCAACGTGAAACAGTCAGCCTTTCCCGTTGCACAAGAAGGAGCCAGGCCTGCAGTTGATGGCTGCACGAACCAGAACTATGCGCTGCTCATCATGATCGGGGTGGGCGTGGCAGATTGACCCGCTGTGATGGACCTATGACTTGAGCGTCGACCTCGAGGAAAGACTCTCGGCACACATTCCCTTCCAAATCACTAAAAAACTCTGGCCAGAGCCGTCGAATTACCGCCCGGGAGACACATTTTCCCATGGTATAAACGACGACTGGTTTCCCACCTTTTATCTATAGTCTTACGCATTAACAGATCTAGATAGAGTTCTCGAGATAGCAGAAAAAGAGAAGCGCCTAGCACAATCAGTAGATCAATATGGTTGTCAAAATTCTCGACATCTGATCGACAGGCTGAAACTAACCTCTCGAGGATGTTGCCAGTCTCTTGAGATCCTGCGCAATCCCATTCATTGATCAACTTAAAGCTGCTACTACGAGCAGTCTGCAACTTATACACGAACCCTGGTCGATAGTTCGCAAGATTGCGTATGGATGAAGGCCATTGGTAATTGACGTACTTCGAAAACAGTACCCTCGTGGACAGACAGTCATAAAAAAGAGTCTCTTTCACATCTGGTTTCGGAATACAGCTTCGATGCGTTTCATCGAGAAGACCAAGTAAGCGCTGCCAAGTGGCTTCATGGAGCTTATTGGTTGACCGCAAGTTAAACACGCCGTGGGTCACTGAAATTACTTGGCCACAGCTGACTTCAAAAGCTCCCTGGTTTGGTGCCACACCGTGGCCCAGCATTTTTGGAAAAGAGTGAAGCTGATCTCGAGTCAGGAATATAACTGGGCGTCCCAGAAGGCGCAGCAAAGTTGAAGCAGAGAAAAAGGCGAAATAGTACGCTGTGACTGTATTCCAGGCCTTACTTCTTACTCTGGAATCCTGACTTACGCACACAAGCTCCTGAAGATGTTCGAAGCAATGATTGAGGAGATTTTCGATCTCAGTTAAAAGGCTGGAGCCAAATTCGACTATAGGCGCTTCAAATGTAACTTCCTTTTTCGTGGACGTATTTACTACCAGTGATCCAGTAGATAGCCATTCCCCTATAGTTCCAGCCCCTCCGTATACAGCCTTCGAACCATCAGGGAAGTTCTTAACCATCTTAGAACGCAATTCACTATAAACCACTCCTTTCGGAATCATATCATGCTTTCATCGACCACTATCTGGCCATTTATTGTCTCCTTCAGGATCGGAATAATGTTGGCCTTAGAAATCTTCACTTTCCCTCCACTCGAGATTTGGGATAGATCAATTGTTTTCAAAGGCGCTAACACTTTGGAAAGGGACTCGGGCTTGTAATCCGAGTATCGTTCACGAGCAACACGAAGAACCTCATCGAACAACGCGCCAAATGACTCAAAATATGCAGAGAGCGTAAGGAGGTGAGGATTGCTGAGACAACTTTCAACTGCCTTAAGATAGTTCTTGAAAAGCAGGAATCGCTTAGGAGTCGGCAGCTGGTCCATCACCTGACTCTTCAATGCAGGTTCCACGGCGCGGTTAAACGTTGGCCTAGCTATTTTCCCTCTGGCCGATTGAGAAGGGCTCAAGAGACCGTGAATCGGGGAGTCGGGTTCAGAGGCCAAGTAATCAAAAAGCTTTCTTAGTTCTGCCTCCATGAGGGATTCTTTTTCAGCCAAGTGCTTGATATCGAGCAAGAGTGCTGCTGGTACTCCCCTCTGAGTAGTATTGATATCAATGAACAGCGAGACCTCTTCCTTTTTACTGAGCCCAACATAAATTGAGACAGGAATTCTATGCTTCTTCGTTGTGAGCCCATACCCATATAGCCTATGCTGCCCATCCAGAACCAAAAAAGCCTTTGGCTGGCGTCTAAACTTGATTAATTTAGATTTTGAATTGTACTCGACTTCAGCCTCAGACTGGGCAGACAGGACAACATTCGTTGGAATGGAGCCGATTGAATCATCGAGGTATCGAGCGATGTCGCGAGCACGATTGGAGTCCAGATTACGCTGAAAACCATCTTGGGGATCTTCGTCTCTTCCTGCAACATAACAAAAAGGGAAAATATCCTCCTTAGGAATGGTAGCAAAGTAAAACTTTTGCCCATTCTGTTCGAGTGCAAGAGCTGGAAAAGAGGCTACCGAACCCAATGGTTTGTCAGACATCAGGAGCTGGGTTGATCTAAGCTTTGAACTCTTCATTCCTCTGGTCTTCCACTTGATCATTTAAGCAAACATAGAACATGAGAATGCTACAGAGCCTATACCATATTACCCATAATCCCCCTGAGCCAGACAACACTGTGAGGCATACCTCCTTTTGCAGAAGAACGCAAGCATTCTGACATGTTGTCAGGCTTTATGAGAAAGAGAACAGGGCTGGAAAGACATAGTCAGCAACCAATAGAACACCCGCTACCACACCTGCACGATAAAACACTTCAGATACCGCGTCTCCGGCATACTGGCCAGGATGGGATGGTCGGCACTGTGGCCTCGTTGTTCGATGAGACGAAGTTCGCGCTTGGCGTCACGCGCGGCGAGGCGGATACTCTTCCACAGATCGTCTTCAGAAACAGGATGAGAGCAGGAACTCGTTACCAGAAACCCTTCCGGCTTAAGCAATTTCAATCCAAGCAGATTGACATCCTTATACCCGGTCAGTGCACCGGCCAGGGCCTGTTGACTACGCGCGAAGGCTGGAGGGTCGAGCATCACCACATCGTAACGCCGCCCCGCCTTCACAAGTTTCCGCATCTCTTCAAACGCATCGGCTTGTCGATAAGTACAGCGATCCTCCACCTTGTTCATCGTGGCGTGCGTGTTGGCCATCGCGAAGGTGTCTAGACTGACATCGAGTCCTTCCACTGACGCAGCCCCGGCTAACGCGGCATGAATGCCGAAGGCGCCGGTATGGCAGAACACTTCCAACACGTCGGCCCCTGCCGCAAGCTTGGCCGCCGCTAACCGATTCTCCCGTTGATCGCAGAACCAACCGGTCTTCTGACCCTTCTCCACATCGACAAGAAACTTCGCCGGTCCTTCTTGAATCTCTACTTGTGTCGGACCGCCACCCGAGAGATACCTCCGTTCGAGTGGTAATCCCTCAAGTTGTCGACTCTTAGCCTCGTTCCGCAGATAAACTCTCGACAGATTCAATTCCTTCATCAGCACATCAGCGATGAGTTCCTTCCGGCTATCCATGCCGAACGAGAGGCATTGCATGACCAGCAGTTGATCGTACCGATCCACGATCAACCCCGGCAGTCGATCACCCTCAGCATAAATGAGCCGATAGGCATTGGACTGCGTGACGACTCGTTGTCGGAGTCGAATCGCCTGCTGAATTCTTCCTCGCCAGAACACCTCATCAATAGGTTCGTCCTGGAATGTCAGCAGGCGAACTCGAATTTTTGACGCAGGATTGTAGAGCCCTCGTCCATAGAATTTCCCGTCAGCGGTCAGCACATCGACCAGATCCCCGGCAGCGGCCTGACCGACGAGTGGTCCGACATGCCCGGCATAGAGCCACAGATGCCGACTCTCCGAACCGCGTGCAGCCGTGAGACGAACCTGAGCAGTCGGTTTCGTATCGTTTCTCATGCTATTGTTGCCCTTCATCTGATAGTTGGGTAGTCACGCACTGATCATAATTCATCGCCTGTCATCCGGTTGTTCTTGACGAACCGAAGTCAGTATGATTTCTTGAGGCTAGATCATCTCACTCTCTACAGAAAGCGATCTCATGGGTCACAAACCAACGATTGGATCCGCTGTTCTAGATCGATTGCACCATCTTGGTGTCCGGCATATCTTCGGCATTCCCGGTGACTATGTGCTTTCGCTCTATCAGTTGATCGAAACCTCGCCCATCAAACACGTGGGAACTACGCGTGAGGATTGCGCCGGGTTTGCCGCAGACGCCTATGCTCGCATCAACGGGATCGGAGCTGTCTGTGTCACCTATTGCGTCGGTGGGCTCAACACCGTCAATGCCATTGCCTGTGCCTATGCAGAACGATCGCCGGTGGTGCTATTGACCGGCTCCCCCGGATTGTCTGAACGAACTCGCACGCCATATTTGCATCATATGGTCCGCGACTTCGGAACGCAACGAGAGGTCTTTGAGCGAATGACCGTTGCCGCGGTCACGCTTGATGATCCCTTGACCGCCGAGCGCGAAATGGACCGGGCTTTTGCCGCCCTCCTGCGCTACCGCCGTCCCATCTATATCGAGATTCCCAGGGACATGGTCCACTGTCCGCTCGCCGGCGGCATAAGACCGATGTGTATTGAGGATACACCAAGTGACCCCGCCGCGTTGGAAGAAGCCCTCAGTGAAGTACGAATCATGTTGGCGTCGGCCAAACGCCCGGCCATGCTCGTGGGGGCAGAAGTCGGTCGATTCGGGCTCCAGGATGATCTCACCCGGCTCGTCGAACAACTGAATATTCCGATTGCCTCAACGCTGCTCGGGAAATCGATCATTCGCGAAGACCATCCGCTCTATGTCGGAGTATACGGCGGCCTCATTGCCAGGGAAGATGTCCAGCAATTCATTAACGATTCCGACTGTTTGCTGATCCTGGGATCCATCCTCTCCGATGTAGAGGATCTGGATGCCACGTCGCCCTTGCTCTCCGAAGGCCGGACCATCCATGCGACTGCCGACCGGGTCGCCATCAAACACCACCGCTATGAATCCATCAAGTTCCAGGACTTCGTTCAAGGTCTGGTGCGATCGCCGCTCCCCTCTTTTTCACGTTCCCAGCGAACACTCCCGGCCAAAACCGTTCCGGCACCAGCTGCGCCAGACCTGGATGCTCCGGTGACATTGGAAGGGCTCTTCCGGCATCTGGATACCGTGCTCACTGAGAAGACCGTCGTGATCGCGGACGTGGGAGAATCGCTCTTTGCTGCGGCAGACCTACACGTACGCCATCGGTTCGAGTTCCTATCACCAGCTTACTATACGTCGATGGGATTCGCCGTCCCCGCAGCCTTAGGCGCCTCATTCGCCGATCCCAGTCTGCGACCAATCGTGCTCGTGGGGGATGGAGCCTTCCAAATGACCGGGACAGAACTGGCCAGCTGCGTCCGCTATGGACAAGCCCCGATTGTCATCCTCTTGAATAACCGTGGTTATTCGACGGAGCGGGAGATTTTGGAAGGCCCTTTTAACGATATCCATGAATGGCAATACGATAAGATCTGCGATCTGATCGGAGGAGGGAAAGGCTTCCGCGTGAGTAGTCAAAGGGAGTTCCAGCAACACCTCGCCGCCGCGTTTGCCGACCAAGATCACCTGCATGTACTGAACGTCCTCCTCAGCCCCACTGACCGCTCTCCCGGCATGGTTCGCCTAGCCAGGCGCTTGGGGAAAAAGCTGTCCACCGATAAACCATAGGGAAAAACATCCAGCCTGCCTGCTTTTCCCTACACTCCTGACTACTTGCCGGCAGCATCACCTCCCAATTTCGATCTAAAGTCCACACAGGTACGCTCTTCCTCCGAAACGCGAAGTGGCACGCCCCCTGCAAACTTGTTCAGTTGCTTTGTGAAAGCTGGTTGGGCAGAATACACCTTGCCGTAGCCTACCGCCTTTACGCCGGATCAGCTTGCAGTAAGAATCAACGAGAGGTTGAGAGGATACCTTGTCGGATTTTTATCAAAATGGCGTCGTCACTGTCCTCCACCGGCTCGGTCAACCCAATACCGAGCAACTTGAGCAGGAACTGGAGCGGTATGCAAAAACGACCCCGATCGCGCTGGTCCTTCCGTCTCTCTATGCGGAACTTGAACGACCGGCCCTCAAACGCATCGTCGACATCTTGAGCGATGTGCGCTACATCAATGAAATCGTCATTTCATTGGATCACGCCTCCGCCTTAGAATTCAGGCTGGCCAAACAATTCTTTTCCCAACTCCCTCAACGAGTCCGCGTCATCTGGAACGACGGCGCTCGCATTCAAGCGATCCTGAATGTCCTAGTCTCACATGAGATCGACATCGGACACCAAGGCAAGGGGCGCGGGTGTTGGACGGCCTACGGCTATGTCCTGGCCCGAGGCCAAAGCCAAGTCATCGCACTGCATGACTGTGACATTGTGAGCTATGATCGGCAATACCTTGCTCGCCTCTGTTATCCTATTGCCAATCCGAATCTTGCCTACGAATTTTGTAAAGGCTACTACAGCCGTGTGACGGACCGGATGCATGGACGCGTGACACGTCTCTTCATCACGCCGCTGATCCGCAGTCTGCAAATGCTGGTCGGGCCGCATTCGCTCCTCTCGTTTCTCGACAGTTTTCGGTACCCGCTGGCCGGCGAGTTTGCGATGGTGCGAGATCTGGCTTGGATCAATCGGATTCCAGGCGATTGGGGACTTGAAGTCGGGATGTTGGCCGAGGTCTACCGGAATTGTGCGCTTCGACGGATCTGCCAAGCCGATATCGCCGATGCCTATGAGCATAAGCATCAAACCCTCTCCACTCACAATCCGGACGCCGGGTTATTAAAAATGTGCGTGGACATCACGAAATCGCTGTTCCGCAATCTGGCAAGCGAAGGGTTGGTTCTCTCAGAAAGTACGCTCAAGACTCTACGAGCCACATACCTACAGGCCGCACAGGAAGCCATTAGTCGCTATGAAAATGACGCGGCGATCAACAGCCTGCGGTTCGATCGCCATGAAGAGCGACGGGCAGTCGAGGTGTTTTTGCGCGGAATGACATTGGCCACCGATAGTTTTCTTGAAGACCCCCTTGGTGTCCCCATGATTTCGAACTGGAGCCGTGTGACCCACGCCGTCCCTGATATTTTCCATCGGCTCATGGATGCGGTCGAGCAAGACCATGCCTGGGACCCTGCAGCGGAAACACGACAGCCTGTCTCATGATGAACAACGGCCTGATTCCACTCACTGCTGAAACGGAAGATCTCCTGGATGCGGTCCACCACGCCGACATTCTGGTCGGCATTCCCAGCTTCAACAATGCGAAAACGATCGGCCATGTCGTTCGTGCGGTCGGCGCAGGCCTAGCCAAGTACTTCCATGGGTATCGCGCTGTCCTGGTGAACTCAGACGGGGGCTCCACCGATGAAACGCCGGCCATGGTCGCCCATACCATGGTTGATCTCGAACCGCTCTTTATCAGCGATCGGCAAAGCACGCTGCACCGGATTGTGACCCCGTATCATGGAATCCCCGGCAAGGGGAGCGCATTCCGCACCATTTTTGAGATCGCTCGACGGCTGAAAGTGAAAGCCTGTGCCGTGGTTGATTCGGATGTGCGGAGCATCACGCCTGAATGGATGGAGCTGCTTCTTCGCCCCATCATCAAGGAAGGATACGATTACGTAGCGCCCTATTATCGACGCCACAAATACGACGGCACCATCACGAACAGCATCGCCTATCCCTTGACCCGCGCCCTCTACGGCCAAGAAGTTCGTCAGCCGATCGGAGGAGATTTCGGATTCACCGGAGAACTCGCTCAGCACTATCTTGAAAAGCACGTATGGGAGTCCGACGTCGCACGGTTTGGCATCGACATTTGGATGACGACTGAAGCCATCACGAACGGCGCCAAGGTCTGCCAGAGTTTTCTCGGTGCCAAGATTCATGACCCGAAAGACCCGGCCGCAGACCTTTCCTCCATGTTGCGGCAGGTCGTGGGAGCCTTGTTCGCCCTGATGGAAGCGCATGCCCCGACCTGGCTCTCTGTGACTGAATCGCGGAAGGTGCCGCTCTTCGGCTTCCAATATGAGGTGGGCGTCGAGCCCGTGAATGTGAACGTCGAACGGATGATAGATTTATTTCATCTCGGCCTGACCGATTTACACGACATTTGGGTGCGCATACTCTCCGAAGAGGTACTCGACCAGCTGTCTCGACTTCAGGAGGTCCCTGCACGAGATTTCCGTATCCCCGATTCCTTGTGGGCACACATCATTTACGACGCGGCACTGGCACACCATCGCAATGTGCTGCCTCAAGAGCATCTCCTCAAGGCGTTGACTCCACTCTATTTAGGGAAAACCGCCTCGTTCGTACTGGATAGTCAAGGACTGACGACGGCGGAAGCCGAACACCTCATCGAAACACTCTGTCGAACGTTTGAAAAAGAGAAAGAGTATCTTGTGACTCGTTGGCCTCAGTCCCATGATGCGAGGGATGTCGTCAGCACGACCCCCGTGAGGTCTGAAAGGAGCCAGCCATGACATCAACCTGGGAACAGACGTTACTCGGACCCGTGACCACACTCGGCGAACATGTGCTTGCCATCCTTCCCAAAGTTCTGGCCATGATGATCCTCCTGCTGGTCGGTTTGGTTGTGGCTTGGGGAGCCGGACATTTTACGGAGCGGCTGCTTCGGATGATCGGCCTGGACCGACTCTGTGATCGGATCGGGATTGCCGCGGCTCTTCTTCGGGGAGGCATCAAGAGTGACCCTTCCTACATCATCGGCCGAATCACCTACTGGCTGATCGTCATTTTCTCCACCACCGCCTCGCTGGGTGCGCTCAATGTGGCCCCGATCAACGAAGCCGCCCATTCGCTGTTGTCCTATATTCCGCACCTGGTCACAGCCGCCGTCATCGGCATCATCGGCTACCTCGTCTCGAATTTCGTGTCCCAGGCCGTCCTGATCGCCGCCGTCAATGCGGGGTTACCGCCGGCTCGCTGGATTGCCGCCGGCACACGCTGGGGCATTCAACTGCTGACGGTCGCCATGGCGCTTGAACAGCTCGGCATCGCCCAACATATCGTGGTGGTTGGATTTGGGATTACCTGGGGCGGCCTCGTCCTGGCTGCGGCGCTGGCGTTGGGGTTGGGAGGAAAGGATCTGGCCAAAGATTTCTTGGAGCGACGTCTGGTCGGCCACTCCCGTTCACAGGTCAACGAGGATTTACGACACCTCTAACCACTATGCCACGCTATCTACTACTCACAGACTTGGATGGCTGTCTACTGGACAGCGAGACCTATTCCTTCGACGA
>JAEURV010000219.1 GCA_016788465.1 Nitrospira sp. | reverse complement strand
GCTGTCCCGCTCATAAAGCTGCCCAACTTCTTGATCTCCTTCGGATCCAGTTGCTTCATGACTTGCGCAGCCGCTTCTTCTCCGATCGCACGAAGCAGAATCGCCGCTTTTTGTTCACCGGTAAGTGTCTGTGCCATCGTTGGACGTTAGCTCGGACTCTTCAACCATTCCTTAACGACGACGGCCGTCGCATCAGGGTTTTTCTTGGCCATCTCAATGATCTGCGCTCGATCTGGAGCATTGGGCAGGGTTGCTCCGCCCGCATTCGCACCGGTGAGCTCAGCCACGGACGCCTCTGCCTGTATCTGTTCCGTGGTCGCCCCCAACATGGCGAGCAAGGGTCGTACGACGAAGAAGAGAATGACGGCAAAGAGAAGAATGCCTACTCCATAGCGGAGATACGGCATCCACGGCTTCAACCCTTCTGACGCAACTTCCGTGGTCGCAGTCTGCAGCTCCTCCGGCTCGGTCCCGAACTGAACATTCACGACTTGCACCTGATCTTGTCGTTCAGCCGAGAATCCCATTGCCTTTTTCACGATGTCTTCGATTCGTTTGAGGTCTTCTTCCGATCGTGGAGTATATTTTCGTACCGCAGCCGGAGTTTCTCCGGCCTGACCTTCGCCGACTTTTGCGGTTTCGTAGACCCCGTCGACCAACACCGCAACGGACAGCTGCTTGATGGCACCGACAGGCTCCACAATTTTCGACACCGTGCGGCTGATCTCGTAGTTGACGGTCTCGTTCTTCGTTTGACTGCTGTTCGAACTGGTTTGCGCCGGCTCTTGATCCGTCCCCGGCGGCACATTCGACTGAACGCCTGGCACTCCGCCGCCGACCCCGTTGATCCCATTGGACTTTTCTTGGCCACGCTGTTCGCTTCTCACGACCTGACTATTCGGATCATAGCGTTCTTCCGTCGTCTCGACTTTTCTGAAATCGACGACACTCGAGACGCGAACAACCGCCTTATTGGGTCCGACGATCCGTTCCAACATCGTTTGGATACGTGTCTCGATATCCTTTTCAATATTTCGCTGATAATCGAGCTGCGTATTGGTCAGCCCGGCCGTCTCATCCGTCGCCGTCGCCGACAAGAGACGCCCGTGTCCGTCCACCACGGTCACATCGCGCGATTGAAGCCCCTCCACACTGCTCGACACGAGATGGATGACGCCCTGCACCTGCGCCGGAGAGAGTTGCTGTCCACCACGAAGCGTCACGATCACGGACGCTCTCGCTTTCTCTTGTTCACTCGCAAACAATCGACGTTCCGGAATGGCCAGATGGACGCGTGCCCGTTCCACTTCCGGCATCTGAGCGATGGTTCGTGCCAGCTCCCCCTGCAAAGCTCGACGATAATTCAATTTCTGGACAAATTCGGACATCCCGATCGAAGTCTTATCGAAGATTTCGAATCCGACTCCTCCGCCATGGGGAAGCCCCTGGGTCGCGAGTTGCAATCGCAGATCGTGAACCTGGTCGCTCGGCACCAGGATCGTCGCTCCGCCGCCGGTCGTCTCGTACGGCACCTTGGTCTCTTTGAGCTTATCGACAATGGCGGCCGCGTCTTCGCTGCCAAGATGAGTGAACAACACTTGCATGTCAGGCTGTTGCGTCCACAATGCGATGGCGATCAGACCGGCAACCGACCCCGCCAACGCAACGAGGATGATCATCCGTTGATTGAGCGAAAACTTAGAGAGCATGCCCACCCCTTAATCGTCAGCCCACGGCACCGATCAAATCTGCATCCGTTGAATTTCCTCGTAGGCGGCCACGAGCTTATTTCTGACCTGCATCATCAATTGAAAGGACACATCAGCTTGCTGCAACGCAACCATGGTCCGATGAATATCTTGCGTATCGCCGGTCATCAGCGCATCCACCGCTCGACTCGCTTCCTTTTGGGCATCGTTGACATTGCCGATCGCCGACTTGAGCGAATCGACAAATCCTGAGGTTCCTGATTTCCCGGCCGCTCCCGTCGATCCGATCGACGCCACATCGGCGATGGGAGCGATGCCGGATGTCACACCGGTAATCTGTCCCATCATTACCTCCCGATTTCCAGCGCCTTGTTCCACATGGCGCGTGTCGCGTTGATCGCCTGCACATTGGCCTCATAGGCGCGCGACGCCCCGATCATATTCACCATTTCCTCCATGACATTGACGTTGGGAAGCCGGACAAATCCTTTCGGATCGGCATCCGGATGGTGCGGATCGTAGATGAGTTGCCCGGGCTTTGGATCTTCTTGCACACGAGACACCGCGACCCCCTCAAGAGCATGGGCCGATGGGCCCACGGCAACCTGCCGAAAAGATCGCTGAAATGCACTGGGGACAGCGGTCGATCGAAACACAACGTCCCGACGCTTATACGGACCGCCAGACGGCGTTTTAGTCGACTGCGCGTTGGCAAGATTGCTGGCAATCACGTTGAGTCGCCGCCGTTGGGCATCCAGCCCGGAAACCGAAACAGCCAAACTATCGGACATCTCCATCGCGAACCTCCTCATTCTCAAGAGTGATTCTTCAACCGCCACCCTACCGTGAATGGCTCAGTAAGGCGCTACCTTCCCTCCCGTATCACGTTCAACAGTCCGTTAAACTTCTTCGCCAGAATTGTGGCCGCGGCGTTATACTGCATGACGTTCTCGGACAACTTCGCCATCTCCAATTCAAGATTCACCGAGTTGGCATCAAGCGGAATGTCTCCGGCCGGCACTTCATTGAGCCTTCCGGTCACCGCCTGCACGCCTTGAGCCCCCTGTAGACCGAAGTGCCGGGGCTGCGTCGCCGTCAAAACGATAGGGGGGCGCCCGCGATGTGCCGACTGCAATTGATCCATGAATGTCAGCTCCGATGCGCGATAGCCCGGAGTTTCTTCGTTGGCGAGATTTGAAGCGATCACGCGTTGCCGACCACTGCGGAGGTCCAGCGTGCGCTCAAGCAACCGCATCGTTCGATCGAAAATCGTCATGCCTGCGTACTCCTTTCAGTGTGCTGAACTATCGTTCATGCAACCTAGATGCCTATCTCACTGTAGAGACTCCACCAGCAGCACTGCTCCCGACTACCTCTCCTGCCATAAACCCCTCACGCCACCCTGAAGGTTGTTGAGAGCATTGATGGCCCGGGACAAATTTTCCTATCGGCAATTATGTTCCCCCTCATGGCGGATTGGAGGCCGAGTGTTCACCCTCCCGATACTCTCGAAGCTTATTGCGAAGTGTACGAATGCTGATTCCCAACTCTTTTGCCGCATGGGTGCGATTATCTTTCACACGCGCCAACGTTTTGAATATCAGCTCTCGTTCCATTTCCCACAGCGATCCATTCGCCGCTTGCGTCGCGCGGCTAAGCGGGATGGTCACCTCCTCGATCCGTTCCGGAGGACAATGTTCCGGCAAGATAGGGCCCTGGCCGGCCAACAGTAGGGCCCGTTCCATCACGTTTTCCAGTTCACGCACATTTCCTTTCCAAGGGAGCCGTTGTAAGTGCGCCAGAGCCCCCTCCGACAAAGCCGGAGGAGTCAGGCCGTTTCGCACGGCCGATTGGTTCACAAAATGGCGCGCAAGCAGAGCAATATCGGCGATGCGCTCACGCAACGGCGGCACCGTCACGGGAAACACATTCAACCGGTAATAGAGGTCCTCGCGAAAGCGGCCCTGCTCAACCTCTCGATAGAGAATACGGTTGGTGGTGGCGATGACACGAATGTTGACCGGAACCGGATCACGCCCGCCGATTCGATCCACCTCGCGTTCCTGCAAGACGCGCAACAGTTTTGCCTGGAGCGCCAGGTTCATTTCGCTGATTTCGTCCAAGAGCAGGGTGCCTGTATGAGCCATCTCAAACTTTCCGACTTTTCGGATGACGGCACCGGTAAACGCACCTCGCTCATGGCCGAAGAGTTCGCTCTCCAGCAACCCGTCGGGAAGCGCTGCGCAGTTCACCGCAATGAACGGTCGATGAGCCCGTGGACTTCGCAAGTGGATAAATCGTGCCAGCAACTCCTTACCTGTTCCACTTTCTCCATGAATCAGGACTGTGGCTTGACTGGAGGCCACTCCTTCAATGGTGCTCAGCAGTCTCACCATTCCCGGGTCCTGGCTGAGCAGTGCTCGGTGCTCTACCTGATTGATAGGCTGACCGAGTCCAGTCCCTTCCTCACGACCTGCTTTGAGATTGGCAATCACCCGTTCCAGCACATCCATGGAAAAGGGCTTCAACAGATACTCGCTGGCACCCAGCTTCATCGCCTCTACGGCCGTTTCAACAGTCCCATAGGCCGTCATAAGCACGATCGCCGTCTGAGGGGCTCGTGCCTTCATCTCCTTGATCAGATCGAGACCGGTGAGGCGCGGCATGCGCAAATCAGTCACTACCAACCAAGGACGAAACTTCGTGATTCGCTCCAACGCCTCCGTCCCATCGGCCGCTCCCTGTACGGCATAGCCGAGTCGCCTGACGGTTTCCATCAAGGCAATGCGCATCGACGGATCGTCGTCGACGACCAGAATCCGCTCCTGCTCCTCGCCCGTTTCTGTTGTGGGGGTTTGCTTCTCACGCTCAGTCATACGACGAATCCTCCATGAGGACGACCTCTCGCACCGTCGGCTCGGAGTCACTGACGTGCTCCGCTTCACCACCAGGGTTAGCTGTGAGACTTGGACTTTCAACGACCGAGGGATGAGGGAGGACTATTGAACAGGCCGTGCCTTGCCCGACCGTGCTCTCGACATCAATCCGTCCATGGTGCGCTTCAATAATGGAATGCACGATCGCGAGCCCCAGACCGGTCCCTTCCTCCTTCGTCGTAAAGAACGGATCGAACAGACGCGAACGATGGGCCGGATCGATCCCGATACCGGAGTCACGGACGGTCAGTCTCACTGCAGACATTCCGAGCGTCTGCGACGGCTCTCGGGAGAGGCTGATCTCCAACTCGCCCCCGTTCGGCATCGCCTGTACTGCATTGACGACTAAATTCACGATGACCTGTTTGAGTTGTCCGTCATGGCACCAAATCGACGGCACCTCCGGACTGATATGGATGCGGGTAGTGACCGGTACTTTTGTAATCGCATGAGCCGCTAACTCCATGGAATCCTGTAGCAAGGGTTCTGCCGCATGCCATGCTCGGGTCAGACGGACCGGCCGCATGTACAGCAGGAGATTTGCCAGGAGACCGTCCATCAACCGAACGGCCTGCGAAATCTGTTGCGCATACCGTTGCGCGGGCTGATGCTCACCGAGGTCACGTTGAAGCAAAGACGCAAAGAGCTCCACGCTGCCCAATGGGTTGCGGATCTCATGCGCGATCCGGCCGATCAACTCACCCATGGCGGCAAGCCGATCTTTGCGCTGCAATTGTTCTTCAAGCTGATAGATCCGACTGATGTCCTGAAACAGAACGAGATGCCCGGAATCCTCGCCTGAATCATTTCGGAGTGGAACCTGACTGATTGAGACCACACTCTGCCCGATTCGTTGGGGACGATCAGAGACCGAGAGACCTCGATCCGCTAGAACCTCCTGGATGTAACGGGATCGCAGCTCTACATCGCTCGCCCCCAGCAGTTGTTCCGCAGCTCGATTACTGCGAGTCACGACGCCGCTCTCATCCACCACCACGACTCCCGTCGACAACGACTCCAGAATCCCATCTAACCGCATGCGCATAGCTTCATTGTCGATAAGCTGTCGACGAAGCGCGTCATTGCTCTGCGCAAGTTCCGCGTCCATCTCCTCCACACGTGCCGTCAGTGCGCTGTACGATTGCTGTAACGTGTGCGCAGCTTCATCGAAACTCCGAAACGCGGCCTGTAACAGTGCCTGTTCTTCAGGATTCGTCGTCGTGCTGATCATAGCCCCTCCGCCTTTCCGGAACGCCTGACCGTTTGCGCAACCCCCTTGAGCGATGCTGAGAGCCGGTTGACCATCTCATCATCCGCATGGCCGAGTTCCGCCAGAGCCACCGTGGCGCGGTCGTATTGTTTTAGCGCGGTCCAATGCTGTGCCGTCTGCAGGCGAGCCCATTCGGCTTGGCGCAGCTTGGGCTTTTTTTCCAATACCGACTGATACGCGGCGATGGCCTGTTCGTGTCGATTCAGCCGAGATAACGTGTCGGCATACGCCATCAACGCATCGGGAGAAGCGACTGCTCCGGCCTTGAACCCTTCTTCATAGGCAAGGGCGGACTCTTCAAGCTTCTCCAACTCCCCCAACGTCTTGGCCAGCTGGAGATACATGGCAGGACGTTCCCGGTGACCGGGATGGCGCAGTAGCCACGTTCGGCACAAATTGAGAAGTCCTTGCATGTCTCGTTGCTGCCGCATGGCCTGCACCAACAGCAGTACGACTTCCCCCTCATAACTTCCGAGTGGAAACTGAAAACGGTATCGCTCCAGCACTTTCCTCGCCGCATCGGGATCGCGCTGATCAAGGTAGATCTTTCCAAGGCCGATCAAGGCCGGTTCGATCAAGGCCGGCTCCTGGTGCACCTTGATCACCTGTTGATGAAGACTGATGGCCTCCGCTGCAAATCCGAGCCGACGATGTGCTTCGGCGATCTGCAGCAACAGCGGTGAGCGCGCATAGCGTTGCCGGGCCACAGCCCCATGCCGATGGAACAGACTGACGACCGTGAAATCATCTTGCGATGCGACGGCCGCTTCCATCCATGGAGTGAGGATCGCGGCGAGGCGGTCTCCCGCCTTCACAGCCCAAGGGTCGTTCGCATTCGCCGACTTCAGGGTAATGTCTCGGTAAAGGCGAACGGCCTGATTCATCTCATTGGCCTGTTCCGCCTCTTTCGCCAGGTAAAAGAGTGCTTCGTTCCCGGTGGGGTTCGCAGCTTCTCGCGCAGCAATGTCCTCCAACAATAACCGATAGGATGCCGTAGTCGGAGACGCCTGCGGAACATCGCGCATCATGGCGCTGACAGTCTGCTCCAGCGACTCGACTCCCGCCGCCTGTGTCGTCTCGCTCCGCTGAACCGCTAAGCGGAGTTTGGCGGTCGCAGCCGGCACGCTATACGGGTAGAGCGACGGAATAAGGGCGTACACAAACTCGGCAAGTCGCTGGTTGGCGCCGGCCCGCAGACTCTCGGCAAGCTGCAGTAAAGCGGCAGGTGCATGCTCGTGACGGGGATAGAGATTGTACAGCAACAGCAGCAGCTCTCTTGCGGAAGCCTCATGTTGGAGCTTGATTTCCGTCACGGCAAACCGCTGAATCGCAAGCGGATCCGCTTTCACCAGATGCGGCCAGCGTCGATAGGCGAGGTCGAAGAGGGGTTGGGCGTCGGCATATCGCTGCTGCCGATACAAGGCATGGGCTAATCCCAGTGTGGCCCCTTGCAACAACGACTCCTGCTCACTTCTGGTGCGGACATTTGCAAACGCATGTTCGGCGTCACTCCACTTCCCCATCGCCATATACGCGTAGCCCAGGCCCAGCAACGCTCGCGGACCATCGAACTGCTGGCCGGTCGGATGGGCCAAGGCTTGTTCGTAGAACACGTGCGCCTCTTGATACCATCCTTGTTCAAAGTACAAGTCCGCAATCCGCCACTCGGCTCTCCGCGCATTCAGTGACTGCGGATGGTCTCGCAAGAGCTTCTTGTACTCCTGAATTCCCAACGAGCGACCTTGGCCTGAGGAGTCCTCACGAAGGGCCAATTCAATAAGAAAGGCCTTGGCCGATGGCACAAGCGGGCTTTCAGGATAGTCCGTGACAATCTTGACAAAGAATCGTTGCGCCTCCGTCCATGCCTGCTTCCTATAGGCAGACTGTCCCTCCTGCCAGGCCAACCCATCGATCCCGGTCGACTGACCCTCCAGGCGCGGGCCGTCATCCGGCAAGAGCAATGTCAGTCGTTCGACGGGCGCTTGGTTTTTTACCGCGGCCGGCCGTTCTCCCGCACGGTTGCTCGGACTCTTCCCAGTGGGAAGCGTCTGCCCAAGTACCACCGAAGGCACGATCACCCAGACGACGATCTGGAGGACCACTCGGACATATGGGAGACGACAGAGATCCACAGCGCAAAGACACCAGCAAAGCTCATGCCCCTCGCATCAGGGAAAAACTCGAACAAAATCAGAGGTGTTATCGGAAGAGATTGAAAGTCTGCACGAATCGCGTCAGGACTGGCATCGACTAGGTCGGAAGGTCGTCAATCTTTTGACTGGACGAGCGCGGCCAGAGGGGAAGGGTTTCGACATGGGAGCGTGGATCAACTCCCTTGCGTTTCAGCTTTTCAACCAAAGTGGTTCGATTCAGGTGAAGCAGCTGCGCAGCCCTGGAGGTGACACCGTTGGCTTTGCGCAACGCTTCCATGATGAGCTGCTTTTCGTACTGTTCTACCTCTCTCGAGAGATTGATCCCGTCGTCGTTGAACCGGATGAACTGCTCCTTGAATTCAGGCACCGGCGACTTGCGTCCGATTTTAGGAGGCAAGTCCTCCACAGACAAGGTCCCCTGTTTCTTCAGAACGACTAAGCGCTCGATCATGTTCTCCAACTCGCGGATGTTGCCGGGCCAATCGTACTCGATTAACACGTTCAAGGCATCCGACGAAAAACCCGACACATCCGTATGCTTACTCTGATTGAAACGGGTCAGAAAATGCTCAATCAGCAGGGGAATGTCGCTTCGGCGATCTCGCAAAGGAGGAATCAGGATGGGAATGACATTGAGGCGGTAGAAGAGATCCTTTCGAAATCGCCGTTCCTCCACCTGCAGCTCCAAATCCTGATTCGTGGCGGCAATAATCCGGACATCCACATGAATCGTGCGATTGCCGCCGACCCGTTCAAATTCCCGCTCCTGCAACACCCGCAACAGCTTCACCTGGAGCGGAAGGCTCATCTCGCCGATTTCATCGAGGAAAATCGTCCCGCCGTTCGCCAATTCAAACCGACCCATCCTCGAATGGGTCGCGCCGGTGAACGCGCCTTTTTCATGTCCGAAGAGCTCCGATTCCAGGAGATTTTCAGGAATCGCCCCGCAATTTACCGGAACGAGCGGGCGGTCTCTTCGCAGGCTGTTGAAGTGGAGCATCCGGGCGACCAGCTCCTTGCCGGTGCCGCTCTCCCCTTGGATCATGACCGTACTGTCGCTGTCGGCGACCTTTTGCACGAACTCCAGCACCTGTTGCATCGGCTCGCTGACTCCGACCAACTGCTCCAACCGATACTGATCCCGGACGGCTTTCCGGAGCAGGTGGTTTTCCTGTCGCAGCCGATAAAACTCCGCGGCCTTTCGCACCACCACCGCGACGGTCTCGAGATCGAACGGCTTGGTAATAAAATCGAACGCCCCGGACTTCATGGCCCGCACCGCGGTTTCAATCGTTCCGAACCCCGTCATCATGATGGAGATGATCTTGGCATCCTGCTTGACCAGACGATCGATGATCTCCAACCCGTCGATATCGGGTAACTGCAAATCCGTGATGACGATATGGACGACCGACTCCTTGGCAATCTGGATTGCCGTGTTGCCGTCCTCGGCCATGGTCACGCCATAGCCTTCCTGCAGCAGCACCTCCTGCAGAATGGCCCGGACGCCGGCATCGTCGTCCACAACCAGTACGTTGATTTGATTGATACTCATTACAATTTGGAATCCGAAATGCGTGGCGCGCTTAGAATAATGGCCCTGAGCACTCATTGCAAGCGATATCAATTAGTGTGACAAGGATCGAAAGAGCGGAAGGTGATCAAACATCTGGACACCCAACCCTCCATCTATTGGGACGGAGGGCACATGGGCCGACATAATCCAGACCAGTGCTTCGGCACGAAGCACGCACAGAGAAGAAACCAAGTTCCCCAAACCCCGCGATTGAGAGATGGGGCGTTCTCTTTCACTCGGTCCTGACGATCAGTACAGATGGGTGAGTAGCTCTTTCAGCGTCCCTGTGAGCCTGCGTCAATCGTTACGGTAAAAGGCTGACCCTGCTTATTCCGGGCATGTCCCCCCGGACGTGCATCCTGCCAACCGACCCCTAGATTAGTGCGGCCCGATTGACAGAACTGTAGCTTATACACTACAGCTCAGAGCCATGCGCGAGCGCGCCGTCAGAGCCCGTATCCGCACAAGACTTGACCGCATAAGCCTCGGCAATTGGGGCGATCGCAAAGCCCTAGGGCACAGCGTGATCGAATTGCGAGAACACCATGGCCCTGGCTATCGCGTTTACTGCGCCTTGGATGGAAACACCATCGTGCTGCTGCTGTGCGGAGGAAGCAAGGCGACTCAACCGGCAGATATTGCACAAGCCCAACAGTTGTGGACCGACTATCAACGGAGGAGGAAGCCTCATGCGAAGTCGAAAGTACCACGCCAAACTCATGGACGACCTGCAAGACCCCGCTGAAGCGGCAGCCTATCTGGATGCAGCCCTCGAAGCCGGAGACCGCGAGGCCTTTCTGCTCGCCGTCAAGCATGTCGCCGAAGCGCACGGCGGAATGTCCCGGCTGGCCAAGATCGCCGCACTCAATCGGGAACATCTCTATCGGATGCTCTCGAAGGACGGGAATCCTGAAATCCACAATCTGGCCACCGTGCTGCAGGCCCTTGGACTGCGATTGCCCATTGAAGCAGCCTAAACGCCGAGCTAGCCAAGGCCGAGGGGCGGAATCATCTACAAATGAAGCAGACAGGAAGGCCCTATCCGGTCGAAACACCCGTCCGCCGCTCACTCTGTCCTTGAAACACACCCCAAGTGTGGGGGATTACCGCGAGCGATTGCGCACAGGAAAGGGGTATTGAGATTGTAGCGATTGGCCTGATTGAAGATGTTGTAGTCGGCTGGCACGGTTCGAAGGAGTGTGTGTCGGCACCGAATGGAGTGACCACGGGGACTAAGGCCATCAGAAGCAGTGCCCATATCGAGCGCCCCCGGGGGGCTCAGCCGTAACCTGGACATCTCTAACCAGTACGTCTCCTACGCCTTACAAGCGGTGTCCAAGACAAGACTCCCGGCACCTTTTCTTCTACCCGAGCTTTAGCAGAATGCTGAAAAAGTCCTCCAGCAGTGTTCTCGGATCGCTCCGGCGCTCAACCTACCGAAGCGTACGCCTCGCCCCTTCACTCGCTGCGGCCTTGCTGGACGGCCTTTTTGAGCATCTTGGGTGTAGGGTGCCACAGTTCTTTCGATCATCGTGCAACAGTGCGCGAAGCAGAAACCGAGTTTTTCAGCAAACTGTTAGTGGCAAGATCAAACCCAATGCGTTGGCTCGGTGCGTTTTCGGATCTCACTCCCCAGCTTGACCATAGTTCTCTCACGATGTACATTCACCGTGTACACAGGAGGATGCCATGGGAACCGTCAACGTAAAAGAAACTCGGCTCCAGCTCAAGACATTACTTGACCGCGTCGAGGCCGGTGAGACGATTGCTATCGCTCGACGCGGGGCCGTGATCGCCAAGTTGGTGCCACCGGCGAAACGTCCCAAACGCCTGCCGTCACTCGCGGCCCTCCGCCGCACGATCAGGCCGAAAGGTCGCTCATTAAGCCGCATCGTCCAGCAGGCCAGGACTGAAGAACGCGCATGACGACCTACGTCGATACCAGCGTACTCGCCGCCTACTACTGCCCCGAACCCATCAGCCTTCTTGCAGAACGGACACTGCGAAGCCTCACCTCGCCGGTGATCAGCGACCTGACGCTGGTGGAGTTGACCTCCGCCGTTTCACGAAAGATGAGAGAGAAGACCTTGTCCCGCGAAGAAGGCGCCCGCATTCTGACGCAATTCGAGACACACTTGGAGGAGGGATACTACCGCGTTTTACCCGTACGAACACGCGACTACCGGGTGGCACGATCGTGGCTGGCCCAGTTGCAGGGCACCCTCCGCACCCTCGACTCCCTGCACCTCGCCGTCGCCGAATCCGCCGGAGCCTCCACCCTGACTGCAGATAAACGACTCGCTGCAGAGGCACAGGCTATCGGCCTCCCTGTCAAACTCCTCACCACCAACCCTCGCCACTAACCTGGACTCGTCGGACCCGGCCACACATCCATGTGCGATTG
>JAEURV010000215.1 GCA_016788465.1 Nitrospira sp. | reverse complement strand
AGCCGCTCGTACTTGGCCCATTCATGCACCGAGGGATCAAGCTGGTCGTTCATCAACCGCCTCGCGTAGGACCTCTGAACGAAAAGCCGCGTCAGTACCGATACCCAATTGAGACCACGGCGAAGTGGAACCAGCCGAAGGCGAACCGCTCACCGTTATCCACCCCGCCTTCAAACGTGCGATACCCCGCCGAGACCGACCAATGGTCGGTGAGATCGTGGCGGATCTTCGCGGCAGCATCGAAAGCGCGTCCTTGCGGAGCCACCAGCCCGTCCACATCCACTACAGCCATCCACCGTGGCGCGAAGTGATATTCCACATTCACGCTCAGCAGCGGCACAAAGCCGACGTTACTATCAGTTGCGGTCGAACCGGCTTGCCTCAATTCCACTTTGGCGTCGCGAATGAAGGCCGTGGCGCCCGCACTTACTCGCCATGCTGATGATTCGTAGAAGAGATAGCGATAGGTCACTCGGTAGGAGTCGAACTTGTAGTCAGATTCCACGGGAGCACCCGGTGCAAAGGTGCCTCCAGCAAACAACACCGGCGAAGCAAACGACCCGGTCCCGGAGAATCCGAGTGGCTGATAGACGAAACGAAGCGCATGTCGGCGGCCAGGATACCATGTCGCTTCCACCCGTCGTTGCACGATGGGGGTACTGTCCTGAATGTCGACAAGCGAGAAGCGTGTCCCTGCCGCCGAGTCAGGAATGTGAATCTCGTTGCGGCCCTGCCAGATCGCACCGGTTTCAAATTCGATCTGAAAACGTCGCGTGTCCGTCTCGGGATCAGCCGCTGCACACGGCGTCTTAATTCCGACAAGACATGCGATGACGACCGGCCAGGCAACGCCCCATCTAACAATGGCTTTGAGCATCGGAAATATCCTCCGTCGAATATCCGCTCACGCATTGTGCGTGTACGCAATCACCTCATGATAATCAAAGGCGCTTCGCTCTCTGGTCTTCATACTAACACCTCTCACCCTTCTTACCACTCGGCTCCCTTTCGGTTAGACCGCAGCGGAAGTTTCGCGCCTGGTCATGAATGTCGGACTGGCAACCGCTGATGTCGTTCAGCGCAAAATGGTCGCGGTCATGGGTCCAGCGTCGTTTTTTGGATCGTCAGGCACATCACACAGACTCCACCCAGAACCCACGGAAGCAGTTGGTCTATGATCTTTCGGCTTTCGTCGTCCGCCATGCAATCACAGCGGCACTGAAGAGCATGAGCGAGGCGAGGATGAACGGAGCGCCGGGAAGATCGAGGGACGTACTGAAACCTGAGTGCTGAGAATTGACTGGGGAATTGGATCGGATGAAGAAGGCGAAGGTCTGCGCGAACAGCGTCGGGCCGATCATGCCGGTCATGCCATTGATGCTGGCGATGGCCCCCTGCAGTTGGCCCTGCTCAGAACTACTGATGTGGCGTGTCATGAGCGCTTGATTTGACGGACCGGCAAGACCCCAGAAGGCCATCACGGGAATACCAAGACAGAAGATCCAGCCCTCCGGCGCAATGCCATAAACGGAAAATCCAACTGCTCCACAAAGCAAGCCGAGCAGCAGCGTGCGGCGTTCGCCAAACCGAGCGGTGATCGGACGGATCAACCCGCCCTGCACGATCATTGCGGCCAGGCCGACGCCCGCCATCATCAGTCCCACGCTCGCCGGTCCCCATCCATAGCGATATCCCATGTACAGGACTGAGACGCTCGGCAACACCGCGTGAGCCAGATAGCCGAAGAACGCAACGGTTGCGAGACCGAAGAGTTCGTGATGTGAGCGCAGGAGCACGAGCGAACCAATCGGATTGGCCCGCCTCCAGCTGAAGGCCATTCGCCTATCACCTGGGAGAGATTCGGGCAGCACGAAGAATCCATAACAGGCGTTCATGAGACTGAGTGCCGCTGCACCCCAAAACGGCAATCGGGGATCGATCGCACCGAGCCAGCCACCTAAGGCTGGGCCAAAGATGAACCCGAGGCCGAAAACCATACCGATCTTGCCCAACGCCGCCGCCCGCTGTTCCGGTGCCGTCACATCGGCGATATAGGCGCCGGCAGTACTGAAGCTGGAGGAGGCCATCCCGGAGATGACACGGCCTACGACGAGCCAGGCCAGGTTGGGCGCAAGCGCCATTACAATGTAGTCGAGGCCTAACCCTAAATTGGACAGCAACACAACCGGACGCCGACCGAACCGATCGGACAGCGCACCCTGGATCGGCGAACAGAAGAACTGCATGAAAGCCCAGGCTGTTCCCATCAGCCCGTAAAGGACTGCAGCCTGTGCTGTGTCGCCGGAGAAAAATTCCTCAACTAGTTTCGGCAGCACCGGAATGATGATGCCGAACGACAGCATATCGAGGAGGACAGTGACCAAGATAAACAGGACTGCGGCCTGCCGCGGTGGGGTTGTGGCCGGTGAACTGCTCATGCCCCCATCCTAGCAGACTGCCCTTCAATCAACGTAATTCACAGTCCAAGTATCAATACGAAGGTTGTCTGTTATTGAAGGCTAGCACGTGAGGCTTCCATAATCAGTCGTACCAGCAAATAGAGCCGTGGTTCGATCGAGTCGAGATCGACATATTCTTCCTGCGACGAATGAAAGCCATCGCCGATTAAGCCGAAGCTTTCGGCAACTGCTGGTCTGCCGGACACAGCGGCGAAGGTGGCATCAGTTCCACCTCCCGTTCCGCTCTCATCGACTATTAAGGTTCGACCAAGTTCGGCATAGATCACCTGGGCAGTCCTGGCCAGGGCCCGTGATGCGTCGCTAGCTTCCAGTGGCGGTCGGCGCTGTTCGAAACCTATCTCCACGGTCGTGTCGGGCACGAGCGGGGTCTGCATCGCAATCCGTTCCCGATAACGTTGTTCGATACGCTCGAGATCCGTCAGCCGATGGACTCGCACGTCCGCCCAAGCCGTCGCCTTGTCCGGGATCATGTTGCGCACCTGACCACCATTTATGAGAGTCCAGTTGAACTTGATACCCCGTTCGGGATCAGACAGGTCGTTCATCTGAAGTATGCGATGGGCAAGTTCGACGATGGCATTCCGACCGAGTTCCGGATTCACCCCGGCATGGGCCGCTCTCCCGTTCACAGTAAGCGTGGCGAGACCGATGCCGCTGGTGGCGAGCGTGATCTCCTCCTTCTTGCTCAAGGGCGGCTCGCAGGACAGGACGACATTCTGCTCTGCGGCTATTCGCTGGATGAAAGCGCGTGAGGCCGGTGAGCTGATTTCCTCATCGCCATTGACCATCACCGTCAGCATTCCGAATTCATGGAAGTCGATCGCCTTCAGAACAGCAACGGCGTGGAGGATCGCCGCAATGCCGCCCTTGTCGTCTGCGATTCCCGGCCCATAGGCACGATTCCCCTGGATCCGAAACGGTCTTGTAGCAAGTGTGCCATTGGGATAGACCGTATCCATGTGGGCCATAAGCATGATCTTACGGGAGCCGGTTCCCTCAAAGCGCCCAATGACGACCTT
>JAEURV010000156.1 GCA_016788465.1 Nitrospira sp. | reverse complement strand
GTCCACACCAGCTCTGGATCGAACCATTCTGTCCAATGGTTTTCCAGTTTGAGAAATTCCGCGACCTGTCCGATAACCCATTCGCCCCAGAGTCCAGCTGCCACGACGGCGGAGATGACGCACATCAGTCGTCCGAGGTCCTTACGATTGAGACGCAGACCAAACCCCTGCTGGAAATCAAGACCTGCCGGCTTGAGCAACTGCACATAGGCAATAGCCAGCAGCGGAAGATTGGCCAGGGGAATCGCCAGGGCGCGCAACGATCCATGATTGAGGGCGGGTACCGATAAGAAGGCGACGGTCGTGAGGGCACCTAAGGCGCCTCCACGGAGAATCACCGCAGCACCCGTCCCTCCGGACCAGGGCGGAGGCACGCCCGGTAAATGAAGTTGAAGCGCATCCCTCCGCTGACTATTCAACCAGACTATCCCCATCAATATCACAGACCCAAGCGCAAGGCAGATGAGCTCACCGGTCATCAACGGACGAATCCATTGCTGAACCTGCTCTTCCTTCATCTGGCGCTGCACTTCGATCGTCGTGAGGAGGGCCTGGTTCCCCGCCCTTCGTGCCAGCCTCGACGCAAGATGATCGTAGAACCATCCGCTCGGCAAGGTCTCCGCCAGCGCAGCTTGTAGGGTGTTCTCTTGCGTCAGTGAGATTGCCGCCGTACCGTAGGCTCCCTCAATCAGTTGCCGAAAGAGCTCGGCGGATGTTCCGCGATCGTGCCAACCCTGAGCTTCAGCAAGCGCCTCAGCTTCATGCTGAGATTCACCGAGAAGAATCGCCAATCGAAGTTTAGCCGACGGATCATTCGTCGTCGCAATCAGCTCCCGATACCATCTGATGGCCTGGCGAGAGGCTTCCTCCTCACTGTCCATCGTCCATTCCGCCATCCATTGCTGCCATACCGGCGCACGACGCAGTCCATCTTGCGCTTGCATCGTCCGACTGACCATCAAATCAAGGGCGCGATTCGGTTCTTCGAATCGTTGAAGTTTTGGAACAGTCAGGGACAGCCAGAGAATTCCTACAAGGGAGGTCATCAGAATACTGGCACAGATCACACTCACGAAACGCGACCATCGGCTGCTGTATGGGAGTGGAGAGGCCTGTGAAACGATAGGCTCACCGGCTTCTGGGAGCCTCGATACCTGTCCGATCCCTAACGTCTGTTCATTCATGGCGCCCGACTATAACACGGCGTCACCACCGCCCAAATCCCCTCAAACTAGCTAGGAACGGTGACAGCACGAATTTCTTGCATAGCTATGCCCGCTCAAGTTGGCTATACTAACCGCGCGACATTTCAGGACACTTTGCCTATGCAAGACTTTATGGCCCCGCGCAGGCTGTTGTTGGGGCCTGGTCCCAGCGCGGTGCACCCTCGAGTACTACGTGCAATGTCGACTCCGCTGATCGGACATCTCGACCCGATGTTCTTGGGTGTGATGAACGACATTCAGATGCTCCTCCGTCGTGTATTTGCCACCGCAAACCCCTTCACCATCGCCGTCTCAGGAACTGGATCAGCCGGTATGGAGGCAGCGATCGTCAATGTCGTCGAACCTGGTGACAATGTCGTGGTGGGGATCAATGGGGTCTTCGGCACTCGACTCGCCACGATCATTGAGCGCTGTGGAGGAACGGCCATTCGTATAGAAATGCCTTGGGGACAGGTGATTGAACCAGACGCAATCGCTGCGATGCTCCAACAAGCCCGTCCCGTGAAAGCCGTCGTGTTGGTCCATGCTGAAACTTCGACAGGAGCCTGGCAACCGATCGACTCGATCGGCGCCTTGTGCCGTCAGTACAACGCATTATTGATCGTCGACGCCGTCACATCGCTTGGGGGCATGCCGGTCGAAGTTGATCGATGGGGAATCGACGTGTGTTACAGCGCGACACAGAAATGTCTCAGTTGTCCGCCTGGTCTGGCTCCGTTGACACTCAGTGCCCGTGCCCTTTCGGCTGTCAAAACTCGGCGATCTCCCTGTCACAGCTGGTATCTGGACCTCTCTCTCATTGCCGATTACTGGGCTGAGCAGAGTCGTGCCTATCACCATACGGCACCGATCTCGATGATCTATGCTCTACGGGAAGCATTACGTCTCGTTGAAGAAGAAGGTCTTCCGGCCAGATTTATTCGCCACCAATTGAATAGCCGCGCACTGGTCGCAGGGCTGACGGCACTCGGCTTCAGTCCGCTGCCGCCTCCTGATCGACAACTTCCAACATTAGTCTGTGTCACCGTGCCGACTCACATCGATGAGGCAGCGGTCCGGGCAGAGCTGCTGAGGCGATTCGGTATCGAGATCGGTGGTGGACTGGGACCGCTAAAAGGGAAGGTGTGGAGAATTGGGCTCATGGGAGAATCCTCAACGGAGGCAAATGTGTTGACCCTGCTGAACGCCCTGGAGGAAATCGGTATTCGAAGTGGATGGGTGTCGACTCCCGGGGCTGGACTGCAGGCAGCTGCTCATACCTATAGCGTGAGACGGTAGATCATGATGACCGCCATTCATCACATACGCCTCATCGATGGGACGGGAGCCGTACAAAACAACATGACACTGCTCGTGCGCGGCACGAAGGTGGTCGTAGTCGGCCCGAGCAACGCCGTAAGCATCCCGAAAGGCGCAACCCGTATCAACGGCCGTGGCTTGACCGTGATTCCAGGGCTCATCGATTGTCACGTCCATCTCTGCTTAGGAGGAGAAGCGGATGTGGTCAGCGCTCTAGAATCTGAACACCCCTCCTATACCCTTCTCAAATCGGCCAGACATGCCCAGGCGACGATTGAGGCTGGATTTACGACTGTACGCGACGTGGGGTCTCGTGACCATTCAATCTTTTCTCTCAAACAGGCCATTGACTCCGGCCTCCTTCCCGGGCCGCGGATCGTCGG
>JAEURV010000150.1 GCA_016788465.1 Nitrospira sp. | reverse complement strand
GGTGCACGCGCATCCGCGCTCTCCTACGGCGTGTTGCAAGAGTTGGCACGAACGCCGATCACCTGGGAGGGACGTCAGAAACGACTGGTCGATGAGCTGAATATCATCAATGCCGTTTCGGGCGGGAGTTTCACCGCGGTGTATTACGCGCTCTATGGTGACCGTATCTTCCAGGATTTCGAGACTCAATTTCTCAGGAAGGATTGGGAGAGCGAACTTCGGTCCAGGATCTTTCGCTCTCCGTCCAACTGGCTTCGACTCTGGTCTCCTTATTTCGGTCGAGCTCACATCTTCGCTGAATTGTTGGACGAAGCCCTGTTCAATGGCCACACCTTCGGGGATCTCCTTGCCCGGCGTCAGCGCCCCATCATCAATTTGCATGCCTCCGACATGGCCTCTCTGTCGCGCTTCGAGTTCAACCAACGGCAATTCAACATCATATGTTCGGACCTCAGCCAACTTCCCTTGTCGGTGGCTGCCGCCTCCACGAGTGCCCTCCCGCTCCTGCTCAGCCCTATTTCGATGACGAATTATGCCGGCCAATGTGGATTTCAACCTCCGGCACGATTGGTGGACGAACGGCCCACTGCATGGGGTCGCCAGCGTGCCAGGGAGCTCCGGTCCTATCTCGACGCCAAACAACGTCCATATATTCATCTTTTGGATGGTGGGCTGTCCGACAATGTTGGGATGCGCAGCGTGTTAGAGACAACGGCCCTCTTTGGAGATCTGGAATCGACGTTCCAGATGCTCGGAGCCAAGAACATTCGAAAGCTGGTGTACCTCATGGTAAGCGCGGAAACCGCGCCGGACATCAATCAATATACGCTCAATGAAATCCCTGGCCTCTCACGGGTGAGCCGAGCCTTGATCGATATTCCCATCAACCGTTACTCCATGGACACTGCCCAACTGATGGATCGCGCCATCCAACAATGGCGACTTCAGCTTCGGCAACGCCCCGACAACTTTCCCAGCATTTTCACACCGGACGCAGATATTTATTTCATCAATGCCAGCCTGACGGAAATAACCGATCCAGAGGAAGAGGCGCGCCTCATGAATATTCCCACCAATCTCGCCTTGACGAACGAAGAAGTCGATCACCTGCTGCAGGCCGGTTCGCGCCTGCTACGGGACAACCCGGAGCTCCAGCGTCTGGTCAGAGACCTCACCCTCGATGCCGCAGTCACTCCGACAACCGCACCCGCGCCCTAATCCACCGTATGCGCAGAATGAACGACCATAGATCGGGGGACAGAAAGAATCTGGAGAGATCACCAGGCCACCTATTCCATGCGGTGCTGTTGACTATGCTGCTCTCAGGTTGCGGCGCGAGCCAGCTCGGGATGTGCGCGCCTCATACCAAAGAAGAGGGAACGCCGACCCGGAATTGGACCGAATGCTTTGAGCAACCATTCTCGCAGGCTGGAATCACCCATTCCGTGTTCTGCCTCAATGACGGCACGGCCAAACCTCCGGTGCTCTTACTCCACGAGATGACTGGGCTCTCTCCCGGGACATTGGCCTATGCCGAGGAGCTCTCAAAAGATTTTACGGTCTACGTCCCGTTGCTGTTCGGTGAGAAAGGCAAATTCTCGCTGATTCATGGATTGGGGTCCTACTGGTTTCGAGGCATCCTCGACTTTTTCCCGGGTGGGGAATGGGGAACGCCGTCCAAAGGAAGCGCGCCGATCGTGAACTGGCTGCGCGGTCTCGTCCGCAATATCGGGGACCGGCATAAGGGGCAGTCACTCGGCATCATCGGCAATTGTCTGACCGGTCCATTCCCGCTTGCCCTCTTGGGTCACCATCAAGTCAAGGCAGCGGTGGTCGCCCAACCGGCGCTTCCCCTGCGGTTCTGGTGGTACACAGAGACCGACAAGGCATCCCTTGGTATCTCAGAAGAGGATCTCAGCATCGCCAAAGAGAGTACCGCAACAATTTACGGGTTGCGGTTCGAAACAGACTGCATGGCTCCGCCTGAGAAACAGAACACTCTGAGCGATACATTCGGCAGTCGCTTCATCAACGGAACCATCCCGGCCAAGGTCTATCAGAGGGATGGCCAACCGACTCGCGCACACAGCACGCTGATTGGTTCGTGGAAGGAACAAGCCCAGGAGGGACAGGCTTCACGTGACGCCCGACGACAAGTACGCGATTTTCTCTTGAAGGAACTCACCGCGCCCCGCCGAGACGGATGATATAGGACACTCCCCTGCTGCAGCAGAATCCCCTGAAACAGCTGCGTTCACGCCAATAACTGATCGGATTCCTTTGAATCGTGACCGCCGTTTGCCTTGAAAGTGGCAGGAATAGTCCGCTACAGTTTGCTCCATCATAGCCTTACCTTAGGAGATCACCATGTATAACAATTTCACTCCGTCCTTATTGAAGGGAATACTGGCAATGACTCTCTTGCTCGGTATGACCCCTCATCCCTCTCACGCCCATTCCCCTGATGATCATTCCTCAGATGCACATTCCTCCGATGCAGACGATTGGCACTGGGTTCATGACGGGATGGCTGAAAAAGGACGAATCACGGGAGGCTTCCGTGTCGGACCGAGCTTTACGACGCAGGACGCCGGGTTGTCGACCGCCGGCCCCTTGATCAACTTCCAAGGCCTATACGGACTCAATAACTGGTTTCGCATCGGCATGATGTTGGAATGGGACAATCACGGTCTCGATAGACCAGGAAGCGGTTCGATGAGCACCATCACCGTACTGCCCGTGAATCTCGAATACCGACCAGGACGCTTCGGAAACGTGATTCCGTACGTCACGACCGGAATCGGCGTCAACATCAACACGAAGGACGTCGCTGACAGTTTCGCCTGGCGTATCGGTGGAGGCCTGGACTACGCCCTGACGAATTGGTTTCCGGGGGCGCCACAGGGAACGATGTTAAATGTGGAAACCGCCTGGAAGCGGAATCATGCAAACGGCGACGCTTCCACAATTGGATTATTGTTCGGAGTACGCCACACCTTCTGAACAGGCTGAAAACGCGTGAAGCCTATGCACCCTTCGATGAGACTCAGGGCCATGGGTATGTCGAACGGTGATACGTGAAGCGAACAACCGACGGAGCTGAAAGTCCGTCGGCTCACTTCGGCCATGCCTGCAGAACAGCAGGCCATGGACTTCGCGAGCTCAGTCGAGCGCGCATCGACGTTGAGCGGAATGTCTGTTGCTCTCCAGCTATTGGGGAGCGTGATGAGGATTCTTTCGCCATTCCCATGGCGGGACCGGATCCGGATCAGCCCATAATCCCCTCTGGGAATCTCGGGCCTCTTTCTCCAACGCTTCGAGCTGGGTATCCTCAGGAGCCTGCTTCCGATCCCACCAACACCAGCCCTGCTGCACCAACGCCTGGCTCATGTTCCGCTCATCGGGGAGCAGCACATCCGCCACGACGCGCCCCTGTTTGTCTTTGCCGTAGATCTGCAGCGTGACGTCCATACTAAACCCCAGATCCGACGCCGCTTGTTTGGCTTGCTCACTATAGGGTTGACCGCCCTTCGGACAGGCAATCCCCTTCAAGCGAACTCGTTGCGCTTTCCCGTTTCTCACTACTTCAATCGTACCTCCATCAAGGATGGTCACCACCTGGCCTCCAAACGGGAATGCCTCTCCTCCACTGAAGAGCACCCCTGCCAGAAGGACGATGATCGATAGGTGTGAAAGAAACGGCTTGGTCGAACGAGTCGGTCGTTGTGTCATAGGCGCACCCCTCAACACATCTCGATTGCCCCCTTGTGTACTACACTGAGGCTACGGAAAGTAAGCCCCTCAGTCTGGCAACTTCAGCAAGACGGGCGAGAGTCGCGAGACAAGCGAGACGTATGGGAATGAGATCGCCAGGTCACGCAAATCGCGATCTTCTCGCTTGTCACGCCGGAGCGACGTGATCCCACAGGACTTCCGTACGTTAAACTTGTACTGGACGTTCGAGCCTTGGCTCACTTATCATGCGCCAATCACCCTGCCCGGAGGTCCACATGGGCTCTACAACCATGTTTCGACTCCTCATTCTGATCATTCCTGTGACCTGGGTCATCCTTCGTCTCCTACCTGCCGACCACTCGCGATCCAGCCATCTCCGAGGCGTCACCCAGACGGCCGAAGAGTACAAATCACATGAAGAAACCGACCTATTCCTACGTCACGAGTCCATTTTCGAAGCTCATTACCAGTCGCACTATGCGACATCAGGGCAGACCTACCAACATTATCGACTGGCCTATAAGTATGGCTTCGATCTTGCCCGGGATCGCGACAACCAGAAGATGGACTGGAAGAGCATAGAGCCGCTCGCACGGCAAAACTGGAATGAAGGCATTATGGGACCGTGGAGCCGGCACCAGGAGGCTATCCTGTACGGATGGGAACAAGGCATCAAACACCAGGGTTGATGAGGGTGGAGGCAGCAATGCATAGCCCGAGGCCCGCCCCAGCTCCGCATGCGTAAGGGAGCCCCACGTATGCGGAACGGCCGTGCCTGCTGACCGGGGCCTTCAAGAAGGGCAACGCTCGTATGTTCCGTTCATTTCTTCGCCCCAGCTCCCGAAGAGTACGTGCTGATTCCGACCAACATGAACCGTGGGCAAAACCCCACCGCGCCGGTTCGCAGCAATATGGCCCCGACGGCAAGCGCGGCACCTGCCATGCCGGTCTAACGACCCGCAAAGAGACCGATCAAGATCGCCATTGCCCCGGTGCTAATCCATACAGGCCTTTCAACGCCGCCCACATTGCAGGTTATGGTTCCACCTCCTTACAAACCTCTTCGTGATCGAATGCTGCCGCTTGACTATTTCATTGCGTGATCTTTGCGGCAAGCACATCGACCTGTTCGATCTTTGGTGGTTCGGCCAACAAGTCTGCGGCCTTCGCCATCAGAGCCGCCGCAATTTGTCCACCAAGATGAGCCTTTCGACCTGCCTCATCGGCAAATGCATCGAAGATGCCGAATGTCGACGGTCCCAACTGCAACGCAAACCAGACCACGGTTGGAGCCTCCTGATTTGCTAACGCCAGTCCACTTTTAAGAAAGCTAGCAACCTCGGCTTCCTTTCCCGGTTTAGCCTGCAATCGCACCAACAGTCCAACATGTACCATGATGTGCCTCCCGTTCTGAATGTGTAAGTCGTACCGTGCGCATTCTAGCGTCGCCCTTGTCGATGAACTAGTGGCAGGAATGACAATTATGATACAGTTCTCGCCATGCGCATTTATGTGCTGACGCTTTCTGATGTCTTCGATACCGGATTAGCTACCCTGCTCGACACCTTCGGCACGGCGAACGCACTGGCGGAATCCACAAGGACATCCTCGATGCGTTTCGATGTGACGATCATCGGCGTCCGCCCACGCGTGCGCACAAGTCACGGGCTCTCCGTACCGGTACGGCCGGCCGCACGGCTTCCTCGGCCTGATGTTGTGCTTGTCCCTGCCGTCGGAGCGAAAATGCCGGAAACATTGCAAGTAGTGCTGGAGCGGCGAGACACGGCTGATGCACAAACCCTGTTACGGGGTTGGTTTGCCGCCGGCGCACTCGTTGGAGCCGCTTGCACCAGCACATTTGTGCTCGCCGGCTCGTCTCTCCTCGATGGCCATCACGCAACGACGTCTTGGTGGCTTGCCCCGTTCTTCCGTGAACGATACCCACATGTCGTGCTCGACGAATCACGGATGATCGTCCACGCCTCGCGCCTGGTCACCGCCGGTGCGGCATTGGCCCATCTTGACCTTGCGCTTTGGCTGATACGTCGCCACAGCCCGGCACTGGCGACATTGACGGCGCGCTACCTGGTCGTTGACCCGCGACCATCACAGGCAGCATTTGCCATTCCCGATCATCTTGCACACTCAGATCCTTTCGTCGAGCGATTTGAACGATGGGCTCGTCGACGCTTGGCCGATGGTTTCTCCCTTGATGATGCCGCTCATGCAGTCGCGACGAGCCCACGAACGCTGACACGCCGCCTTCAAGCAGTCTTAGGCAAATCCCCGCTTGCATACTTCCAAGACCTTCGCGTGGAACAGGCGATTCATCTGCTGCAGACCAGCACGAAGAGCGTTGATCAGATTGCTACTCAAGTCGGCTACGCAAGTGGGGTGACTCTGCGGACGCTCATCCGACGCAAGATCGGACGAGGTGTGCGCGAACTGCGGATTCGCACATGATCAAGTTCGTACCTGTGATGGCCGGACGCTTCAGACAGATCGCACATCGTACATGCGCATCCAAGAGGAATAGGGTGTCTGGAACCAGTGAATGGGAAGGATGAGGTCTATCCGGTCACAACTCCGCTCATCGCAAAGATACTTCCTACGCAAAGACTACCAAGAGCGCTCCTTTGGCCACCATCACCTCATGACCTTCTTGGTCGTCACATTCGCCCTACAGCCTTCTGCGCCAACGACCTCAGCTTCGCTTCGTCGCCTGCGCCTTCTCTGATCGAAAGTTGCGCCAGCACCGCACCTTTCCTCATGGTGAGTTCCAGCGAGCCAAGATCAAGTCTCCCCCGATCCATAAAGGCCTCTTCGCCGAAACCGCCCACGGGCACGGGCTTCTTCGCATCCTTCCGCATACGTGCGAACGCATCGCCTGGACCAATCCAGATTTCAAACTCGTCCTGGCCGTTGGCAAATTCGTAGGTACACGACTTGGCATCAGCCAGCGTTTCGCCTCGTGGCGCCCCTTTCAGCTTGCTGATGACCTGCTCGACCTCTGCTGTCGTGACTAAGGTGCAGGGATTCAAACCAGGCGGGGCGGCGCCGATTGGAGTACTCATGACCATCCCCGCGATGATGCACAGTACGACACGACCTATCCACCCGAATGCCCCAAAGCTCATGCGCCTTCTCCCTCCTCTGCGATTGAAAGAGTTGCTTGTCTAGCAGAATGCTGAAAAAGTCCTCCAGCGGCGTTCTCGCATCACTCAGAGGCTCGACGCCGTAGCTGCCACTGAAGGCAAAGTACCTATCCGCTCGCATGTGATCGAAGCGAGCGGGTCAAGCAAAGCTTGGTATGTACCTCCTCGTCCTCAGGAGTACGGATGGGTCATCTTGACACGAGGGACCCAATAGAGGTCGACACAACGATCGACTTCACCAAAAAAAGAAGCCCTGCCCCCCATACCTCTATTGCGTTCATTCCTGAGCCCGATCAGCCGTACGACCCGCCGCTTCATTCAGCGTCCCTTCCACTCCACGAGCCTTATCCATCGGCGTCTGGATAGCATCGACGGACTGCCGGACCGCTTGATCGACAACCGAAGAGGGTTGAGAGGCCTGTGACTTCTCGACCGGAGTCTCGCGTTGACAACCAGACACCCCAAGCCCGAGGACGAGGATCGAAAGAAGAACCGCCCGCCCGTATCTGATGGTCATACGCACCTCCATGACGAGACCTCCTCGGTACAGCGCGACTGCCGCTTTCCAATATTCACTGTTCGCCAGACTGCACACTCACCCGACCTTACCGAAAGACCGGACGTCTGACGAAATCGGGACGCAGCCGGAGGAACAGATGTGGGGGTTACGGGCTCGGCATGAGGCCATTCTTGATCTTCTTCACCCAATCAGTCCGATTGGTCAAAACCTCATCCGAGACCTCGGTCACCAGCCTTCCATAGTCGTCATATTCCGTCACTGTAACTTTCACGACATAGGTTCCGGTCCCCAGCTTCTGTTTCTTGCCCCTGGGAAGCAGCGGGAACCATTCACTTCGGGCCGTTGAGATATTGGTGGTGTCGCCGATCTTCAGATCCCTCAGGTGAATGTGCAGGTCCGCCACGTCCACTCGATGCGAAACATCGTTATCGTCCACCCAATGCCCTTCCAAGACGATGTTCACATCGGCATCAATACGATCTCTGACGGTCTTGAACCACGTCCAGGGGATATACCACTTCCGATCTTCTACTTTGACTTTCCCGAAGTGTAGGAATGCGGAATCCCCCACCAACTGCAGTTGACCGTTGGCTGAAAGTTCCTGTGCATCGACAAAAAAAGTCAGAATCGCCGCAGTCAGCGGTTTCCCGTCGTTCACAATGGACCGAGTAATTCTCACTCCACCGAACTGGACTGAGGTCACCGTCTTGTCGTCCCCATAAAACTTGCTGGCGGCCTTGGCTCCGCTATAGATCGCCGTATGTTCGAGACGATCCTCATTGAACACCGGTGTCGTGGCCTTAATCATATAATGAGCGGCCACCGGCACGCCCCCAGCCGTTATCATAGGCGCCAGAGGCTTGCCTCCACCGGCCCCCGAGGCTCTCACCTCCTCCGGTTTCAAGATGTCGACGACCACTTTTTCACCGTCCATCTGCATGGAATAGGGATGCGCCGGCACACAGCCGACCACGAGTCCGATCATCCCAACGATGCCGGCGATCTCCAACCCGCTCGCCTTGCGCATACAACCTCCTTCCACTCATCCACTCGTCGCACTATAGACCAGGCGCAGAACAGAAGTATACGTAATCATGACCAGTGCCCCACAAGCCCACGTCAACACAGCCATACCGCACGATCCGTCGCATGACCTCACTTGCGATGTACATTTTTGACAGAAGAGGATTGACAATTTCCCTCACCTAGGATACTGCTCCCATCAGAAACATAAGGAAGAAGAACCTTCAGGACAGACTCGCGAAAAGACTCAACGCTCACTCATCATGCTCGATCTGAGATACCGTACGTTCCATGAGGCGCTCGGCTCACGAGAACAATCCACTAGATGATTAGAAACCACTCCTACAGGAACGCAATCGCCGACCCCAGACCCCTTTCGCATTTTCTTAGACATGACGCAAACCTGACCACGGAAAGGATGCGCAACGCCTATAGTTCTAGACAGACCGTCGCGAAGAAGAGAACGTCCTGCCTCATGAAGAAGGAGAGCTCCCGATGAAAACATTGGTCTTGGCCAATCAAAAGGGTGGCGTGGGGAAAACGGCGATCGCCTGCCAACTAGGGTACTTTCTCGTTGAAATGCTCAAAAAACGGGTCTTGATCATCGACCTGGACCATCAAGGGAACACCTCAAAGAATATCAGCACCTCCAAGCTGGCTACGATCTCGACCGTCACAGCCGATCAACTATTGACCGAGCCGGTCACCACGATTGAAGGAGGAACGTTTCTCGTGATTCCGTCACACCCTGACCTGCTCAAACTTGAGCGGCGAGAGGAAGATCATAACCAGTTTGCAAACAACCTTAGATTGTTCCTCAATGAAATGGACGACCGATTTGATGTCGCCATCATCGACACGAACCCGAACCCCGATATCCGGGTGCTCGCGTCGCTGGTAGTGGGGGATTTCGTATTGTCTCCCATTCAACTGAATCAAGAAGCGGTCGATGGAATTGCAGCTCTGCGGGCACAGGTCCTCAAGATCCAAAGCACCCTGAACAAAGATCTGCGATTCATCGGTCTGCTTCCGAATCTGGTGGAACCCACGCCATTTCAACGCGCGAATTTCGACCAACTCTGCGCGGCCTTTGCGTCCTTGTTCATTCGGCTTGAAGATGGGCGAATGGCCGCCATTCCCTCACGCACGGCCATGGCGGAAGCCCAGGCCATGGGGGCGCCGATTTGGACCTTGCAAAAAACCAGTTCCCGTGAGGCCTGGATGCACCTGAAGCCGATCTTTCAAAAAGTGGCTCATACGATGGGGGTGATGGAATGAAAAAACCAATGATCGCGACATTGGATCTCACGGCTCTTGATCGGACGACTCCCGCACCGACACCGGATCCGATCGCCAAGGAACGGACCGTGACGGCTGAAGTCTTGGGGCGCCCGCTTCACATTCCGGTGAAGGACATCGACGAAGACCCTGACCAGCCGCGCCAGGAGTTCGATGCGGCGAGTATGGAAGAACTGGAACAGAGCGTCAGGATCCATGGGGTCAAAACGCCGATCTCGATTCGTCCCCATCCCACGGAACAGAAACGTTGGATCTTGAATTTTGGAGCCCGCCGACTCAGAGCCTCAAGAGCCGTTGGGAAAACCACGATCCCCGCGTTCATCGATCGCGCGCATACCGATTACCAACAAGTCATCGAGAATTTACAGCGTGAAGATCTCAAGCCGCGTGAGCTGGCAATGTTCATCAAGAAGAAGATGGACGAAGGAGAGAAGCAAGCCCACATTGCCGAGCTGCTGGGCGTGAATCGATCTATGGTGACGAACCACCTCGCGCTCATCGAGCCCCCTGCGTGCATCGAGACGATTTACACATCCGGTAAATGTTCATCAGCCAAGACGCTCTACGATTTACGAAACCTGCATAAAGAGTTTCCCAAAGAAGTCGAACGGTGGTGCAGCTCAGATCAGGAGATTACCCGCGCAACCGTCTCGGCCTTATCCGCCAAGCTAAGAGGTTCTCAAAAGACAACCGCCTCCGCGTCGAAAAGTGAACAGGAAAGCAAGAAACGGATCGCTACCGCAGCAATAACGATTCCGTCTCTGATCGTCATTTTTCAAGATCGATCGGGAACCATCGATCTGCAACATGCCCCACAGCAACCACATCATCTCATGATCAATTTTGCAGATGGGAAGCAAGAGGAAGTGCCTGCGCGAGACTGTCAGATCGAACAGATCATTTTCCCGTAGCTCTCCGAACCTCACCCCTCTCTCCATTCCATCATGGAGAGAGGGATCATCAGAATATCCTCACACATCAGACATCCCCGTTAGCCACGAGCTTCATGCTACCGTATTGGATCGAACCTTAGCACCTGACGTATTATTGATTCAGTCGGCATGTTGTTGGACATGTCCAACAACATGCCGAATCCTGCATCATGGCCATTCCATCTGATAGTTGGTGACCACCTCGGATTTACCTCCCCCCTATGACAAGATCTTGATCAAGCAAGAAGAGCCGCGCTCGTTGGACATGTCCAACAAACTCCTCTCTGTCATCTTCGTCCCTTCTACATGTCAGAAGCTGAGATGTCTTATCGATGGCAACAGGAGAGGAGAAAACGACCTGAGTGTAGCCGCAATGAACTCATCCCTGCCTCATCTGAAAAAGCGAAAGGCGAACGCAACTCGGACGAGAGATCATCAAGAGACAGCGGATTGAGCATCTCCCTTCTACGTTCTAAGGATCAGCCCCCCCAGACGACCGACTGACAGGTAGTCCTGACCTCTTGAACTGCTGGTTGACCAATCGCATGTCAGGCTCTCCGAACCCATGAGCCCACTATGACACCTGCCACCAGATCGGATAGGCGGATGCTTTTATCGTAAATCGTTCTGCAGCTCCCCTTCACCTCCACTCAAGCTCACCATCGCCACAACCGACATAATTTATGGGAAGAACTACTAACGACGACCAGTAGCATAAGAAACACATCTCGACAAAAGGGGGCCACGGTGACGAACGCACAGCTCGATCAGACTTGCATCAACACAATCCGCACTCTTTCAATGGATGCCGTGCAGCAAGCCAACTCCGGACACCCAGGCACGCCGATGGCCATGGCCCCTGTCGCCTACTGCCTCTGGCAGCGAATCATGCGGTTTGATCCAAACGACCCGATTTGGCCGAACCGGGATCGGTTCGTACTCTCGATGGGTCATGCCTCCATGCTCCTCTACTCACTCTTGCATTTGACTGGAGTAAAAGCGGTGAATCCGCAGTACGAACGGCTCGGCGAACTCTCCGTACAGCTGGACGACCTCAAGCGTTTCCGTCAGCTCAACAGTAAATGTGCCGGACATCCTGAATACCGGTGGACCTCCGGCGTGGAGACCACCACCGGTCCGCTTGGGCAAGGCATTGCCACGAGCGTCGGAATGGCGATTGCTGCTCAGTGGCAAGGGCACTATTTCAATCGCCCAGGGTTCGACATGTTCGACTACAACGTCTATGCCCTCTGCGGCGACGGGTGCATGATGGAAGGCGTCGCCGCTGAAGCGGCCTCCCTCGCGGCACATTTGAAGCTGTCCAACCTCTGCTGGATCTACGACAACAATAAGATCACCATCGAAGGACACACTGAGTGGGCCTTCAGCGAAGACGTGGCGACCAGATTCATCGGCTACGGATGGAACGTCACACGAGTCGGCGACGCCAACGATCTTGACATGCTGGAGCGAGCCTTCACGACGTTCAAAAAGGAAGCGGACCGACCGACGTTAATCATCGTCGACAGCCACATCGCCTATGGCTCTCCCAACAAACAAGATACCCACGCCGCACACGGCGAGCCGCTTGGTGAGGAAGAAATCAGGCTGACCAAGCGGAACTATGGATGGCCGGAACAGGAAAAATTCCTGGTACCGGATGGCGTCCGTCAGCATTTCCAGCAAGGCATGGGGCAGCGTGGACAAGCTGCTCGCGCAGCCTGGATGGCAAAGTTTGAAGAGTATAGGAGACAGTTTCCGCAGCTCGCCGATCACCTCTCTCACATGCAACAGCGTCAACTGCCGGAGGGATGGGACAAGGATCTCCCAGTATTTCCTGCCGACGCCAAAGGCGTGGCCGGACGAGATGCCTCAGCCAAGGTCCTCAATGCCATAGCCAAGAACGTTCCCTGGCTCTTAGGCGGCTCTGCGGACCTCGCCCCATCAACGAAGACTCGTCTGACCTTCGAAGGCGCCGGCGATTTCACAGCGAAGGATCGTGGTGGCCGCAATCTCCATTTCGGGGTCCGTGAACACGCGATGGGCTCAGTGCTCAATGGACTCTCCCTCTCCAAAGTGCGACCCTATGGTTCTGGCTTCCTGATTTTCAGCGATTATAGTCGTGGAGCCATCCGCTTGAGCGCGCTGATGGAAGTCCCCGTCATCCACATCTTTACGCATGATTCGATCGGGGTGGGTGAAGATGGCCCCACTCATCAGCCGATCGAGCAGCTCGCCTCGCTGCGAGCAATCCCGAATCTCATCGTCCTACGCCCTGCTGATGCAAACGAGGTTGCGGAAGCCTGGCGTGTCATCATGCAGTTAAAACATGAGCCGGTCGCCTTGATCCTGACCAGACAGGCCCTCCCCACCATCGATCGCTCCAAATGTGCGGCTGCATCCGGCGTAGCCAAAGGCGCCTATGTGTTGACCGATGTGCCTGGCGGAAAACCGGACGTGCTGCTACTTGCCAGCGGCAGTGAGGTGTCGCTCTGCCTGGAGGCCGCGGACCAATTGAACGGGGAAGGGATCAAGGCACGTGTCGTGAGCATGCCTTCGTGGGAACTGTTCGAACATCAGCCGCAGGCCTATCGCGACAGCGTGATTCCGCCGAACGTCACGGCCAGAGTCTGCGTGGAACAAGCTTCAACGTTTGGCTGGGCAAGCTATGCCGGTCTGACAGGCGAGATCATCGGCATGAAATCATTTGGAGCTTCGGCGCCGCTGAAGGAGCTGCAAAAGAAATTCGGGTTCACGAAGGATAATATCGTGACCGCCGCGAAAGGACAGGTTCAGAGAATAGCGAAAGCCGCCTAAGTAACCGAATCAGTGGCCCTATATTGGGATGGAGCGACCGCGTCTGTCCTACCGGGATTGGACCATCGGGAGTTCGCGTGAGCCCTCTGCCACTTGTTGGATCCGAAGCCGTTCGAGACGCGAGGCTTCAAATACATTGTGCAGCATCTCATCCGTCACGTGAGTCAGCTCTGCTGCCGCATCTTTCATATCGGCATGCTCGACTAAGCGTGACACCACTTCCGCCTTGGTCGCCCCTTTCTTCTGGCCCATGAAGGGCTTCAGCAAGAGATAGAGCACATCTCGCACCGGCATATACCGGAAGAAGCGGCGGAGGAGTTGGAAGGTCTGGTGAGGATAGTGGAGAAGCTTATAGAGAAACAACTTTTTGATCCCAGCCTGCCTGACGCGGTTGATGGTTTCCCCTGAGAGGCACGTCGGATCGATTTCTGAACATTTAAAGTACTTGTACCAATCCGTGGTTTCGTTCACCAACCCTCGCTTGACGTATTCCTGCCATAGTGGTGTCCCTCGATAGACGCAGAGGCGGTTGAACCCGAAGGTATCGAGCGGAAGCTTTGACGCGAAGTCAAAGGTCGCTTCCATATCCTCAATCGTCTCGTCCGGATTGCCCACAGTAAAGAAGCCGTGCACGATCTCCACACCGGCCTTTTTGGCATTCTTGACGGCGGTCGTCACCTGATCCAGTGTCTGTTCCTTCTTTAAACGATCGAGAATCTTCTGGCTGCCGCTCTCAATGCCGAACATCATCGCACCACAGTTAGCCTTGGCCATAGCTGGAAACAGATGCTGCGCGACCGAATCTACACGCCCCTCGATGCCCCAGCGGATGGAGAGGTTTTCTTCCATGATTCCGCTACAAATGGCCTCGATGCGCTTCGGCTGGAGCAGGAAGTGATCGTCGACGAACCCCACGGACTCATAGCCAAGCGCTTCGAGATGCTTGAGCTCCGCCACCACATGCTGGGGACTGCGGGCACGCCACTTCCCTTCATTGAAGATCGGGATATCGCAGAAGATGCAAGGCCAGGGACATCCCCGCGAAGTTTGCATCGTGGTAAACCGTCTCAGCGAAAGTACCACCGGAACATCCAGCGGCATGGATTCGACATAGTCAAGCTTCAAGCTCTCGCGATCCGGGAAGGGCCACTGATCCAGCTGCCGTTCCACAGCCCGATTGGGGTTATGGACGACCTGCCCGTTCTGCATCCACGTCAGGCTGGCAACCGATTTGGGATCCTCAAGATTCGCGAGTAGATCGAGGAGTAACTGTTCACCGTCACCGCGACAGACGAAGTCGACTTCGGGACATTGCAATTTCACGAGCGAGGCATTGAGGCTCGCGAAGACACCGCCGAATGCGAGCTTGACCTTGGAGTTGGTCGCACGAATTTCCCGCGCCAACATCTTGGCATAGGGATAGCTGGTGGTACTGAGAAAACTCAGGCCGACGAGTGCGGGCTGTTCCTGATTGATCCGGTCGATGATGACCTGGTTCGGAGTGTCGGGGTTGGCCTGATCAAAGAGCACACAGTCGTGCCCTGCCTGCTTGATCACAGACGACAACGACATGATGCCGATGGGTGGAAACCCCATCACCCGAACGTTGCCGTTGGCGGCGCGCGTTTTAGCAGGCAGTGCGTAGAACTGTGGATCACGAACGTGAATGAGGAAAACGCGCAGACAAACTCCTTGATCCGATCTCGATCGCACACGGAGAGAATGTTGACGGAGTGAGTGAAAGGAACTAGGAAAGAAGCAGGAACGTGTAACTCAGTGAGTTCACCGTACCAGCCATACACTTCCCTGTCAAGGACAGAAATCTGACCGCAATCCGCCAGAAGCCACCGTTAAGACAACCACGGAATCGAATGGGTATGTTGGGTTCTCAGCAGCCGCTACCCGTACGGATTCGGATCCGCAGGATTGTCGTCTTACTCCCCATCGGCCTCAGCATCACCCTCGGTGGATTCCCCTTCTGACAGCAGCTCTTCTAGCTGCGCCTCCTGGCACGTCAAATCTTTACTATCGAGCACCGACTCACCGGCCTTGTTAGGTTGATGAGTCTTGTCTGTATGTGCGCCTTGGCGGATATCTTTCATGTCCAGACTCCGATCAGGTCCCACGCTCGGTTTCTCACCCCCAGGTGCGATGCACCTCGCTGACGTGCTCTACCCCGTCGATCTTATTGATGACCCATTGCACGTCGTCCGGAATCTCGACGACTTTCAACTCGGCCGCATGGCCGTTGGCCGCTTCACGCAGTTCTTCCACGACCTGCACGAGCTTTTGGTCATCCCGTGGAATGAGCGCGCCACAGCGATTCAAGCTCGGTTCCTGTGGTGCCGCTGCAAGCGGCCAATACGCGCCTCGGTCGGTCTCCTGTAATGCCTCCGCCTGCCCAAGTTCACGCAATCGGACAAACGCCTTATGACTCACGAAAAATTGTTCGTAGCTTTTATTGATCACAATTTTTTTCATCGGTTCTCTTCCTGTACGCAAACGCGGCCACATAGAGTGAGCCAGCTGGTTGATTGAACAATCGCTTACCACGACTATGTTGCAGGTACCGGATCCTTATACCCGATATAATTACCCGACCAATGGGCATAGCGCCGGTTGGCCCAGGTGACGACTTCTTCCTTCTGCAGCTCTCCATAACGCTTTTGTAGGACAATCCCGTAGTGGCCCAAATTCCCCTGAATCTCCGCCAAGTCCTCATCGGTGATCTTGTCCCACTTCGCCTTGAGCGGGGCCTTGAGTTGATTCCAGAATTGTCCGAATTGTTCCTGATTCATCAAGGACTCCTTGGTAAATGGGTGGAAGCCTCCATTGTTCGCCTACCTCCGCCCATACCTGGACGAGCAATGAGACGAACCCAATCGGAGACACGGCGTAGAAGCGGCGGACACTAGAGAATCAGACGCGCGAGGAAGAGGATGCGCGAGAGATGGGATAGTCGGCGTGGCTTGATACGTTAGCCCCACCCTACAGAGCCACGCGGCCCCTGTCAATGGAGTCAATCATGAATGTCTACGCGCTTAAGGGTGTACAAGTCCATATTGATTCTCCGTCCCTCATGATAATCCCGCCGGCATGGCCGGATGGGCCATTCCGATCGCCACCGACACGGCTTTTTCCTTGGGCATTCTCTCTCTGCTCGGTCAGCGGGTCCCGATTTCCCTGAAGGTATTTCTGGTATCACTCGCTATTTTCGATGATGTCGGCGCCATTCTGATCATTGCTTTCTTTTTTTCTGCGCATCTCTCCGCAGTCATGATGTGGACCGCGGGCCTCTGTCTTGTGGTGCTCTTCTTCCTGAACCGCAATGGCGTGACGGGCATCCCCCTCTATGCCTTGGTCAGTCTCGTGATGTGGACTGCGGTGTTACAGTCGGGAGTGTACACCACTTTAGCCGGTGTTCTTCTCGCGATGTATATTCCCCTCACGGATAAGAGAAACAGGACCCATTCACCGCTTCGGATCCTGGAGCAGGAACTTCACACTGCAGTGGCTTTTGTTACCTTGCCTCTCTTTGCTTTCTTTAATGCAGGAGTCTCACTGAGTGAGGTGTCCTTGGAAAGTGTCATGCACCCGGTCTCCTTGGGTATCACGTTGGGGTTGTTTCTCGGCAAGCCGCTTGGCGTTTATATATTCTGCATGGCTGGGATCCAGCTGGGGATCGCCCGTCTGCCGATGGGAATACCTGCGATTCAGCTGTGTGGAGTCGCCATCCTGTGTGGAATCGGGTTTACCATGAGTCTGTTTATCGGTGGCCTCGCCTTTGAGGAAGTGCAGCAACCCGCGTTGTTCGATGAGCGCATTGGAATTCTCCTCGGATCGCTCCTCTCGGCAATCGCCGGATACCTGGTACTCTGGCTGACACTCAGCAAAACCGCGTCGCAAGTAAATGACTGATTGACGAAACCAAGCCTCCCTCTTTACCAAACCGTTCATCAAATCAAAGACTATGGTAACCCAGCGGGAACGACTGCAATTTGAGTATTCTCCCCTCATCCCAGAGTCAGATAGTCATAAGTTTGACTCCTTCACAAGGTGCCTGTTAAACTTATATCTCTTTACGGTTATTGTTTCTCCGCGCACTCCCCTTACTCACTCCCCGTCTCTGCGCGATAGTATAACGTTCCCATGCTCATCTCATTGAATGGCACGTGCTGCCGTTCGCGGGTGAATCGACTCAGTGTCGGCATGACGACAGAGCCCACATGCTCCTCCGGTGGTGGGGTATCTGGTCGAATCGCATGTCTATACAACAGGAGTTGCCATGAATTTCTTTTCGACTCAGAGAGCGCACCAGAAACGCAAGCGGAAGTCTACCCGCAAAAAGCCGACCATCCGGTGGCACCTATTAGGGCTGTCTGATCCAATCCGGCGCGAGAATGCATCCTCAATCGATGTCATCAGGCAAGGAGTCGCTTCGTTAGCAAAAGGCTACCCGCTTACGTTACAGCATTTAAAAGGGAAGCC
>JAEURV010000137.1 GCA_016788465.1 Nitrospira sp. | reverse complement strand
GAAAAGAACCGTCCTATTCTCCTCTCCATCGGATATTCCGCCTGCCACTGGTGCCATGTCATGGAACGGGAATCGTTTGAGAACCAGGCCATTGCAGAACTCATGAATCGCTGGTTCATCTGTATCAAGGTCGATCGAGAGGAGCGGCCTGATCTCGATGAGATCTATATGGCCGCCACAGTCGCCATGAATCATGGCCAAGGCGGTTGGCCCATGACCGTCTTCCTGACACCGGAGCAGCAACCATTTTTTGCCGGCACATATTTTCCTCCTGAAGACCGTTGGGGGCGACCCGGTTTCGGCTCCGTCTTACAAAAGATTGCCGACTATTGGGAGACACGCCCTTCAGAAGTCCGGGAGCAGGCCAATGAACTGACCACCCAGTTACAAAGCTCGCGGCAACGCTTCTCCCCTGTCTCGATCAGTGAATCGGTCTTGGAAGAGGCGGTCATCCAATTTAGGGACGAGTTCGATGAAACCCATGGTGGATTCGGAACGGCGCCTAAGTTTCCCCCCGCCATGGGATTGTCGCTGTTGCTTCGTAGCTATCGACGATCTGGAGATGCCCAGACGCTTACGATGGTCACCAAGACGCTCGATATGATGGCGGCCGGTGGGATTTACGACCATATCGGCGGCGGTTTCGCACGCTACTCGACGGACGCCCGATGGCTCGTCCCCCATTTCGAGAAAATGCTCTACGACAATGCGCTGCTGGCACGCGTGTATATCGAAGCCTATCAGGTCACCAAGACGCGGCTCTATCGCGAGGTGGCGACCGACGTACTCGACTATATCTGCCGTGAGATGACCGGTCCTGAAGGCGGATTCTACTCCTCTACCGACGCCGACTCAGAAGGCGTGGAGGGCAAGTTCTTCGTCTGGACTCCGGCCCAAGTCCGGGAAGCGCTCGGCAACGACCAAGACACGCGGCGATTCTGTGCACTCTACGACATCACGGAATCAGGCAATTGGGAGCACACCAGCATCCCCAATCGCCTCCGGCCCATCGCGGAAGTGGCAAACCACCTCCAACTTACACCAGACGAAATCCTGGGCAGCGCCTCACGGATAAAACCTCTGCTGTATGAAGCCAGGCGACGGCGCATCCCCCCGGCACTGGACGACAAGATCATCACCTCATGGAACGGCATGATGCTCTCGGCCATGGCGGAAGCCGCACGAGTCTTTGGTGAGATCCGATACCTCCAGCACGCCAGGCAGACTGCCGACTACTTGCTGCGATACCATGCCAAACCTGATGGACGCTTATTCCGCACCTCACGAGCCGGTCGCGCGCATCTCGACGCCTATCTGGAAGACTATGCCTACCTCGCCGAAGGTCTGGTAGATCTGTACGAAGCCGGTGCCGCTGAATCCTATCTCCATGCCGCCGCACGATTGGCCGATCACCTGACGGCAGACTTTCAGGACGAGGAACAGGGCGGGTTCTTTACCACGGCGAAACAGCACGAATCGCTCATCCTGCGTCACCGCGAAGGCACAGACGGTGCGACGCCGAGCGCCAATGCGGTTGCAGCGTCAGCCCTCGCTCGACTGTCCTTTCACTTTGATCGAGACGACTGGCGCCGCGCGGCGACCGCCGCGGTACGCGCCTACGGCCGGCAGATGACTCGCTATCCCCGTGCATTTGCCAAGAGCCTTGCGGTCGTGGACTTTTTGACCGAAGGTCCGGTGGAACTGGCTTTCATCAGTGCTGCTCAGCAGGAAGCGCTTGAGCCACTTCAACAAGCCGTGGCCCAATGTTATGTACCCAACCGCATCATTGCGGCAGGCTCGCCGTCGACGCCGTCATCACTCCCTCTCCTAAAAAATAGGCCGCCCGTTTCCGGTATGGCTACCCTCTACATTTGCCGGAATTACACCTGCCGACAGCCGATCACGGATCCGCATCTCGTGGCAGAGGCCCTGCAAAGTGATCAATCCACCTCCGTGAATCTGCAGAACGAACCGAGACTGCTGAGCGGCATCCGACTCTCGGGACAGGCAACCGCACAGGGTACGGCGACTTACGCATCCCGTATGCTGTCCCGAAGCGGACAGTCCGGCCTCGCACAGGGCTTCACGCCGCTCGGGACAACAGGCTTGACCACGACACGAATCGGATTCGGCACCTATCGAGTGGACACCCAGCATGCTGAGCATCGCGCCGCACTCACACAGGCCTTACGAACAGCGTGCAACCTCATCGACACCTCCACGAACTACATGGACGGAGACAGTGAGCGGCTGGTGGGATCCGTGCTGGCGGAGCTTGTCGCGTCCGGCGATATTCAGCGTAATGAAATCATCGTGATTTCCAAAATCGGGTACATACAGGGACAGAATCTGAAGATTGCCGAAGCGAAGGAAAAGGCCGGGCACCCCTACCCTGACATGGTGAAATACGGGGACGGCATCTGGCATTGCCTGCATCCAGAATTCCTGGCGGACCAACTGACGTTATCCTTGGATCGTCTGGCTCTTACGACGCTCGACGTCTGTCTGCTCCATAACCCGGAGTATTTTCTCTTGGAAGCTCGGCATCGCGATATAGCAAGTCTGGAGAAGCTGCGTACCGATTTCTACGACCGCCTTCAGCGAGCCTTTGCCTATTTTGAAACGCAGGTGGCGGCTGGACGCCTCCAATATTATGGTGTATCCTCGAACACCATCGCATCGCCCACTGATGACCCAGAAGGGACATCCCTCTCGCTCATGGTGCACGCAGCTGAAACAGCCGCACGCTCCGTCGGGTCCTCCACCCATCATTTTCAGGTCTTACAATGCCCGATGAATCTCTTTGAATCGGGGCCTGCTGTAACCGTCAACTCAGGTCCAACCCGCACGCAAACGGTTCTCGAATACGCCCGCCAGCACAATATCGCAGTGCTGGTCAATCGACCGCTGAACGCTATGGTCGGGCGCAACAAGATGATTCGCCTCGCGGAATTGCCGGTTGAAGACTGCTCGATCGACCGAGATCGGCAACTCAACATCGTCGAGGCACTTGAACAAGAATACCGGACCTCTCTTGCGCCGAATATCCCATCGACCGGAACCGAGACAGCGCCAAGCGACTATTTCAATTGGTCCGGAGAACTGCGCCGCATCCTGCCGCAGATTCAGGGACTCGAACATTGGGAGCAGATCGAACACCATATGATTGCCCCGCAGGTGAATCACGTCCTCCAGCTGCTTTCGCGACAGCTCTCTGGAACCACCGCTGAACAGTGGGAGCAGTGGCGGCAACGGTACATTCCCGAGATCCTAGCTCTTCTGCGTACATTCAGGCATGAGGCAACCCTTCGAAGTCGGGCACAGACCGAACGAATCGCACAGGCGATCAGACCTCTCTTACCGGACGCGCACCGCACCGCTTCTCTCTCCCAGCAGATGTGCTGGATCCTCCGCAGCACACCCGGAGTCACCTGCGTCTTAAACGGCATGCGAACGCCGAAGTATGTTGAGGATTCTTTGGCAATCTTGAACTGGACAGCAGTCAGCGAAACTCAGCCGATCTATGAAAGAGCCCAGACACTCCTCAAGTAACGGTTCGCATGCCCTTCAATTAGAGGCAGACCTATGATACCGGTACGCAGCGTGACGCTCTTTGGCCTCTTCGGCCTGACTGTGCTTCTGTTTCATGGATGCTCCTCACGATCTGGTTCCCTCATCGGACAAGACCTTGGCGGGCAAGAGGAACGAATCGCTGAACCAGCGCTTAAGGAAATCCCTCCGAATGAGGCGCACCTTACCGGCTCACGTACCAGTCCTGCGATGCAATCCGAATTGACCGCCCGAACCGCCACTGGCCTGGATCCCGGGATATTGACCGACATCTTGTTCGACTTTGATCAAGAGGCCATCCAAGGGGACGCCCTGCGCGTCTTGGAATCCAATGCAAAACAGCTGCAGCACGACAATATTACGCTTCTCATCTTGGAGGGACGGGGCGATGACATCGGCACATCTGCCTACAATCTCGTACTGGGCGAGCGTCGAGCAAGAAACGTCAAGTCCTCTCTTCGACGACTCGGTGTCTCCATAGACATCTCAACGACCAGCTATGGGAAGGACCGTCCGCTCTGCTTCGAACACAGCAGCGAATGCCGGCAGAAGAATCGGAGTGTTCACTTGGTCGTCCAATAGGACATCGGAATGGATAGATCCGTGCCTATCCCTTCTCCCGTACGTATTACACAGTGTTCACGCTCAACTTCTTGACAGGTCCCTGGTTGTTCATTAAGGTCCGTACGCGCTGCCGTTAGAAGGTAGGGTCATGTCCAAACTGGCTGTCATCGATATCGGAACCAACTCCATTCATATGGTGCTGGCGGAGATTCTGCCTGATGCCAGCTTTAAGATTCTAGATCGGTTCAAAGACATCACCAGGTTGGGCAACGGTGTGTTCGCCACCAAACGCCTTTCCGACGAATCCATGGCTCGAGCGATGACCGTGCTCAGGACCTTGGTCACATTGGCTCATAACAAGGGATTTGATCGCATCACGGCCGTGGCGACCAGCGCAGTGCGTGAAGCCCAAAACGGTGGTGAGTTTATTGCGATGATCCTTGAACAGATCGGACTACGAGTCCGTGTGATCAGCGGAGTGGAGGAAGCTCGCCTGATCTTTCTCGGCGTCAAGCACAGTATCGCCCTCCCGGACGGACCGACATTAGTCGTTGATATCGGTGGCGGCTCCGTCGAGTTGATCGTGGGGAATCGAGACGGCCTGATGCACGGCACCAGCCTCAAGCTGGGGGCGATCCGACTCACCGAACAGTGCCTCCCTAAGACTCCGCCGTCGGAGTCGATGATGCGTGCGCTCGAAACCGTCGTGACCACCCACCTTAGGGACGCCCTTGGATCCTTTAAGACGAAGAAGTTTCATTCCCTCGTCGCCACCTCGGGCATGGCCGGCAATGTGGGCGAGGTCGTACATCTTCGCCAAACAGGTCGACCGCTGCCGCAACACAATCTGGCAACCGTTCCATTGAAACATATCCGAAGTTTGGAAGCTGAGTTGGGCCGTTCATCGGTAAAGGACCGTCTGGCGATTCCAGGGCTTGACCCCAAACGCGTCGACACCCTGCTGCCCACGACCGTCGTCCTGAGATGCCTTCTCGAACTCTCCGGTCTTCAAGAGATTACACTCTGTGATAAGGCTATTCGAGAGGGAGTCATCTATGACTTTATCGTCCGCCATCGTGAAGGGTTAAAGGCCGAACAGGACTTCCCCGACGTTCGCCGCCGGAACGTGATCGGCCTTGCTCGGCGCTGCCATGCCCCAGAGAGCCATTCGCTGCATGTCGCTTGCTTGGCGTTGCAGTTATTCGATCAGACCAGACGAGAGCATCACTTAGGCGATCAAGAGCGCACCTGGCTTGAATACGCCGCCATCCTGCACGACGTCGGGTACCACATCAATCCCAGACAACACCACAAGCACGCCTACTATCTCATCAAGCATAGCGATCTTGGGGGACTCACGGCCGAAGAAATCGATGTGGTTGCCAATGTCACCCGGTATCACCGACGAGCCTTACCGACACTCAAACACGAAGAGTTCGACGGATTGCCGCCTCGACTACAACGAATCGTCAAGATCCTTGCAGCGCTGTTGCGCATCGCGGATGGACTCGACCGAACCCATTTTTCCCTGATTCAACGGCTGCAGGTGAAGTTTGGAAAGCAGATCACCATTGAGGTACATCTCACAGGAGACGCCGAAATGGAACTATGGGCCGCTAAAAGCCGAGCTGATCTCTTCGAACAAGTGTTCCGCCGGCGCGTGCAATTCTCCGGCATAGCGCTGCAACCGGAACACGCATGACCGATTCGCGTCCGATCCTAACGCCCCCTACCCATATCCAGAGAAACTGATTATCGTCGAGCACATTGATGGATGCGGGGAGAGCACCCAACTACGATTGCTCCATGAGTGGCTCACCTCAATTGCAATAAGATTTTCTTCTCGTAGACCCATGACCAGTTAAGGAGATAGGGTTTCCAATACTCCAGAACCCTCTGTCTACCGTCACGAACGAAACAGCTTGTTCCTAAGCCCAGTCATTCTTTTTCCTTACTGGATGCACGCTTGCCAATCGCCCGCAACTGTCCTGGCTGGAGCCACCAGCGTAACCACGCTTGTCCGGGTGTGATGCCTTCCGATAGTTCGAGACTGACTGCTCCGGCTTTCTTAAGTCGGAAATTTGGAAGCACTTTTCCACAGAGGAATAAACTCGCGACCTCGCCCAGCAAGGGTTCATGCCCGACACACAGGACAACTCCGTCGGAGGGGAGTGTGCGAAGAAGCCCCATGAGTTGATCTGGTTTTGTTCCCGCCGCCAACTCATCTCTGGTCTCCAACTTTAGGGTCGGACAGACCGCCGCACGCACAAGCCTTGCCGTCTCATAAGCCCGAACAAAGGGACTCGTAAACAGATGCGTTGGCTCACAACCGAGCACCGCCAATCCTTGAGCCGCCTGTCCGACCCGCTTCTTTCCCTTGTCCGTCAGCGGGCGACAGTCCTCCGTTCCCTCCCATTCCTCTGGTTCTATGGCAATGCCATGACGAAACAGAATACACTCCATCGTTGTTTCTCTCCTTGTCAGGGACCTGAGCTGGCGAGACGTTCGCCATCCACCTCAGAAGTAATCGTTGCGCATGCACAATGTTGAAAATCTCAGCCGTAGGAACTGGACAGATAGCAAGGAGTACTCTGTGTAGGGATTGCTTCCGAGCGGATGGAAGAGAGATTCCTCCCTGACCGCAAACAAGTCCTCCGCCTAAATCTTTTTTGTGCCGAGCGTTGAGCGACGGGAGCTGAGCCGCTCAATCCTCTCTGTGACATCTCGATAGTCCGGATCTTCCCGCCGGATCCAACGATAGGCCTCGAGTGTTTCCGCAATACGCCCCAAGGACTCCAGCGTGCGGCCGAGCACGTAGAGAATCTGAACAGTTTCCCTTGACGAGGCCGCAGTCACCTTCAATGCCTTTTGAAACGCTGGGACGGCCTCCTCGTAGCGACCCGCCAGCTTATAACACAGTCCGATCTGTGCATAGGACTTCAGGGCCAATGACACTTCGACGGCGGCCATTTCAAACTGGTCGATTGCAGCCTTATGCAGTCCTGCATGTTTCAGCGCCATTCCTCGCTCATAGCGTTCCACAGGAGTAACGGACGGTTCGGAGATGTCCGGTGATGAATCAGCCATGGGAGCCTTCAGGGATCCGCGCTGAATTGTGGAGAGGAGTCACTTCTGAGTGCCTATGAAAAATCGTTGAACGTTGTCAATCATCCCGCTGACCCATGCATGCCGTGCGCCGAATGGTTCAGCGCTCTTCCTTGATGAATGTGGGGACATGGCTAGTTGTTTCAGGCGATTGGGGACATCTCTAAAGGATGGGGTAGAGTGATCGATTCTCTCATACACCTCTCTCGCCTGATCAGCCTTTCCGACGGATTCAAGACTGCGCCCCAAACAGTAGAGAACATCCATCACCTCGTTCGGCGGTGCCGTGGCATCATCCAGCGCCGTGCAAAAGGCTTGAATCGCCGCCTGAGGTTCCCGCATCATGACGTAACAATATCCGACCTGAGCATAGGCCTTAAACCACAAGGACTTGTCCCTGGCAGCGGCATGAAAGAGTTCCACGGCCTCTTTCATCCGTTCTTCTTCTTTTAAGACCATCCCCCGTTCATAATCCTCTTCCGGAGAACGAATCGACGGGGCTTCAGACGGTTCATCGATGGCAAGGTCTGATGAGCGAGTCCGACTGGAACCTTGCTGTGCGGAGATCTCTTCCGGAGAAGATGCAAGCACAACCAATTCTTCCGTCGCAGCGAGCGGAAGGATTCTCCCTTTGATCCGGTCGAGAGCGGCCTGAGCAACTAACTGTGCAGTGATGGTTCTGGCCTGCTCGGCATATCCATAAGTCAAAGCAATATCTGCAACCTGGTTAATCAGACGTGGATTCCCTTGGCTCAATCGATGGACAAGCGCGCAGGCCTGATCGGTAAAAAGCGATGGATGCCCGCCCGCAACCTGCAGTCGATGGCGAATACAATTGAGCGTATCCGCTTCGGACAGTGGTTTAAGATGATAGTCCACGACAATTCGTTGCGCGAATTGAGTCATATCGATCCGTTGCAGCAGCGTATAGAGATCAGGTTGACCCGAGAGAATGATCTGTAACTTTAAAGTCCTCCCATCGTTCATGTTCGACAACAAACGCAACTCTTCAAGCAGCTCCGCACCCAGGCTTTGGGCTTCGTCAATGACCAGAATAACTCGTCGTGCCCGTTTCGATTCGTGAGAGAGAAACTCTGAGAATAGGTGATACGCTTCGATAGGGTCGAGCCGTTTGGTGCTTAACCCAAGAGACAAGAGAATCCATGGCAAGAGTTGCTCGATATCGTACCGCGCATTGGTCACCAACCCAATTTTGTGCCGGCTACCATGCTCGGCGATGAGTTTCTGAAGAAGGGAGGTCTTCCCGACACCGGGATCGCCGGTGAGGACCATGAATGGCGCTTCACTCAGAATGCCATATTCCAACAGACTATAGGCGGCCTGATGCTCTGCACCCTCATAAAGAAAACTGCTGTCTGGTAGAAGTGCGAACGGTTTGGCTTTGAATCGATAGAAAGTTTCGTACATAGATCCACTGTTCTAGATACAACGGTGCGGCCTAGGGGGCCAACATGGCCTTCATATCCGCCAGGGTCAAGGACGATCTTCCTGCCTTGTTCAGCACCGTTCCTAAGACCGGACGTGAGTTCTTGACCAAGGATAGAGCGCGCTGCAACTCCTCACCCGTCGTCTTTCCTTCCTCAACGACCATGAGAAGTGCGTCCGTGTACGGAGAGAACGCCAAGACATCCGCCGTATGCAGCAATGGAGGGAGATCAAATATGACGACTCGCGAGGGATAGCGATGCTTCAGCTCTTCCACGAGCGCCACCATCTTAGGTGAGGTCAAGATTTCAGTGGAGTTTGATATCGCACGACCTCCAGGCAACAAAACAAAGCGCCCAATCCCAGGGTGCAACAGCAAGTCTTCAACAGGCTGATCATCAAGCAAGTAGTCGGCCAACCCGAGACAGTCCTTCACACCAAAGACCTGATGCACCGTAGGATCCTGAAGATCCGAATCCACCAAGAGCACAGTCTGTGTTGTTTCCATTGCCAGACTGACCGCTAAATTGACGGCCGTCAGAGTCTTCCCTTCTCCGTACCCGGGACTCGTCACGCCGACGACATTCCATCCGTTTTCCCGAAGCCTTTGGGTGACTTGGGTTCGAAGAATTTTGTACGCGTCGACGAACGGCCCCTTCTTGTGTGCGGCCATCACGCGATGCCCGCGCAAAACCGTGTGTGGAATACTCAACGATCTTGTTCGAGTATATGTAATCGGGGGCGGCACCGACTGCGTCGTCGTTCGCCCGGAGTGTTCCCCGCGGGTGGAGGACCCTCTGAAGTCTTTGTACAGCTCAAGTGCGGCACGAATACGATCCATAGTAGCCTTCTGGGTCACTCCACTCCAAAACGTCTCAATGCAGAAAACCACAGGACATCCAATGGGGTCACAAAGACGTGCACCAACACGATAGCCGTTGCGACAACACCAACTCCCGCCGTTTGCACGACCCTCCGCTTGAGCTTGACGTGGGACAGGTCTTCTTCATTTGGCATGAACGGAATCACCGCGAGAGGGAACTGCTGCGTCAGCGCCACCAGCTGGTCGGGCGTCCGTATGGAACGGTCAAGTGACTCGGCAGCGGCTCCCACGCCAACTCCTCCACCCACGGCAAGAAGGAATCCAAGAAGAACGATGGCAAATCGATTGGGTTTATACGGCTTCTCTGGAAGACTCGGCGGATCAATGAGCGAAAAGCGTTCGCCTTTTCGCTGAACCTCCAATCCTTCAGAGACCTTTGCTTCCAACAATCTGGAGCGAATTTCTTGATACTTTTGCCCGGAGGTATCTCGGTCTCGCATCAGCACCAAATATTCCGGCTCAATCTCAGGCCCCCGTTCCAGGCGTGTCGCATACCCCTGTAGTCGTCGTTTGATGTCAGTGCGGGTATTGCGGAGCGCCTCCAGCGAAGACGTCACGGAGTTCAACTGGGCCTGCAGATTGATATAGGCCGGATTCTCAGGTCGCTGATTTACAACCTTCCTGGGCATGCTTCCGAGTCGATGTACTTCCTGTTCGAGGCCGGTGACTTTTCTACGAGCCTGTACCACGTCCGGATGCTCGGCCCCTAATCGTTCCGAGTCAGCTGCTAAGGCCGTACGTGCCTCAGTAAGCCGCTTGGAAGCTTCGTCGGCATCAGATGACTCCCCGGCCTCCCTCTCCAACGCTTCGATTTCCTGTTTCATCTTCAGGATGTCGGGATGCTCAGACGATAAATTCGCGTTGGCGCCGGCATACTCGGCCCGCAAAGCCCGCAATCGTTCGGTCGAATCTAAGATCCGTTCCCCGGTCACGGATAAGATTGGCGTATTTGGCTTCACAGTTGCCAATTCCCCTTCGAGATATGTCTTGCGTTCTTCCAGACTTCGAATCTGCTGATCGACCTCCATCGATTCACGCTCGGCTTGATTAAAGAGTTGCTGATTCAACGGCATCAGCTCAGGAAGCGCCCCTTTAGCTCGGTGCTTGAATGATGCGATTCGTTCATCGATTTCTTTGATATGACGTGCCAGGTTTTCCGCTTCCTGCTGGAGAAACGAGGTAGCCTCTTGCGCTTGTCGTTCACGGCTCTTCAAGTTCTCTCCCAGGAACAGGCTTGTCAGCTCATTGGCTACCTTCTGAGCCAATTCGGGAGTTCGGTTCTGATACGACACCGTAAAGGCAATGGTGGCCTTGGTGGCATGCTGCGTACGCTTATCCACGACATCCGCGCTGATCACCTCAACCTCGATATCCTTGATGAATCGCTTGACAATCTCTTCAGCCGGGTTGTTTTTGCGCAGGTCCTGGTACAAATCAAACTGCTCGACTACTTTCCAGAGCGTCGTCCGACTCATCACTTGCTGCTTGATGGTCTCAATCCGCTGGTCGGCATAACTCGTAATGGTTGATCGGACGAGATCCGATGGGATCTCCTGCTCCTCGATCAGGATCGTGGCCGTGGATTTGTACGTCGGCGGCCACAGAAACGCCAGCACCAAGGAGACCGTCACCAGACCAAGACTGGTCAGGAGGATCAGCTTACGACGCCGATGAAAGGCCTTGACGTAGTCACTCACACCCATGGCTCGCTCAGAATGCTGTCCAGATCCTTGTAACTGTGCCATAGCCTTATTGAGAGAACGAGAAACGCGATGGGGAATAGGTCACCATGAATGTCGTTCCATGCGATTCAGCCGTGCTGAGGGCGTTGTCGGTATCACGCCATCGATACATATACGATATCTCCGCGAGCCACCATTCGAGAAACCGCCACGTCAACTTCGGCGTCACACTGACATACCGACTCTCTGGAAAGGTCCCGCCTATGGCCGTGCCTGCCTTTCCGGTCGTAAGCATTCCCACCACATTCAGCCCGCATGTCAGAGTCTCTGAGACGTCATAGGTGCCGGAGACCTCACCTCGATTAGTTTGAATCAAGAGTCCAAATCCACTGGGAGTCAGATCTCGAGCAAACGTGACTTGCATCGAAGCCCGCTCATACTTTTTCATCATACTGCCCCCCGCCAACCAGACGGTCTCATCAGCATCAATGGAGCTGATGGGGGTCTGCGTCGTTGAGGACAAAAACCTGGGTCCGCCATAGACAGTTCCCGTCAGCGATTCATCAAACGCATGGGTAAGACTCATATTGATGCCTGGAAAGTTCGCCCGAAATGGGAGCAGTGAGTCCGTGGTGCGGAAATCCGTATAGGATCCGGACAGTTGAACCTGGTCTCGCTCCGTCAACTGATATTGCAATCCACCCGATCCACCCACCACTCGATGGTCGGCCAACCTGGCAGTTTCATAGGTCGTGTCCGACAACTGTACGCTGGATTGAACCGATAACTTTTCCGTCACCGTTCTTGTCCAGGTCGGATTGAAAGTCCACTGATTACGCTGGGCGAACTGCAGAACAACTCCGGTTGCCTGTAATTCACCAAGCAACGTATTGTCCCGGGTGAATCCTCCGTTGAATCCCAAGAGATCCTTTTCCGTTCGATAGCGCATCGACAAGGGAGCAAAGACGTTAGTAAACTGCCGGTCCTCGCCCCCGAAATATCCGACAATGTCCGCAGCCAACCTGCTGCTAACGTCCAGGCGTTCGGTCTTGCCAGCAATTTCCGTCGCCGGCGTGATCCAATACCCATAGGTGTCGTGATGGGGTAACGGTGTCAATAGTAGGTTACTGTTATAAACCCCCTTCGCCCCGATTGATGGAGACAGGGACCATTCTGCTGCCTCGCTCCGATCTGCCATCCCGAATCCGCAGAGCCCAAGCAGCACCATGAACCTCCCGATGCCTTTGACATATCGACGGTGATCACGGTCCCCAACACACTCATAACTCCCATGCATTGGTTAGGGCACCATGACGACGTCACCACGCTGGAGAACAATATTCTGCTCCAAGTCTCTTCCCTTTCGAATATCTCCGTAGCGGAAGGGAATAGCCTGCTGTTCTCCCCTCACACGACGCATTACCTTAATATCGTTCTCTCCGGCAAAGGGAGTGAGTCCCCCAGCAAGGCTGAGAGCCTGAAGCACATCCGTGTAATGACCGGTGACATATTCACCCGGTTTGTTGACACGCCCAACGACATACACCTTATAGCTGGCCACCTTCGTCACGGCCACGGACACATTGGGATTCGGTATGTACTTCGTCAAGCGTCTCACCAGATCTCCGCGGATGTCCTCGACGGTCTGATTCTCTGCCTGGATATCGCCGACAAGGGGAAACGAAAACATGCCGTCCGGTCGAACGACGACCTCTCGCGTCAACTGCTCGTCCTTCCAAACTGACACCAGCAAGACATCCTCCGCCCCCAGTCGGTATCCCGGCTCAAGCTGCGATACCAGAGAGGCGGGCACCGCATCTCCGGCATGAACAGTCGCCGCCGCCATCATCACCCCCATCATTAGTCCTGCCCTCAGCATCGATCTCACTGAACAAACCATGGTTTCTTCTTACCCCCTTAACTGTGCGAGGGCCTGTTCGGCCTCTCGTCGTCCCTCAAACTGATCAGAACTCTTGAGTGCTTTGGAAAGATAGGTGCGGGCTTCACCTCGTTGCCCCGACCGAAACAATGCGATCCCAAGATGGTAGTTCAGTATGGACATGTCTGGAGATTTGGTGACTGCGTCTTTGAGCAACCGAATCGCTTCTTCCTGTTGCCCCATCTTCAGTCGAACCCACCCGAGCGTGTCAATGAACAACGGATGAGGCGCCTCCCTCTCAAACTCTCTGCTAAGACTGAACGCTTTCTGTAAACTTGCCGGATCCCCTTTATGATCGACCAACAACACAGCCAAGTTATTGGCCGCCAGGAGGTTTCGCGGATTCAATCGCATGGTCGCCTCATAGGCCATGATGGCCGGATCGAGCTGCCCTTGTTCTGAATGCGCAGAGGCCAACAACATGTGCAACTCCTCGCTATCAGGGTTCACCTTGAGCGCCTCTTGGACGATCTGTACCGCTATATCAGGCTTTTGTTTGGACAACGACAGCGTAGCCCAGTTGAGCCATGGAGCTATCCACCTAGGATTGACTCGAGTCGCCTCCCGATAATGGAACACAGCCTCCCCCTCATCCTTCGGCAAACGAGACAAGACCTCCCCAAGCAGCCCGTGAGCGAATGGATGATCCCTGTTCGAAGCCAAGATGGATTCCAGTCTTGTTCGTGAACGAACAACCTGTCCTAACGCGACTTCTACCTTCACAAGCGAGAGTAATGGTTCCGGATCGTTCGGAGCGAGTGCCGCCGCTCGCTCATAGACTAGACTCGCCTCCCCCAGGCGTCGCTGCGCCTCGTACAACCGCCCCTCAGCCAAGAGTGCAATCGACTGATTGCCCACCGATACCTGGCGAAGTCGCGTCAACGTTCGCTCCGCTTCGTGCCAATTTTTCATGACTACATTCAACGTCATCAACATGTCGAGCGCCGTCACATCATGAGGACGCTGCTTCAAGAGATCCTCGAGTCGCGCACGGGCCTGCTGATGACGTCCACTTCGGCTCTCCAGTAGCGCCAGCGATCGTTTGGCGTCCACCTGCTCCGGATACAAAATCACTGCCCGCTCAAAACTATCCTTTGCCAGATTGATATCACCGGTGACCTGATAGGCCTGACCAAGCAAGTAGTGAACAGTGGCCAACTCCGGCTGATCGTGCAGAACCGTACGAAATGCCTGCACTGCATCTTTCCCGTTTCTTCTCGTCAATGCTATTCGCCCCGCAAGAACCAATCCTTCTATCGAGCGGGGATTCTCCTTCAGGACGTCCTGTACTTGACGTTCTGCCTCGATCTGCTTCCCGCCATGGAAGTCCATCTCTGCCAACTTTACTTTGGCTTCCAGTCCGACCGGCTTCTCATTGTATTCATGGACCAACGATGTATACCGCTCACGCGCTTTAGCCTCCTGGCCCATCTGCCTATAGAGCGCGGCCAGTCCAAACTGAAGTCGGCTTGCATAGGGCAACTGCGCCGCTGCATCCACCAACACCCTCTCGGCGGACGACAGATCGTGTCTGCTGACGAAATATTCCGCCAACACTAGCCTGCGCTGTTCGCTGTTCGGATCATGTGCAACCGCGTCACGCAGCACGGCTTCCGCCTGATCATAAGCGGACTGGTTGACATAGAAACGTGCGAGTCTCAATCGATGATCCAGCAACTCCGGCTCGAGCTCGATCATCCGGCGGATCACGCCCTCCGCACCACCAAGATCGTTGGCCTTAGTCAATATCGTGTTCAAATTATTCAAGAGATCCAAATCTTTGGGATGCACCTCCAGGGCATGTCGCAACGTGCTCTCTGCATCGCGATATCGTTGATGCTGGCCGTAGAGCGTCGCAAGGAGGATGGCGACGTCCGGCTCTGTCGGAAATTCCCTAGCCAGCGCTTCCGCCTTAGCCATCACCAACGGAACGGCCTGGTCCGCAGCCACCTGCGAAGCAATTTTGAGGGCCTGCGCTTGAGCATGATTCGGCTCTTGCCTGAGCACGGTCTCTGCCACTTCCACCACTTTGTCGGTTAATCGAGCCTCTAAATAATATTTGCCCAAAGTAATCAAGGCATCGGTATGACCAGGATTCAACCGCACCGCTTCCTGATAGAGCTGTACCGCGTTGCGCCAGTTCTTTTCCTTCTCCTCGACCCGAGCAAAAAGAACGTACGCCTCAGCATCCTTTGGATCAATTTTCAACACATTCCTCAGCGCCACCCTCGCCTTGGGATAGTTGGCGGCATCCATATACTCGGCTGCCCGAGCGAAGTACTTCGCCTTCCGCTCCTCCGGGCCGCCGCATCCGACCAGGATAACGGCCACCACGAGAACGATGCTGAACATCGCACTCCTGTTGCCAATCCATCCACGGCGATCGTGCAGGCGTTCAATATTCATATTTGTAGGTTAATACGTAACGTACTTCTCTACAACAAAATCCGAATTCCCAACCCGAACAGAATCCAGAGCGACACAAGTCCCAACTGTCTGACACGAGTGGAGAATGCGTGAAGGAGCAACTCAAAAGAGAAGAAGAGCACCACGAGTTTAGCGGCGAAAACGCCCAAGTGTGAGACATCCGCGCTGACCTCAGGAAGAAGTGGAAATGTCACTGCCAGAAACACCATCAAATAGTCGAGCGGTGTCGTCTGGAATCGGCTCTGTTGATTAAATCGAAGACTCAACAGAACCATGACTGCGGCGACGATAAAGAACGCGTTGTGAGCCATCGCGACAACAGAAACGGGACCGACTCGAGATCCCTCACAGAGATATAGTAGAAACGTTGTTCCAACATAGAGACCTCCGCGCACGAAATAGGGAGCAACCTGCGACGAGCAGGAAAGGCCAATCAACACCACGGCGAACAGCGCGATCGAGACATAGCCCACATCATTGGGGACCGTCGAGGGAAGAAATACCAACCCAATCAGGAACAACGGAACGGTCACAGCCAAGAACTGGATCGGCACATCCGTCAGCCAAGGGCCGTTGACGAATCTGGTGATGGCGGCGTTCGACAGAACGTGTCCTGATTGTGAGGTCGGGGGGGAAAGGAGTCCTCGTCCCGCCGCGATAAACAGCATCAAGACCAAGAACGCCAGCGCCAGATAGAGCGGCACAATGAGTCGGTCGGGTTGCCATCGTAACAGATAGGCCACCATCAACATGCCCGCCTGTATCAGATAGATGACGGTCACGGCTTCGTAGTGAGTCAGCCCAACTTTGAGCAGTTTATGATGGATATGTGCTCGATCTCCGACAAACGGCGACCGTCCTTCGGCCACCCGCTGCCCCGTGACCCCAAGCGTGTCCAAGAACGGCAACCCCAGCACAAATAGTGCAAGACTAGGGCTGAAGGGGCCGCGAGATGAATCCGTCAGTAACACGGCCAACACCCCCATCATGAATCCCAAGAGTTGACTGCCGCCGTCCCCCATGAAAATACGTGCAGGATAGGTGTTGTAGCGCAAAAATCCTAAGATCGCTCCAAGAAAGGGAGCCGTGAGCATGAGAACCGTCACGTCGCTCGAAAGATACGCCAGATAGGCGATCCCGCTGAGCGTTAAAAACGACAACCCGCCGGCCAAGCCGTCTAAACCGTCTGTCAGATTCACGGCGTTCGACACGCCGATCAGAAATACGACCGTCACGAACATCCCAGCCCATGCCGGCACTTCCGCATCAGGAATAAAGGGAAGAGTGGTAAACCAGATATCTCCGCCTAACACGACAGCAAGAGCCGCGAGCAGCTGTCCGACTACTTTGGTTCGGTAACCAAGATCAACTCGGTCATCCCATACGCCGAAGCACACGATAATTCCGCATCCCAATAATACCGAGAAGGTCGTGGCATCCTTAGGCCCCCACCAGGCTATTGAGGCACATGCACCGACGGCAAAAGCAATCCCACCGATCCGCGGCACCGCGTGCTCATGAACCTTCCTGCCTCCTGGGTGATCCATAATCTGAAACCGCTCTGCCACAATTCGTAGGAGCGGAATCAGAGCCATGCAGACCAATAGAGCGGTCATCGAGCTGAAAAAAAGTTCATTCAGCATAGATACTCCTGTCAATCCTCCACTGCTGTATTCAGTCCGGAACAAACTTCGTCAGCTCACCCTCAACGGCCGTCGCAAATCCTTGAAGCCGCTGGTCGACTGCTGTTTCGGATTCACCTGGACGGACGAGCGCGGCCAATCTCACCAGTGCTCCGTCTGTCCGTTTCCGAGAAAATGCGTCCCACAAGAGATACCACTTGACCAGATACTCGCTCGTGATCTTGCGCTCACGCTGTTTAAACCAATACAAGACGATTTGCTTTTGATCCCCTTTCTGAATGACGGCACGATTGGCTCTCAGCGGTTGCGTGGTCGACTCCGAGGACGGCCATTCTGCTTGGGTCAGTGAGGCGATTTCCCATCCGCCACCCGGCAAGCAGCTTTGAGGGGAATGAGCTGACTGACCCTTTCGTTGCGAACGATAGTAGGCCACATACAAGTTCACTTGTTGCAGGGCACCCGATCGGTAATCCGCGAGAACATAATCATCAAAGCGAAGGACATCGATGTACCGCTGTTCCAGGGGAAAGGGCTGGCCCTGCCATCCGTTGATCTCCATCGGAAAATCTACAAAGGCCGCTCGTGTAGGAGGCCGCTCCTCACGATCCATGAGCACGGTTCCAAACAACGCCCATGGCGCAAATAGAGCCACACTACATAAATAGGCAGGTCCTGGAGAGAAGATACGAGTGGGGAGTAGATTCACCCCATCATTTGCGACGACCTCTCCTTCCTTATTTCGCCATTGCACAAGTTCACGCAACGATTTTCGTGATTCTTCCGTACCAAGCCTTCCTAACCATGCCATTTCCAGAATCAGTAGCCCAAAGCTCACCATGAAAATCACCCATCCCTCAAAGAGATGGAAGAACCCCTCTGCGGCACCTTTTCCATGAAGCTCAACCAACACCCCAATCATGCCGATTCGAAACCCGTTAATGAAAACCGAGATTGGAATGGCAGAAAGTACCAGAACGAGCCGCTTCCACAGCTTGGCCTCAAAAACATAGGCGCAGAGCAACGCAAGGGACGTGAGGGGAAGCAGGTATCGTATCCCACTACAGGCCTCCACGACTTGAAGCTGAACCGGACCAAGATCAATGACATTGCCCTCGCGGAAGGCCATGACTCCGACAAGCTGTAAACACCAGACGCCAAGTGATGAGGACCACAATTGCAGTTGACTCGCCAAGTTTGCATAAAAGAATGTTGGAAGAGGAATAGCTGTTAGGAGATAGCCTAGAGGAAATGCGATCACCTTCGTCCCGTAAATCCCAACGAGAGTCATAGCCAGCCCGACCAGTACAATCCATAAAGAGATATGCAAGACGAGAAAAAGAGTAGAGAGTTCACCGACTATATAAACAAGGAGACCGAGACCGATGACAGCCAACCCCCACCATGATTGCTTTCTTGGCAGGTGAGACAACTGATGGCGAGACTGCCAGATTAGAAACCCTGCAATGAGCGGGACAAACACTCCGTGACTATAATCATCACTCCCGAACCAGCGACTGAATAGAAACTCAAGACTGTCGGCATATAAATAGCCCAGAAAGGCGACGACCGCGACTGACGAAACCAATAGAGCGCGTGTGCTGGCCATAAAGGCAAATTCACTCACTCACAAATGATGCATGGGTCAAACAATCGACGCCGATCCGAACAAGCGGGGCGAGATCTGATTGTCTATCGGAACCGTCTCTCTGTCGATTGATTTCGGAGAAAGAACGGGCTTGGTACCTGTGGCGAGATACCAAGCCCTTCGCGACCAGAAATGAAGAAGTTACCTAAACCTTGGATGTACGAAGATTGCGCAATCCGCCCGCTCCCAGTCCTACTAATGAGATCAGCCCAGCGCCGAACAGAAGCAGCGCCGTCGGCAATGGCACCGCGGTCAGCTGATTGATCGCGCCACGCACGTTTACTTCATTACCGGTAAGATCCGAAAAGGTGAGCCGCCATCTCGTCCCCGTCAGAGATGCGAGGCTCGGAGGATCCTGCAGATTCGTCCCTGTGAATGCTCCACCGGTGTCATGATCAAGCTGCAGATCGAATCGTGCAGCTGAATATCCGCTGGGCAATGCCACACCGGTCGCATCGGTGGCTAGACGCCACCGGTCGCCAAACCCCGTATTATCAAACAAGGTAATAGCATTCGACCCTACCGTATAGGATGCGGTATACCCGCCAATATGAACCATCAGGCCAGTCACAGCACCGGGGAAATTCCCGATGTGCGGACCACTCGTCCCAGCAGTGGCATTGTCAAACTGGAATGAGCCTGAAACCGAAGAAGTCAGATTCATCGTTGGCGAAAGCAGGGCTCCGTTGATATTGCTGACAGTCCCAGTAAAGGAATAGTTCACTAAAGCTGCCTGTGCCTCACCGGTCTGGACGGAAAAGACACAGATCAGCGCAGCCGGCACAATGAATTCTCTCCTAAGCCATCGTTGCATCCTCTGCATACCACCACTCCTGCTAAAGGTTGTCATATCGTTACTCGATTAGCGACACGGATGAATGGAGAACGACCTAGCAAACGCTGGGCCAACCCAAGACACTCCTATATCTCTGAAAACTAAGGCGGCAGACAGTTGCCACTCGCCGTATCTGTGTCAACATTCCTGCAGCAGCGTTCAAATATGTAACGGTACTGGATCGTGCGGTAAAATTTTCCCCCGCTGCCATGAACGACTACATGCGAAGACGTAAATGGCAACGCCTTGCTGCGAGACCGTAGTAGGGCCACGCGCATGGCTGCCACCCAACTATTCATTAATACTCGAGTCATCGTTGAATCACGCGCGTTCATAATTTAGAGAGCCCATGCTGGAGGGAAGAGACACCATTCAGCACATCATCGAACAGGAATCGACATCTCTGCAGTTGAAAGAGCGGATCTTCTACAAACCATCTCAACTACGGAAGTGAGTTTTCTGGCCAGAACGACGCGGTCAAAATGTTCCATTACGAACCTTCTTCCATTCTGACCGAATCGCCGACACAGCGCTGAGTCATGAGAAAGCTCCAATACACGAGCAGCCAACTGTCCAGCATCCTGAGGCTCAATACATAGACCCGCTTGAGCGGCCCGGAGTAGGTCAGCACTTTCGCCCTCTACGCCCAGAACAATTGGCCTTTCCATAGCCAGACTCTCAAACATTTTTGATGGGATGACGGTTTTGAACAAATCAGACTTCTTGAGGAGGACAAGACTGACGTCTGACAGGGCCCAGAACTCCGGCATACGATTTTTGGGTTGCTGATCGAGCATCATCACGTTCTTCAACCCCATTGCGTCTCGCATTCGAACAAGCAGCTGCCGTTCAGCTCCATCTCCGACCATCAAGAACATGATGTGGTTGGAGTCACGCAGTTGATGGGCTGCATCCAAGATGGTCTGTAAATGGTGGGCCATCCCATGGGTCCCAAAATAAGAAACGACGAACTTTCCAGCGAGTCCAAGCTCTGCAGCAAGCGCCGTTGCCCCGTCAGCAGGCTTATATTGAGCGAGATCCACACCGTTCTTCACGACAACAATCTTGCTGGCCTCAATACCTTTGTTGACCATGTATGCTTTGAACGAATCGGTCACAGGAACGATTCGTTCAGCTTTTCGATAAGCGAATCGCTCAACCCATTCCAGCATCCTAACGATAGTTCGACTCTTGATCGCCCCCACGGCGACGATTGATTCCGGCCAGAGGTCACGAATCTCCAGCACCCACGGGATCCTCCTCAGCTTGCTGACGAAATACCCGGCGAGACCATTAAAGAATTGTGGAGAGGTAGAAAGAACGACATCTGCCTTCGGCAGAAAAAGAGAAAGGATAACCGCAGAGCACATGTACGAGATATAGTTCAGCGTTCGCTTGAAAAAACCTTCGTTCGGAGTCACGAAAGTCCAAATCCTGATGACATGGATTCCATCTTTCGTTTCCCGTTGGCAGATCCGATTGCGGTATCCGTCATAGACTCGCCCTTGAGGATGGTTTGGTGCACAGGTCACGACGGTCACATCGTGCCCGTCTTGTACCCATTGCCGACAATGCTCATAGGTTCTGGTCGCGGGCGCGTTCACCTCTGGAGGAAAGTAATGTGAGAGGAAAAGGATTCGCATACCGGTGCGTCTCGATATCTTCACTAGTCCATTTTTGGATTCGGTAAGTTAACTGGAGAGGGAGTACTCCCGAACAAGACAAAGCTATCACAGCATTCTTATAGCTCAAACTAAACTCGGGAAAATAACATCCGTGCTCAATCCGCATCTCACACGGAGTTAGTGCCTGGACTGTTGCCACAGTCTCTCCGTTCCGTTCGATCCGATAGAGTGCCTCTCCGGCCTGCTCGATTGAGCACTCAGGATGAATGTGGACGACACTCTCCATGTGATGAACTCCGGTCCCTGTCAATTCATCTGTCACGACCCAACTTCCCTGCTCGTCATAGGAAATGCGCCTGCAATGAATCGGCTTCCCTTTCAATCTCCTGTATCCGTCATGAGCTCCCTCAAACAGGATCGCCCCGTTCTCTATCTTGTCAATACGACCATGGATTGGCCTCGCCCGCCGTGCCACTCGAAATACACCCCATATCTCCGACTGTTCCTCACGATCCACGATGATCGTGTTATGAGCCTTCGTACTTCGTGCATACGCCCGTTCATGACTTGGCTCATAGTCAAATACTCCGCAATCAACAATGACTCGTCGCCCATCGAGCACAAGCTCATAACTGAGGGTATCGCAATGGGCATGGGCTGGGTTGTAGTCAGGGCCAATTGACCCACAGTCAATGATGATCATATCGCTTGCTTTGCGACAAACATAATACCCGCTCTTCGAGAATGCGCTGACCGTCAGACTGGTTGATCGCTGTGCCAGCTTGTATCCAATCACCCTTTCGGCGTACTCAAAGATCTGGGACGGAGTCGGAGCAATACCGAGTGCAGAATCATTAAAAAGAGGGATATCTCCATCTGGCAGACAGATCCCGTTCAAGAAATCTAGTGCCGTCGTTATCTTGCCAACAAACTCGCTGGTGACGTCACGCACAATCGCCACAGATGAATGCTGCATGAGGTTCAAGACATCAAGGTAGTCGACCACACTGATGGAGTGATACATCGGGCTTCGCTCAAAGTGCCCGCCATCGGCAAGAAACTGTTCCTGCAATTCCTCCCGCAGAATCTCCAAACCTTTTCGCAACCATCTATCCGCATCGGCTCCTTCGAAGTAGGTCCCAGCAAACAATAGCGCCACGCCATTCTTGAGATAGTGATTTGCCAAGAAATGATGTTCAATGTTGCACTCTAACCACCTCGCCTGCTGATAGAGACTGTCTATCCACTCTTGCCTGATTGGTTTTTCATTTCCCTCTACAACGCTCCTCTCATCCCGGAACAGGAAGAACTTGATCCAGTTCACGATCCGGAGCGAGACCGTGTAGGGCTCCCACGCATCCTCAGCATCTGGCGGATTGCGCTCTATCCAATCGGTAACAAGAAGACTCTTATTCTCAAAGGAACGGGCTGAGTCATGTAGATAATCGAAATAATGCAAGTTGTAGCGCCAGAGCTTCGGCATGTCCTTGCAAGCCCAATCAGTATTTTTCATCTGGATGCACTTGGACTGCCGCAGGAAAGAAAAACTCCAATCGTCTCCGGTGGTCTTGGATACTGAGATACCTGGAAGCATCGAAACGCCGGAACGCCTTCCGGCGTCAACCGTTTTGGCTACAGACCGAAACTGTGGAAGGATTCGTCTTTGAAGAAAGTACGCGATCTGTGACGGACGAAGATATGCGAGCGTCCTGGCATAGAGGCACAACTGCTTCATGACGGGAAGGCACCTATGTGAGTACATCCATGATGTCGAAGGTGACGTGGGTCACCTCTACAAGCTCATTCCAGGGAATCGGAGAGGACGTTCCCCGACGAATTGCGTCCGCGAATGCAGCAACGCAGGCTCTCTGACCTTTGTCCTGGCTCCATAAGTCCATTTTCCGAAATCCGGACCAGCCGTAACCACGGAGTCTTCTGAAGTTATCCAACTGCAAAACCTTACCACCACAAAACACCTCAAGCTGCTCCTTCGGAAAGGATTTATGGCCATTGGAGAAATAATGGACGGTGCCAATCGATCCGTCCGCGAATCGTAGTGTGGCGGTCACACTGTCTTCGCCCGCCGATGTGGCCTGTACGCCAACAATCGGCGAAGCAGCGAGAAATCTGAGTAGATCGACAAAATGGCAACCTTCCCCAATGATTCGCCCTCCTCCAATCAGTCGATCCTGAGTCCAGTGGTCACGCGGAATATGGCCAGCATTGACCGTCATGACAAGAGTCTTGGGTTCCGTCACTCCATTCAGCAACTGTTTCATGCGCTGGACTTGCGGGGCAAATCGACGATTGAACCCTACCATCAGGAGAGGCGGCGATACCTCACGCCTAATACATTCATCGTAATTTTCACAAAGCTTGACCAATTCTTCCCTCGTGAGAGCCAAAGGCTTCTCAACGAAAACATGTTTCCCCCCCTTCAAGGCTTCCCCGGCGAGTGCTGCATGGCTATCATGCCTCGTCGCGATGACGATGGTGTTGATGTCGGGGGACTCAATAACACTTCTCCCGTCGCTCGTGATTTCGGAAAATCCAAACTTACTCCCTGCGTGAGCAGCGCTGACACCTGTGCTGCTTGCGACCAATCTAAAATCAACTCCCGTCCTCTGAAAAGCCGGCAACAGAACTTGAGTGGCATAGTTTCCCGCGCCAATGCACCCGACGACCACCGTAGATGCAGAGCGATCCCCCTCGAGCACTTCCTCTGATCGGGAGATCGTTCGTCTCAACAATCGGCTGTCAGAAAATGGATCTGGCTCAGGATACCGCAAAATAATCCCGAGTGACGGGGCGCCACTCGAAATGATGTCATATGCGGTAGTAGCCTGATCGAAAGGAATATGGTGGGAGACGAGCACGTCCGTCTTAAGGCGGTTGTCCGCCAGCATGTCAAGAACCGCTTCGAAGTTACGCTGTTCGGTCCAGCGCACGTAGCCAATAGGATAGTCCTGTCCATTGTCCTCATAAGCACTGTCGTAACGCCCAGGTCCGTACGAGCATGAAACTTGAAAACTCAGTTCCTTTTCGTAGAAGTCTGCACGAGACAGTTCCAATCCTGTGACCCCGACAAGTACAATGCGTCCTCGTTTTCGGCACATTTGCGCAGCTTGATGCACCGGCTCATTGCTCTTCGTGGAGGCCGTGATGATCACCGCATCCACGCCACGCCCACGAGAAAAAGCCATCGCAGCCCCTAGTGGATCAGCACTCTGGTTCAGATCAACCGTGTCTGCACCGAGCTTCTGAGCGAGAGCTAATTTACTCGTGTCATAGTCCAGACCCAGAACTCGACATCCATGAGCTTTCAGCAGCTGAACGGTCATCAGTCCGATCAGCCCCAACCCAGTGACCACCACAGCTTCACCCAAGGTGGGTTGAATGAGTCGGATGCCCTGCAACCCAATCGCACCAATAACGGTGAATGCCGCAGCTTCATCACTCACACAATCCGGGACTTTCGCACAGAGATTTTTAGGGACACAGACGATTTCTGCATGTTTGCCGTTCGACGCTACTCGATCTCCGACAGAAAAACCTGTCACTCCCCGACCAACCTCCAGCACCTTCCCGACATTGCAGTAGCCCATCGGCAATGGCTGATCCAACTTGTTGCGAACGGCTTCCAGCGTCGGCATCAACCCATCAGTCTTAACCTTATCCAGCACCATCCGAACTTTTTCCGGCTGCTGCCGAGCCTTGTCAAGCAGGTTGGCTTTGCCGAATTCGACGAGCATGCGCTCAGTTCCAGCAGACACCAGGGAGGAAGATGACCGGATCAGGAGATGTCCAGGATGACAGCGTGGACTAGGAATCTCCGTTAATTCCGTAACCCCTGTTTTCAAACTCTGTAGGACCTGCTTCATAGCCTCCTCGCTGGATAATCAGTATAATCAGCTCATGCCAGACCACCGCTCAAATCCAAACAACGGCATCTTTCTCAGTTATTTCGTTCAATTCATGCTCAAGTTGGAGCACGGCACCCGTCGACACCCGCACGGATTCTACCGAGTCTCCTGGTAATCCTTGCGCTATTTTTTGCCCGATGGAGCGATACATTCGGCTGTAACTCTCCATCTTGTTGATCGTTAAGGCTCGCAGGACACGGTCGTTGGACTCAGCTTCGTACATACCCCCATTTCTCATGCGGACGGTAACACCGTTGGCTCGAAGTTCAATATAGTCTTGCACCCCAATACGCTCACTCCCTTGATCGGTCAGCACCATTGTAAACATCGCTCCGTTCTTCAACTCCATTGAACAATTGATTGTGCCGTCTCGTGCAACGAACACATCAGTTCTCAAAACCTCACAATAATTATTTAAAAAGAGGAAGTGGTCGATCCAATGACAACCATTTGAAACGAGCCGACTCCTTGAGTTCGGCCATCGGTACCAATGGCGTGACGGTAACGGCACCTCGTACACAATAGAATGATACGATACTGGGTCTCCTGGCCCAAGTCGCATATCAGAAAGTGCATGCTGGTTTAAAACTTGATATCTCTTATGAAAGCAGGAATAGAGAGATCCTCTGCTCTGTGTCATCGCATCGAGCAGTTCTGAAAGTTGAGCGGAATCAACCGCCAGTGGCTTCTCTACCACCGCACAGCCACCGGACCTTAGCGCCTTCACAGCTAAGGGGGCGTGTGAATGATGGAAACCCGCAAGAAAATAAACGTCATATTGCTCTTCAGCCCGGAGATCATCGGCAGTATCCCATTTGATTCCATCCTTCGGACTAGGGGGAATCTGTAAGGGATCAATCTCATGAATACAAGCGATCTGAACATAGGGTGCAATATTGGGCAGCACAATCACTTTTGCGTAGTTCCCATATCCAAAGAGAACCCCTTGCTTACGGTAACGTTCTCTTGCTTTTCCACTAACACCTCGCTCCGAAGCCACATCATACGTACTCCAAGAGAATCGTTGCGCCTTCTTCCACACTGAGGGTTCCATAAGGAGGTCCAGAGCAGCATCAAATGCAGGTTGAAGATCTGGCAGCGGCTTTCCCGACAATGGGCTCCATCCCAGCAACTCCTGAAGGCTAGCTGGATATCCCTGTGGTGATTCAGCGTGGACAATCTCCCTTTCATCGATGTTCATCGGTGGTGCCTCAAGAGGTCGTACCAGACACTGAGGCAAGGTAATGCGATCGACACACATCGGGTGCGCAGTAGCAATAAACAGGACAAGTTGTCCGGGGGCAAGACTTGAGTAGTCCCCAGGCTCAAGGATTGAGCCGAAACCGACGGACAAGAACTTGTTGTTACGGAATCGTTCATTGCGCCTGGAGACGATCTTTCGAATAACATCCCGAAAGCCGATCTCCCGCAGGTAATTCCACAGCACCCGCACATCCGGTGCTCGGACAAAATAGAGCCCTTCAATCTTTGTTAAGGTGAGACAGCCCATCACCCGAACCCGGCAATCACCCGGTCTTTTGTGATAGTCAAGAAATCCATCTTGCCATTGACCTTCGATCAGCGCCCTCATCGGTCACCACCTCATCTCGAGTGGATGCCTAAGCCTAGCGATAGTGCACGCATCACTAGACGCAAGACCTGAGTCGACCACTGCACTAGAAACACTCATATCTCCGATGTGTTGAGGGGCGGCGTTCATTGTCCGTCAACGCTATGACTCAGAGGTTTCAGCGAACCGTCTAGAAGCACGCGGCGTACCGCCTCAAGATTGGCCCCCTCCCACTGATCGAAATTGGGCTCGTTTGCTATCTGCAGGAGACGTTTCACGTCGACCTTACTAAACCCGGCCAGCAGTGCATGATCTTCTACCCCTTCGCGAAACGCTTCCCACCGACGGCTGCTCACAACCCCTCTCTCAGACTCATACACAACAGCCCAGTCCGATCTACTACCATCAAGGTCATCCCAAGCCGAACTCCCATTCGTATCGCTATATGACCAGAACCCAATCCCTGTAGCCCCATAGTGCCAGGCCCACCACGCAAGAAGTCGATAATTGTGTAAGGGGGAACTACCCTTAGCTGGAGACTTTGGGTTCCCGTAAATCCACCACTCCGCCTGAAGGTTCTTAAAAAATTCACCCAGTTGACCACGCACTGCCAGAAGATTAGGCTGCCACAAGTCCACCCATGGCTGGATCTCTCGAAGATGATCCATGGTGATCGGCGGATTCGCATAGACACTTGGATTGGCGTAAACACGTACAAATGGATTCCGCTGCTTGACTGTCTCGGCAACGGCCTTGATAAGCTGCAGACCAGCACGATCTGGCTCATCAACGGGATACAATGCCCAGCGCTCAGGTGGCAGCCCCTGCGAGGCTAGATAGGTGGATACGTTCCCAACCCATGTCAGCAACCTTTCCCTTGCTCGAGGATCGATACTGCGTTCGTTTGAGGAAAAACCAAGTGGATTTTTCGAGGCATTCCAACCCAGATAAAGCAGGAGGGTCCCATGTTGCTTGGCGAGATCCACCGTGCGTGCAAAACGAACAGCTTTGCTGATATCCCAGCTCCCATCGAGAGCAAGGCCCGGAATTTCCATCGGGTGGGTGACGAACATGTTGATCCCATGGGCTACCAAGTCTTGAATGGCGTTATCCCGGTCACGAAAAATAGGCATGTCCGAGAGATATGCCCAATTAACGGCATGTAAGGATTTGCTACCACGACCATCATAAGCCGTGACGGTTGCCATTCCAGGTATGGCGATCATCTGCCCATTCCCCTCAAGGTTGATCTCCAGCCGATGGGAACCCGGACCGAGCATCCTCAAATTCACATCCAGCCAGATATAGCTGGGCACACCGGCTCGCATACTCAATTGCATATCGTCGTTCAGAGGAACAAGCGGATCGTAGATTCGCCGTCCATTGGCCACGAGCACTGGTCGCACTTCAAAGATCTTCACGGCTGCAGGAGGAAGGCCTGTCACCTTCACGCGCAGACCACCTGTGACTGCGAGTTCACCTGCGGCTACCCCTATGCAAACACTCTCACGTTCGCCCGCGTAACCCCGTATTTCAACTTTGGGTGCACCCAACGCTCTCTGCTCATGCGCACGCCCAGGATCGATCACACCCCAAGGGTCCTGAATCCAAGCGTGCAGGGTTTTGCCTTCCAACCGTAACGCCCCTTTTTCGACTTCGACTTCGGCAGCATTGATGAGTGTCTCTCGAGTGCGACGCTTACTATCATCCAACGCCGCTCGTACACTCGTCATAGCCGGCGACTTGACCGGTATTTGCCCACCCCCTGAGGGGTGCCATTCCACTTCGTCTAAGAACAGAAACTCACCAGACGCATGTAATACGACAATCAGCACATCCGTGGCTGCACTGACGTCGATCTGTAGCCAATGAGCATTCTTGTCTTTGAGCACGCTTGAGTCTGGCGTCAGGGAGCCGACTATTCGCAACTGATCTGTGGAATCACGGGTATACACGTTGATCTGTTGGGGGACATCCACTCCCGCAGATAAACCCTTCGCAGAATGGAGTCGCAACTTACCAGCCTGCGGTGACTGCACAGAGCTTCCTCCTGCAACACGGAGTTGTATGGCAACTGGTGTAAATGCCGCCCATCCTACCGTCTCCTTCTTCATCCAGATCGGGAACGTTGCAAGTTCTCCATCCGTGAGTTGTCGAGAATCATTCTCGTCTTTGCAGAGACTGTAGTTGGGTGGATGGCTAAACTCCATGACGGTCAGCAGTCCTGCAGCTGCCGTACCGGCCTGTCCGGTCACCACGCTTGCCAGCACGATTATCAATATATACACAGAACCCTCTCTCCCTCCGTCAGTGCTCTCGTGAGTGATGACCACTCATGCCTGGCGATTCCTGCGGTCCGCCTCCCCCCAATGGCTGTGTCACTCAACCGATACGTGCTGGCACAGATCAACAAAGTACTGTGTCCATCTTTTCGCGTCGAACTCTGCAGCTTTCGCTCGCGCCCCCTCACGTAATCTCGCACAAAGCTGATCAGAATCAATCAACCTTTGCATCGCTTCGGCCAGACCCACAACATCACGTGGTTCCACTAGGATCCCGGTCTCCGTTGTGACGATCTCAGGAATTCCCCCCCAGCGCGTCGTAATCACTGGGATCCCTGCGCAATAGGCTTCCAGTATGACACCTGGGTATCCTTCTATCTCGGCATAGGTCGGTAGGACCAGAACATCGTATTGAGTCAGAGTTTGGATGACGTCTTTGTTTGCGATAGAACCACGATAACGTACAGGCGAACCTACAAACCATGAATCAGAAACCCCCTCTAGCATCGGCCCGTATACATCCATCACGATCCTTGCCGTTTTTGAAATTTGTTTCGTAGCTTCTATGAGTTCGCCGATGCCTTTCGATGGCCTCACATGTCCTACAAAAACGAAGCGTCGGCCGACGGCTCTCTCATGCCCGGCAGCGGTACCATCGCTACCCCGATGCCGGCTATTTGGATACCAGAGCACGGAGTTATTGGATCGGCTTTGGAAGTATTCGACGGAGACCTTACGTTCAAGCAGGAGTGCGTCAGCACGCAGCACGGTACGATCAAACATACGCTTTCTCAGACCGCTGGCATTTCGATGCCACGTATCAATATCGCCACCGAATCCCCGGACAATCCACTTACGATCAAAGATCTGAGATGCGAGATGCACGACCGGTCCAAAAGAAATGACCCCTTTAAGCGATGTGTGGAATGTAAGCACTGAAGCCCATCGTACATTCCAGAGAAGAAGAATCAGACAGCGCAGTGCATGGATGCAGTTACTGATAGCGCCAACCTTAGGGCGAGAGATATCAATGACACGAATGCAGACATCATCTCTTCCACGCAGATCTTCCACCAACTGATTGAATAATACCGTGGTACCGCCTACTGGTGGCGGAAGAGCGCCGATCAACAAAACGTTCATGGCGAATCCTGACTTTTTACCGATTGAGACACGATGCTTGTTGAAGCTCTTGTGCACGCATGTAGCTAGTCTTGCCCCTCGGACACACAACACACGGCCTCATTAACTGAGCATTTCTTGTAAAAGACGTCACGGATATTGTTGTCCTGAGGCTGTGCTCGCCAAAAACCCGCGTACAACATGACTGCGACAACTCGTGCTACTCGAAAAGCACATACGGTGGTAGAGCTAATCGACGTTCATCAACTTCGCCACCTATTCGTCTACCTAGCAGCATAGAGCGACCTGTAGCTCTCAAGATTGGCGGACATCGTGAGCCTACTTCTTGCAAATTGGACAGCCTTGTCCCTCATCTTCATAAGATTGTTGTTGTGAATAAAGTGGAGCAGTTGGTCAACAATGTCGACAGTCTCGTCGACGAGCACGCCGACTCCAGCACCCGGTAACATCTCGCTATAATCTCCAATCCCACGTGTTAAGATTACCGGCAGCCCACAAGCCAAATACTCCGCAACTTTTACTGGGCTTGCCACGTTGTTGACCGTTGTATCATGGCGCATAATGAATCCAAGGTCGGCTGCCGACAGATACCGATGGACTTCCTTGTGAGAACATCCATGAATGAGCGCTTGGTCAGAGGGAAAGGCTGCTTCCCGAAGTAGACCCGCTACCTCATCCCGATTATTGGTCAGGAAAAGCGCCTTACATCTGCGATCAGCTGAACAGACCTTTTTGAGTACGACGATGAGGTCACCTATCCTCTGCCACGTATCGGTTCCTCCTGAGTAACACAAGAGAATGTTGTCCTCAGTGAGACCAAAAGCGTTTCGCAGGACTTTCCGTGCAACCGGATCAAAATAAAAACTTTGTTCATTAAAACACGACGGAATGACGATCGTGTCTTCACGATCGGCATTGCGACTGAGGTAGTGCTTTAAATTCGTGGACACCGCCCCCAATCGATCTGCTCTACGCACCTCATACAATTCGAGCCAAGAAAGAAGTCTGGATTTCACCGTGGGGCCAATGAGAAGTTGCTTCTCCAGACCGACTAGACCTCGCACATCAAATATGGAGACGGCATTGAGCTTGCGTGCTAACCTTCTGGCCCACATTGAGCCGATGAACGAGCGCGCATAAACATGTGTGATCCCGGCATCAGCTACTTCTGAACGTATCTGTTCGTAGACTCTCTTGCAGGCACACCAGTACTCCCACGCATGTGCCTGAGGGGCAAGAACCGGCTTCACAACGGCGTGCACTTTATATTGCGAGGCAATGGCTGCAACGGCCTCTTGCGCACGAGATGACGACGTTTCCGCTCCCGCGAACTGACACACGAATCCATGCTGATTGAGAAAGGATGCGACCGAAAGCACCTGAGCATGTAGAATCGAACTGCCCAGCGCTGGCCATTCAGGCACAAAAAACAAGATAGTCGGGCTGCTTTGTGGCATTGGACACTTCCTAGTTATGCACTGACAGACATCGCACGTGCCGATGAAATCTTGCGTTCAACCCAACACCAATGGCGTGAGCATCTAATGGACAATTCGTTGTTCGACAATCTATGCGCTCGATCGAATCGACACGGGCAACGCCAACGGTGGCCGCACCAAACATTCCGATAAGCAGATTCGCACCGAGGTCGCCGCTGAACTGTGCATTGGTGACGGCAGCGATGTAGCTGATCGTCAATCCGCTCAAGATTGCACGATGCTCTTGAGCCAAGAGCCGCCCTCTGGTACGCATCACTGCAATCGCTGGAAGCACAACCGCCACAACAATGATTCCAAACCCAACCAAACCGTTTTCGTACAGCACTTCAAGCAGCATATTGTGCGGATAAGCTCGATCATCCTTCCTTAATTCCAGGTACCCAAAGTCTCCGGTGCCATGGCCAACCAGTAAGGCCACGGGATCGGAATCTATGATTGCATTCACAGCCATCTTGTATGCCGGAAGTCGAAGGGAAAGATTCTCAACCTTCTCGATAAATCGTTCTTGAACGAACGCCTTCGGCAGAAACTCCATCAGCATGACACCACTCAGAAACGTACACCCAACCACCAGCACAACAAGACTCAATTGCTTCATGACCCCTCGCATCAGAAGGATCGGCGTAAATACGCATGCGATAAGCAGGGCAATCAGCGGTCCCTTTGAGCCAGTCGCCAGGAGATACACGAGTGCAAGCAGGCCAAACGGGAGTCCCCAAATCACATCGATCCGTTTGCGACGCACTGCAAGGATCGTGACAATCATAGTCGCTGCCAAGGCAAGATGCCTTGCCAGCATAATAGGATTTCCCCCTTCGCCGAACCGCAATCGGAAAAACCGGGAGACTGTTCGAAGAAGCTCGATCGGATTTCCAACCTCCACCATGGCAATGCACACTAAAATGATACTGCCGACCCCTAGTCCGTAAATAAATGCTTTCGCTGCAACCAGATCGTCTATCAGGTTGTAAATCACTATCCCCAGGATCAAAAAATAGGCGGTAACTAAAAACGTCTTATTGGCTCCATATATTGGAGCCCGTGAATACGAGATCCCTACCATCCAAAGCGCAACCAATGCTGCATACACAACAATAATTGGTGCACTCATATTCATGGGTTGCCCACTCAGAAACCGAAAGATGGACGCAGCAACCATAAATGCAAAAAAGACACCTCGGACGTTTGGGATTTCATAAAGGTCTGTTAAGGGAATCGAAACCTGAACAAAGGCTCCAATTAGGAAAACAAGAACGCAACTGACAGTACGAGACCGATACCCAGGCTGGATTGCACGTTCAGAAAGAGAACCCTCAGAATCCGGCGGAACTCCCTCTGGCTCTCTATGAGACCAACTGCTTGCCACAGTCGTGAACGGCCCTTGCCTCAACATCTGTCAACAGACCGCCTGGCTTACAGGCTCCGAACAGTTCACCAAGGAACGATACAAAACCAACAGCTCTTGACCGACCTGATCCCAAGTCGGCATTGCACGAATGGCCTGAGGTATCGCACTCTCTGCTTGATCTCGCATCTCATCATCTATCAGACGGGTTACGGCCTGAACATCGTTTGGACGAAATCTCCTGACGAATGGAGCAATGGCCTCGGCGATGGGAACTTGATCCGAAGCAAGAATTCGACACCCTGCTACGGCAGCCTCATTCAAGGTGAGCGGCATAACCTCTGAAAAGCTGGGCATGACGAACAACTTTGCAGCGCGATAGCACGAGGCCAACATTGGATCGTCATGTTGGAGCGAGCCGACAAATTGCACGTTGCTCCCGGCTTCCGCTTTGACTTGTTTGAAATAACGTTCATTTTCCGGAGACGCCCGCCCGACTAACACCAAGGTATAGGGCAGCCCTCTCATCGCTCGAACCAATGTCAGCTGATTTTTTCTCGGCTCTATTGAGGCGACGTTGAGCACAAAATTCTTCGTTCCATATTTCTCTTGAAATAACTGAGGGTCACCGTCTCGAAACGTCGTACTGATTCCATTGGGAATGATGCGAAATTTGGCCGGCTCGACATTAAAGACTTTCGTCAAGAGTTCTCGTTCATCGGAATTGGCGGCTAGGACCAACGCCGCCGCATCCAGCATAACCTTGGCTCTCTTTAGGTCGGAATAGACCCCGGGAAGAACCGACAGCTTCTGCTTCACTATCGACAATAGTGGTGGACTATTGAAAATGTTGAGAACCGGGCACACAACCACGGGCACCTTCAATTTGACGGCCCTCGTAACATGATCAACCATCGAACAGTCGATACTAAAGACATGACAAATATCGACATCCGGAACTTGATTTTTCCAAGGATCATACTGGACAACGTCCAGCCCAAGCTTCGACAAGCTTCTGGCAGTCTCTTCAATCTGAATCTGTAAACCGCCTCGGTTTAATCCAATTCTTGGATATGTCAGAAATAGGACCCTCATTCGGTTACCCCGCAGATATTGACGGACTACGCACTGGTGGTGGAACGTGCGGGCACGTGTTGGACTCTTCTGGAGAGTATGAGTCGTACGGCAGCGAAATCACTTATCTTTACAACTTTCAGCACGATCAGTACCGCAAGCATAACACCACCAAGTATCATTACCGAGAACAAATCAAGTTTCATCCGGGACACGACAGCAAGAAAGAGCAGGAGCGGGACTGCCGCTCGAATAAAGTTCATCGTCAGAGCCCACCATGTTTCCCGATCTTCTCCGGCAACAATTTTTGCTGCGATGAGATTCCCCACAAATGAGGTCATGACCAGAGCACTCGCAGCACCGACGCCTTCGTATCGAGGAACAAGCACACTCGTGCATACGAGCATGATAAGGAGCTGAGGTACCGTTTGTATGAAGGCTTCCCTGGATTGTCCCCTCCCGACCAAAATGAGGGAGTAGAAGTAATTAATGAGGGAAAACGCCATCCAAACACTTAGCGTTTGCATGATGCATGTCCCGCTGGCGTACTGCTCAGAATACAGCGCTGTCATCAATGGCCCAGAAAACACGATGATCACGATCGTAGCGATGGATAACCCCGCTGCCAACATGCGCATCGCTTCCGTCTGCTGCCGAGCGGAACCTTCTTGATGGGTGGCAAGATATCCTAATAGGGTCGGCCGAGTAGACTCGAACACCCGCTGTAAGACAGCGGGTACTTGCATCGCAGCCGAATAGACTGCGAGCGCAGCGGTGCCCAGGTAGGTCGTCAATATCGCATCAGCGCACCTAACCATACTTGCAGAGAGAAGGGAGCCTGCATAGAGCCATCCCCCGAACTTAAAAAACTCTCCTTTTCTCGGATGTCCGAAACTGACCGAGAATAGAGCGGGCTTTACCACCCAAATTGCCCCGATCCCAACCATTCGAGAAATGATCATTCCCCAGAGTAGCGCGTTCACTCCCCACCCCAGCATCAAGGTTCCCGTAGAGAGCATCGCACGTAGAACTTCAATCCCTGCGCTCAGCGTGGAGAGCTTTTTAAACTCCTTCCCTCCGACCAAAATCGACGTCACAATTTGAAGAACGGCAGTTAAGACCGCAATCGGTGCGGCAAAGATGAGATGATCTTGAAAGCTCTCGTAGGCCCACAGCGAATTCAGGAGCGGAGTCACAGCCCAAAGTATCCCGCAGGCAACAACTGAAGTTGCCACCGTTATCGTCAGAAGATAATGCGCGGTCTGCGCAAACTCCAGCGAGTGCGGGGGCAAAGATGACAAGACTCTAATCGCAGTATTCTTTAGACCTAAGTCACTAAAGAGCGCGACAAACTGAACCACGACCATGACTAAGAAAAATGCTCCCAGTTGATCTTTGGACAGCAGTCGGGCCGCCACCATGATCGTCACTAATGAAGCCCCCATCCCTGCCAGATTTGCTCCGGCAGACAGGGCTATTCCTGACAAATAGTGTGCCTTACTCGGTTCCATGGATCTGGAGAACGTGGAATCGCCTGGCTCTGTGATATCGCACGATGCGAGATTGAGCACCGGTACGACACTTGCGTCTCGGCCCTTCACTACCTTGATATTGAATCATTACGCCTTAAGCTCGTCATACTGAGTGATCGAAAGCTGAAGGGACCTTCCTGTACTCATCCCATCGGATAATTAGAAAAGGACGCATTGGCCCCGATCCTGCCTCACATCATGTGGAGGCGACACGGGATCCCGCTTGTCGAGTGGTGCACTCCAATATATTGATCCCAATGCTCGACAGAGGCGTGTAGATTCTCTGGATGGTATTGCCCACCAGAAATTGTGACAACTTAAAAAGTGTTTCTTGTCAACCCGAACCAGCTCCATGATCCGGACTGTGCCGAAGCCAATCGCCCAAGAGAGGGAACTTGCCTATTGTGTGAGCTCACCAGATTATCGGCGTACACCGCCATCTCGCATGACGAAAGGAGTGAAACCATTGGCAGGTTGCGGAAATACTCGCTTTACGTGCTCGAATAAGTTTGATTTCAATTAATTCAAGAGCTCAGCGCGAACGGGAAACACCAGACGCTCAATAAGCACTTCGTCCGTTCTGATGCTATCGAATCCTATGGAAAGTTCATCGAACCGAATGAATAGTGGCTTTTTACGCAGTCTACAGGATGGCCTTCTACGATCCAGGCCCTCGGCGAGGGCATACTAAAATCAGAAGAGCTGCTCGGTTTAAGTTACAGTAGGGTGAACGGTCAAAATCAGCAATCCATATTCCTATCAGCTCAGCTTGAGCATTTCAGTAGTCGCTCCAAATGCTCCACAATTCTCTCCGCTGCCTTCCCATCCCAGCGGGGCGGAATGGCCCCTTTTTTCCACTGTCCGGCCATCAAACGACTGAGTGCGGGAGGAAGCTTGGTCGGATCGGTCCCGATCAATTCGTTCGTGCCGATCGTGATCGTCTCAGGCCGCTCCGTGTTGTCTCGAAGCGTGAGACAAGGCACACCCAGCACGGTGGTCTCTTCCGTAATCCCACCGGAATCAGTAATCACGCCTTTGGCATGTTTGACGAGGTGATTGAACTCGAGGTAGCCCAGTGGATCGATATAGTGCAGAGACGGAAGTTTCTGCCCTCCATCTCGCAAATTCTTGGCTGTTCTGGGATGAACAGGAAAGATCACCGGCAGACCTTGTGTGCCTTCTGCGATCGCGTGCAACAACCTGAGCAACTGTTGTTCTCCATCGACGTTCGCAGGCCGATGCAGCGTGATGACAAAGTAGCGCTGAGGTTCCAGCTTGAGCGACTGCCAGCAAGCCGGAGGGGTCAATCGTGGCAGGTTCTTGAGCAGCGTATCGATCATCGTATTGCCGACGAAGAAGATTCGGTCATCGGTGACGCCGGCACGTCTCAGATTGGCATTGGCGGTGTCGCTGGTCGTAAAAAACCAGTTGGTGATCGAGTCGGTCACCACTCGGTTGATCTCTTCCGGCATCGTCCAATCGCCTGACCGGATCCCGCCTTCGACATGGGCCACCGGTACACCCAGTTTTCGCGCAACGATGGAACAGGCCATGGTCGACGTCACATCGCCCACGACCAGGCAGAGGTCGCTCTTCTCTTTCAGCAGAACCTTCTCATACCCGACCATAATGCCGGCCGTTTGTTCGGCTTGCGTTCCCGATCCCACTTCGAGATTGATGTCCGGATCAGGAATCCCAAGTTCTTCAAAAAAACTGCCTGACATCGCCCGGTCATAGTGCTGACCGGTGTGAATCAATCGATACCGGAGCGATCCTCCATGTGGTTCAGCGGCCTTGAGCGCCTCGATGATCGGCGCGATTTTCATAAAGTTGGGACGTGCCCCTGCAATAATATCAATGCGCTTCACTCGACACCTCATTGAACAGTGATCTCGTCACGTAATTTACGCGATGGTAATCACTCTCGACGCTCAGAGCAACCTTATAGTATTTTCGTACCAGCAGACGAGATCGCCGGGAGACGAGTCACCCGACGAGGAGAACGATCAGAAGTGCACTTCGCGGAGCGACTGGCTATTGGCTTGAAACCACTGAACAGTTTTCTTCATTCCATCGCTTAACCGATGCTTGGCTTGAAATCCGAAGAGCTCTTTGGCCCGGCTCACATCAAGGCAACGGCGAGGTTGGCCGTTCGGCTTCGTCGTATCCCATTGAATCTGACCGGTAAACCCGACTTCTCCCGCAATCAATTTAGCGAGATCACGAATCGCAATTTCCTCTCCTGTTCCCAAGTTCACGGGCAGATTGCCGTCATAGTGCTCAGCCGCAAGGACAATCCCTTCGGCGGCATCCTCCACATACAAGAATTCCCTGGTCGGTGATCCATCTCCCCACAGGGTAATCGCCGCACGCCCCGCCTCCTTTGCCGAGACGCATTTTCGTATCAACGCCGGTATCACATGTGATGTCTGTAAATCAAAGTTGTCTCGCGGGCCGTACAAGTTCACAGGAAAGAGGACGATCGAATTGAATCCGTATTGATCATGATAGGCCTGTGATTGTGCCAGCATCATTTTCTTTGCCAGACCGTATGGCGCATTCGTTTCCTCAGGATAGCCGTTCCAGATATCGTCTTCCTTGAATGGAATCGGGGCGAATTTCGGATACGCACAGATCGTTCCCGTGGCCACAAACTTCTTGAGCCCCTGCTGACGACCGACCTCGATCAGCTGCGTCCCCATCATGAGGTTGTCATAGAAGAACCGACCCGGATTAGCTTGGTTGGCACCGATGCCGCCGACACGCGCGGCCAAATGAATGACCATGTCCGGCCTGGTGTCTCGGTATAACTTCTTGACGGCATCCATTTCTACCAAATCATAGTCACGGCTCCTCGGCACGACGAGCTGCCGGCAACCTTTCGCGCGCAACTGATCCACGACAAACGACCCTAGAAATCCGGCTCCCCCAGTGACAACCACACACTTGTCTTCCCAAAATGAAGTCATATCGATGGTATCCCACTCCCTAACTTCGTTTTCTCGTCCCGTCCAGTTTTTCTCTCTCCGCTGCCAAGTCGGCATCCACCATCATCGCAATGAGCTCTTCAAACCGCACCTTCGGTTGCCATCCAAGGTGTTTCTTGGCCTTCGAACAATCTCCGATCAGGAGGTCCACTTCCGTCGGCCGATAGTATTTGGCGTCGATCTTCACGTGCTTCTTCCAATCGAGTTGCAGTCGATCGAAAGCCAGTTCAAGCATCTCCTTGACCGTGTGCGTCTCCCCTGTAGCGATGACGTAGTCATCCGGAGTCGGAGCTTGCAACATCATCCACATCGCCTCGACATAATCACCGGCGTAGCCCCAATCGCGCTTGGCATCAAGGTTGCCCAAAAACAAATCCTGTTGTGTGCCGAGTTTGATCCGGGCGGCCGCCTTAGTGATCTTTCTCGTCACAAAGGTTTCCCCGCGCCGCGGCGATTCGTGATTGAACAAGATACCGTTGCACGCAAAAAGATCGTAGGCCTCTCGGTAGTTGACGGTAATCCAGTAGGAGTAGACTTTTGCGGCTCCGTACGGACTTCGGGGATAGAACGGCGTCGTTTCCTTCTGCGGAACCTCCAGCACCTTGCCGAACATCTCGCTGGACGAAGCCTGGTAAAATTTCGGCTTGAGCCCTGACTCCCGAATGGCTTCCAAGAGACGAATCGTGCCCAATCCTGTGATCTCGCCGGTATATTCAGGAATATCAAAACTGACCCGAACGTGACTCTGGGCGCCAAGATTATAGATTTCATCGGGCTGGACTGTGCGCAAGATCCGATTGAGGGAACTGGCGTCGTTCAGATCGCCGTAGACCAAATGGAGCCGCCGATGCGGCACATGCGGATCTTCATAAATGGGATCGATACGCCCCGTATTGAACGAGCTGGAACGACGGATGATCCCATAGACTTCATAACCTCGGCCAAGGAGAAACTCCGATAGATACGACCCATCCTGGCCCGTAATCCCGGTAATCAGTGCTTTCTTCACGAGGGGGAGCCTCCTCTCCATTCGGCTAGAGAGATTATTGCCGGCTTCGATCGACTAGTCTACCCACATCATGTAAATAAATCGTTAATAAAAGAATCTTGCGACGAATCATACGGACCAGGTACCATGCTCTCTTGTAGTGAGGAGAGGCAATACCTTGGCAGCTGCAGTTTCTCAAAACGCTCGCCGTGTCGGCCTGTTGCTGTGCCTGGGAGCCTCCGGATTGCTCGTCGCGCACACGATCAATGCCTTTGTAGCTGATGCCCTCTATGTCATTCCGGAACGGACGATAGGGATTGGAAGTAACTCCTCGGCGGGGGGAGCGTCGTTGCTCACGGCGTATTCTCCGACACAGGCCATAGAGCATATTCGTTCCAGCGGCCTCTTCCAGCTTCCCCCAGCGCCCGAGAACGGGTCAACCGGCCTCACATCCTCTGGTCGACGCGGCTCCGGTGGCCCAGTCGTTCGCGCGTCCCTCGGGCTCGCGGCAAGGCTTCGCTTGATCGGCACGGTACTCGGCGATGAACGTGGCGTCTTTGCCATCGTCGAGGAACTGGCATCCAAGCAACAATCCCTATATCACTTGCATGACTCCATACTCGATCTGGGTGAAGTTGCCGAGATCCGTCGAAACGGGATCGTCGTCCGTCAAGGCAATGTCGAAGAGTTGTTGGAATTGGCGATTTCGGAAGGTCTGGCTGCGATGACCGGTGCTGCCGGAGCCGTTCCCACCCCCCAGACGGCTGCCGCGCCTACGGCGCCGCTTCGCAAAGTGGTGGATCGCCGTGAAGTGGAACAAGCCATGAACGACCTGCCGAAACTCCTCTCACAAGCGCGAGCCGTGCCGAATACGGTCAACGGGGCGATAAATGGGTTTCGTCTGGATTACATCGCACCCGCCAGTTTTTATGAAAAAATCGGGGTCCAGGCCGGAGACGTGTTGCAGCGGGTCAATGGAGTCGATATTCGAGATCCGAGTACCATGCTGAACCTGCTTCAGCAACTCAAAAACGAGCAGACCGTGAAACTCGACCTGGTCAGGAACAACCAGCGTTCGACCATCACGTACGAGCTTCGTTGACCCGTCAGCCTGGCCAACAACCAGCCTGTGCTGCCACTTGACCTAATCTTTGTTTCGCTCCTCCGTTACCGATTTTGATGGTATCCACCATTGCTGATGCGATGGGGTGCTCCCAAAGCCTTCTTGTGAGGAACCCGCTGTCTCTGGAACTGCAAGATCTTGATTTCACGAAAACATTTTGTCGCATCCTTGCCAGGTCCTCATAAGGAAGAGTATCTTTGTGCGAGGCAGTAAGAGACTCAATAGCTAAACCCCATCCCAGTTCGTTGGTCACGGGTAAAGATGTCAGGGAACACGTGTCTGAACAAGACGAGCACCAGAAATCCACTATCAGTGTGACGCGGCCACGCCTTGGAGACATTCTGCGGGAGAAGTTTCATCTCTCAGAGCTGAAGCTTGAGGAGGCCCTCGCCTACCAGCAGGAGAAAGGCGGCCGCTTGGGGGAAGTGCTGCTACACCTACGGGTCCTGCGGGAAGAACTGGTGTCGGAAGCACTGGCCCAGCAGTTTGACATGACCTGGATTCCCCACCTCGACACCACTCCTGTCGACCACGACTTGATCAGGAGGGTACCCATCGCCTTTTGCCGGCGATATCGGGTCTTACCGCTGCGAGACGAAAACGGAGCGATCATCACTGCCTCGACCGATCCGTTGGAAACCGTGGCACTGGACGACCTTCGCTTGCTGTTGGGCAAACCCATCACACCGGTCTTAACCACGAGCGTCGCGCTCCTCGCGAGGCTCAACCGCGCCTACGATGAAATTGCGAATCCGGCGGGCGCCGAAGAAGTCATGGAGGATATCGCGGCAAACGAAAGCTTGGACCAGTTGGCCCACGAGCTTGACGAGCCGCAAGACCTACTCGACGCGACCGACGAGGCTCCGATCATCCGGCTCGTCAACTCAGTCCTGTTTCAGGCGGTTCGGCAGCGGGCCAGCGACGTCCACTTCGAATCGTTCGAGCGTGGCTTGGTCGTCCGCTATCGAATCGACGGCGTCCTCTACCCGGTGCTGACCCCGCCTAAACATTTGCAAGCCAGCATTATTGCTCGGCTCAAGATCATGGCCGGCCTGAACATTGCTGAGAAACGCCTTCCGCAGGACGGTCGGTTCGCCATTCGAACGGCCGGGAAGGACGTCGATCTGCGAGTGTCAGTCCTCCCCACCTCTCATGGTGAGCGAGTGGTGCTGCGATTGCTGGAAAAAGAGAATCGTCTGCTCAATCTCTCCGAAATGGGATTTTCCAAAGAACGTCTGACGGTCATCCACCAGCTCATCCAGCTGGCGCACGGGATCATACTCGTGACCGGCCCCACAGGAAGCGGAAAGACGACCACGCTCTATGCCGCATTGAGCCACATTAACTCACCGGACAAAAACATCATCACCGTCGAGGATCCGGTCGAATACCAGCTGCTCGGCATCGGGCAAATGCAGGTCAACCCGAAAATCAATCTGACGTTCGCCGCCGGGCTACGGTCGATTCTTCGTCAGGATCCCGATGTGATCATGATCGGAGAAATTCGCGACCGCGAAACGGCGGAGATCGCCATTCATGCGTCACTCACCGGCCACTTAGTATTCTCGACCCTCCACACAAATGACGCTGCGAGTGCCGCCACACGCCTCATCGACATGGGCATTGAGCCCTTTCTCGTAGCCTCATCGGTGGTCGCAGTGTTGGCCCAACGGTTGCTCAGACGGATTTGTCCTGATTGCAAACGCCCCTATCGAGCCAGTGAAGACGAACTGAGCCGTCTCGACTTGCCGCCTGGTTCCGCAATGACACTGTATCGGGGAGCCGGTTGTGCCGCCTGTTCTCAGACCGGCTATCGCGGGCGGACCGGGATCTTTGAGTTGATGGTACTGGACGATGACATTCGACGACTCATCGGCAGCAAAGCTGACTCGACGGCCATCAAACAGGCGGCGATCGCGAAAGGTATGGTGACCTTGAAACAGGAGGGTGTGGAGCGAGTTGTCCAGGGCCAGACCACGCTGGAAGAAGTCATGCGGATTACTCAACAGGAAATCGACCTCGACTAGTCGGCGTGAAACGTGAGCGAGACAAGCACGACACGCGCGACAGGCGGGACGCACGAAGATAAAACATCCTGCCCGGCACGCTTCTCTTGCCTGTCCCACAAATCCTGCGTGGAAAGACAGGATACGATTCACGAATGACGCATCACGTAGGAGTACAGTAACGTGCCTGTGTATCAGTATCAAGGCTACCGGAGCGACGGTGGCGCAGCGACTGGAATCATCGACGCCGAAAACGTCAAAGTCGCGCGGTTGAAACTTCGTAAAGAAGGCGTCTACCCAACCGATGTCGTCGAACAAGGACAGACGTCCGGTCGAACGCCGGCCACGAGTCGCACGAAACCCTTACGGACAATCGGTCGATCATCGGTGCTCACGGCCAACGATTTGGCCTTACTCACCAGGCAGTTTGCGACGCTGCTCGTCGCCGGCTTGCCGCTGGTCGACGCCCTTGGCGTGCTCGTCGATCAAGCCGAAAAGAAACCCATCAAATCCCTCCTCGCCGACATCCGCGAGCAAGTCCGTGGGGGGAAAGCGTTGAGCGCGGTTCTGGAAACTTACGAGAAAGATTTTTCTGCTATTTATGTCCATATGGTTCGAGCGGGTGAAGCGAGCGGCGCCCTGGACCAAATCCTATTCAGACTGGCGGAGTTCTTGGAAAAGCAACAAGCACTCAGGACCAAGGTCACCAATGCCATGCTCTATCCGGTCATCATGTTGGCCATTGGGACGATCATCCTGTTTTTCCTTATTACCTTCGTCGTGCCGAAAATTACACAGGTCTTTGCCCAGCAGAAGCAGGCCCTGCCATGGCCGACCGTTGCCCTCATGTCGACCAGCGAGTTCTTTTCGGACTATTGGATGGTGCTGATCGGTCTGCTGCTCGGCGGCCTCTACGGAGCTCGTCGATTTATCCGAACAGAACGAGGCCGCATGGTGGTGGACCGCCTGACGTTGAAACTTCCGTTGATCGGAGACGTTGCACGGATGGTCTCCATTTCCAGACTGACGAGCACCTTGTCCACGATGTTGGCGAGCGGCGTACAGTTACTCGATGCCTTGGATGTCTCAAAACGAGTCATGAACAATCGGGTTCTGGAGGAAACGGTCGAATCCGCCAGGCAAAATATCCGCGAGGGGGAAACCATTGCCGACCCCTTGAAACGAAGCGGGGAATTCCCCGCCCTCGTCACCCACATGATTGCCGTTGGAGAAAAAAGCGGTGAAATGGAGGAGATGTTGCGTCGTGTGAGCCACATCTATGACGGTGAGGTCGAACGAGTCATTACGCGGTTGACCTCACTGATGGAACCCATCATGATTCTGGTGATGGGCGTGATCGTATTTTTCATCGTCGTTGCGATTCTGCTCCCGATCTTTGAAATGGGTCAAATGGTTCATTAACGATACGGCTCAGTGATGGATGACGAGCGGAAAGAACTAGGAGGCACTCGATGAGCGAACAAGCACAGACCACAGATCAGCAGACACTGCGGGTGATGCGGAAGCAGCGGGCGTCCGATCTTCACCTTTCACCCTTCGCCCTTCTCCCCTCTCGCCGTCACCTCGTCGATGATCGCGGGTTTACTTTCATCGAAATCATGGTCGTCGTGGCCATTTTGGCCATTCTTGCGGCGCTGGTTGTTCCCCGCATCATGGGGCGAACGGACGATGCCAAGCGCACAGCGGCTAAAGTCCAGATCCGCAATATCGAGGGAGCGCTCCAGCTCTACAAACTGGATAACGGCGTCTATCCCACCACTGAACAGGGCCTCAAGGCGTTGGTGGAAAAACCATCGGTTGGGGTCATTCCCAAGAAATGGAAGATCGGCGGATATCTCCCGAAGCTGCCTGAAGATCCGTGGGGAAATCCGTACAAGTATCTCAGTCCGGTCCAACGAGGAGATCAAAAAATCGATTACGAAGTGACCTCCCTCGGAACCGACGGTGAAGTCGGAGGTGAGGGCGTCAACGCCGATATCACCAATTGGAACCTGGACAAGGAATAGGCCATCAATGGTCCTCTGTCACTTGTCATCGAGCGTACAGGCGAAACGAGCGCGAGAGGCGAACGGGCTTTCCCCCCACGCGTCACGCGTCCCGCGTCACGCGTTATGCTCTCCGGCAGGCTTCACGCTTCTGGAAATGCTGATCGCCTTGTTTCTGCTGGGTGGAGTTCTCGCTGTGGTATTGCCCCGCATCAGTTTTGAGGAAGACCTACGCTCTACAGGGAGAAAACTCGTCGGACTGCTTCGAACCTTCCAAGGGCAAGCGGCCACCGATCAAAAACCTCTCAGACTCCACTTGGATTTGGATCAGGGGCTCTACTGGATGATGGTGATTGAGGGTAAAGAAGAGCGCCTGCCGCTGGATCCTGCATGGAAAACACCGAGAACGCTGCCGGAGTCCATCCGGTTGACCGAAGTTTCCATCGGACAAGACAAGCGCATGGGCGGACGGGCCGCTGTCACCTTCTTCCCCAACGGGCGGATCGAGCCGGTCATCATGTACCTCATGGACAAACAAAATAATCTCTTGGGAGTCGCGGTTGATTCATTGACCGGATCCATTCGGGTCAGTGACGAACGCTTTGATCCGCCCCCAAACCGATTCATTCCTGACCGCGTCAAAGTCCTCTTGAAAGCCAGTGCTCAACAAGCAGGCGCCGGCGGACCGGCACGAGGAGGGCCCCTCGCCCCCAGTGGGGTGCAATGACCTCCGTGCTGACCCACCCAACCTCGAGCGAGCGTGGATTCACGCTTCTTGAAGTTCTCCTGGCCATCGCATTGCTGGCCATCGCGCTTCCCGTGCTGCTCGGTCTGAGAAACTTCGACCTTGATCTCCAAAGCCGAGCCGCTGAACTCACTGCGGCAACCCTATTGGCGCAAGAGAAGCTCCTTGAGATCGAACTCGCGGGACAGTATCCCGTCGGGGAAACCGTGGGGGAATTCTTGCCCCTCCCGCTCGGATCTCAAACTGCCCTCCAAGCGGTTCCACGAGCCGTCGGCTATCGATGGAAACGCACCATCGCTCCGACTCCGCTGGAGTTCGTGCGAGAGGTTCGGCTTAAGATATCCTGGCCACGCGGCGAACGGGAAGAATCTGTGGAGGTCAGCACGTATGTGCTTGCAAACCGCCCCTCATCGTAAGGCACCCGCACAAGAGGGCTTCACCCTGGTTGAAGTCCTGGTCGCCGTGACGCTGCTCGGAACCATCGCAGCCATGGTCTTCGCCTCACTGCTCACGACGACGCAGACCGTCGAGGTAGGGAGAGAACACACGACACGAGAGCAAACCGTCCGAAAGATTCTCCGCCTGATGGCCGAGGAAATTGCACTCAGTAAACGGACGCTCGCATGGCCGTGGGTCGGAAAGAACGGGACTCACGACGGACAGCCGGCCGACATACTGGCATTCCTGGCCATGAATCAGGAGTTGATGACGGTGACGACGACGGCCAAGGAGGGCGATACCGTTCGGGTCGTGTATACCCGTGAACGCGATCGATTGATTCGGTTTGTTCGAAAGAATCTCTATACCCTGACGGATACCAACGAGTCGCTCGATCAAATGGAGCTTGCGGACCGAGTCCAAGCGTTTAATGTCCGATACTACGATGAGCAGAGCCGAGTCTGGCTCGACGAATGGCCCAATGCCAGCAAGCTTCCAAAAGCCGTGTTGCTGGAAATTACCTTTTACGACCCGGATGCGGCACCCTGGACGGTGCGGGAATGGGTCACCATTGGAACATCATGACCATCAGATGGCCTGACGCATGGCGAGAAATTCTGGCATGGACGATCGGTGGGATCTGCATCCTGGCCCTCAGCCTGATTGCCACCTTCCCTTATACCCTGCTCGAAAACCGAGTGGTGGCAGAGTTCAAACGAGCCACCGGCCTGGACATCAGCATGGCTGGACAGAGCATCGGATTCCCGCTGAGCCTGGAATGGCGGAACGTGAGTGTCTCAAAGCCGAACCTAGATCCGGTTGAGATGGCGGTCGTGCAGGCCAAACTGGGTGTTCTACAAGCACTCAGTGGGACCCTGGGACTCGAGGTCCTCGTTCAACTGAGCGAACAGACGTCTCGCGCCAGCGTCCTGAAGGGCACCCTCACGGCAGCCTCCTTCTCCCTGGCCGGTCCACTGACACTCAAGGGACAGCTCCAACAGGTGGAGTTACCCAAACTCATCCACCGGTACGTCACCCGTGGAACCCTCAATGGAGAGTTTTCCCACCGCGTGGATACCAATCAGTCCTCACCCAACGGACTCAAGAGCGAGGGAACCTGGATCGCAGAGGCACGAAACCTGGAGATCGACCAGATTCCACTGGGCAATGGAAAATTGCTATCCCTGACCTTCGACAGCGCTGCAGCCGGGCTCTCCTGTCGAAACCAGGTCTGCGACGTCACGCAGTTGAAGGGCGAGGGAATGGATGGGTCCTTTGAAGGCCAGGGACAAATCACCCTTCAGCACCAGATTCCAAACAGTCAGCTGGCGCTCACCGTGACACTGATCCCTGGCCCAGGGTTCGCATCAAAGGCGGCAATATTGGGCCTCCCGCCGTTCCCTGTAGGAACGCCCATCACCATTAAGATCGTGGGAACCTTGGCACAGGCACGGATCGCGTTGTAAAGTACCCGGGGAATTCCCGGTTGCAGATATCTGGTTTCGAGTGTCATGCTGTCGGTCAACTGGAAACCTGAAACAAGAAACATGAAACGAAAGTAAGTTCATGGCGATCGTCAACGAATGTGTCGGGTTGGATATCGGACAAACAGGATTGAAAGCAGTCCGGTTCCGTCGCCGACTGAGCGGGCGCGAAACCATCGATTACTTTCAGCACCCCCTACCGTTTGCTCGTCCGGAAGATCTCGAACCGGCTCGACGAGTCCAATCCCTGCGAGGCTTCCTCTGGCGTCACGGACTCTACGCCACCGACCGATTAGTCACGGCCATTCCCTGCCAGGACCTCTTCGTCCGCACCCTCTCGTTCCCGTTCAATGACGCGGCCAAGCTCGCACAGGTCGTCCCGTTTGAAGTCGAGAACCTTGTCCCCATGCCGTTGGAAGACCTGGCGGTCGACAGCCTCGTCTTGCCGCCCGGTTTACCGCTGGAAGGACTGCCTCGAGAAACCAAAGGCTCTGAGGTACTGGTCACGGCTGCGCCCAGAGACAAAGTGGCCGAACACCTCCGATTCTTGGCCCAAGCCGATATCGAGCCCTCGGCGATCAACGTCGATGCCATGGCCCTCTTTTCCGTGACGCAATACCTCCAAGGTGAAGGAGCTGCCGTTCCGCAAGATCTGGCCATCATCGATATCGGAGCTTCGAAAACCACGCTCTGTTTGATAGAAGGCGGACGTCCGGTCATGCTCCGTACGATTCTGTGGGGCGGAAACCAGCTGACGCATGCCTTGGCCGTCCGGCATGCCTATAGTTTCGCCGATGCCGAGCGCCACAAACGAACCATTGCCGTGGATCAGGTGAACGGCTTGCTGGAGCCGATCGTGAGAGAGCTTCGCATTACCCTGCAGGCCTATCAGGGAAACGATCGAAGTCGGTTGACCCACGCCTGGATCTGCGGAGGCGGGTCGAAAATGCAGGAAATCGGCGAGCACCTCTCCCGACAAGTGGGACTCTATCCGGTCGGACCACGGCAGGGGTTTGGCGCCGACACTCCGAGAGCCTTTTCCATGGCATTCGGATTGGCCATTCACCCGAAGATTGTCCGCCCGCGGTGGCGGTTCAAATCCTCCCCATTGGGACTGGCGCTCGACCTCAAGAGCGTCACGGACGCCGCATCACCAGATGCGGCCACCATGAAGCAGAATCGCCGGTTGGCAGCCGTGGCCGGGCTGGTCATCGCCCTGCTGGCACTTGCAGATTTCTCCGTTCACTACTTCCTGCAAGATCAACGTGTCACACGATTGAAAGCCGCGCTCCATGGTCAATACGAGCAGCTCTTTGGAACAGGGACGGGTGCCGCTCCTGGCGAAGAAGTCGATCAAGCCAAATATCGCATCGGCGTCCTCGACAAGGCGCTCGGGCTGGTCGACTCCGCCGATGGAAAAGTTCTCTTCACCCTGTCGACATTCGTCAAGCAACTGCCGCCCGGCACGATGATCAAAGTCCGCGAGCTGACGGTGGATGGGGCGGTTATTCTCATGGAGGGCGAAACCACCTCCTTCGACGCGGTCGAGCGCATCAAGCAGACCTTCGCTGCCAGTCCACGGTTGACGGAAGTCGCCGTGACGGAGACCCGTGTGGGCGCCGCTCCCAATCAAGTCGTCTTTCGCATGACCGTCACGGTGCAAAAACCATGATGCACGGCTTCAGAGAACGCTGGCACCACATATCGAAGCGGGAACGAATGCTCGTGCTCGTCGGTGGGATCGTCATCGGACTCAGCTTGGTGTTCATCCTGATCGTCGATCCGCTGCTGGATAACCTCGATCGCCTTGAGCGCCAGGCAATGCGTAAACAGAAGGACCTTGCCGAATTGGCCCTGCTCGGCCAATCCTATCTGGCCAAGCGAGATCGCTTAAACAAGGTGGAGAGCCGCATGCCGGCAACCGAGAGCCACTTCTCTCTTCTGACCTTCATGGAAGAGGCGGCGACGACCGCACAGGTACGAGAGCGGATCACCGGGATGCAGCCGCATGTCCAATCGTCGGCACAAGGCTATCAAGAAACAACCGTCGATCTCCGATTGGAAGGCGTCCAACTGCCGGAGTTACTGGCTTTCCTGGCTGCAATCGATCAGGCTCCGTACGATCTACAGGTTCGCCACCTGCAAATCCGTCCAAAATTCGACAATCCCGTCAATCTCGATGCCACCGTTCGGGTCTTGAGCTATGCCAAGAGCTGATGAACGCGGTATTGCGTTGCTGGTTGCGCTCCTGGTCCTGACCCTCCTCACCGCCCTCATTCTTGAATTTGATGCAGAAGCTCGACGAGAGTACCGTGCGGCCGCCGGCTTTCGCGACGACTATAAAGCCACCATGCTGACACGGGCCGCCGTCCAAGCAACCAAAGCCGTGCTGCTCCAAGATCTGCTGCGGGAAAAAATGACCGGCCAGAAATTCGACGGTCCGACCGATATCTGGGCCATGCCGATCACGAAATATCCGATCGGGGACGGGTTTCTCACAGCCCAGATTCAGGATGAGACGGGGAAGGTAAACCTGAACGATCTCGCATCGACCTCAGGCGGTGAACTTGAACAAAAGAAAAAGATCGCTCGTGTCAAACGACTGTTTGAATTGCTCAGGATCAGCCCTAACCTGGTCGATGCCCTCATGGATTGGATAGACCAGGACGAGGCCCCTCAGCCGGCCGGCGCCGAGAGCTCCTACTACCAATCCCTGAGACCTCCCTACCGCGCCGCCAACAGCGCTCTCTCGGGCTTGGGCGATCTGAGGCTCATCAAAGGTTTTACCCCGGAGATCATTGAGCGCATCACACCCTATGTTACGGTCTTCCCCCTCGTGGGTGGCTCGGCCATGAACGTCAACACGGCCGATCCCATCGTACTTCAAACCCTGGACCCAGGCGTCACCCAAACCATGGCAATGGAGATCGTCCAAGGACGGCCCTTCAAGACGAAAGTCGAACTCGACCGTATCAGCAGTTTTCAAGAGATCGGACGAACGCTGCGGAACGACTACGACATTAAATCGGATTACTTTTCGGCACGACTGACCATCACCGTCAATGAAACCACCAAGAGCTCGCTGGTCATTTTGAAACGAGATGCCAGTAAGGGAGAGAGCACGGTGGAATACCTACGGGTGCTTTGAGGGAATGGAGGAGTTTCGGGTTAAGAAGAAGCCCAAAACTTGGAACTTGCAACTTGAAACTTTCAGCCTAGGCGATCGGCACCGTGATCGTGACCTCATTCCCCCGATCGTTGTATGTGAGGCTTGGGAAAAAGGCTTTCGTCAAAAACAGCCCCCGGCCGCTCGCACCCTCTGACTCACGTACATCCTGCGAGCGCATCAGCACGGCCCGCCATGGAAATCCCTTGCCTTCGTCGGTGATACGATACTCCAGACAATCGTCACTCCGCTCATAAAACACACGGATCCTCACCTGCCGATCCCTGAACCGAACCTGCGCCAATCGTTGAGCCAACAGCTGATCATAACACCCGTTGGCCAACGCCTCTTGTTTTTCCTGATCCTGAATCTCGAGATTCCCATGTTCAACGGCATTGAAGAGCAATTCTTGCAGCGCACCCTGAATATGGATTCTCTGGGCCGGTGGTAACGAAGACGCCGTCATCCTGAGGAGCCATGAAATGACGCTGGGGATGCACGCGGGATCCGAATCAATGGTCAGGGTATAGTCAAATTGTCGAGTCCCTGCGACATCCAAAGGGTTACAAGGCAAGAAGTCCTGCGCATGCTGCAACACGGAAACGAGTTCGTCTTGAACCACAGGCTTGTGGAGGTAGTCGATGGCTCCGGCACGCAGTGCGTCGACGATCAGCCGTTCCGACGCATTCTCTCCCATGATGATCACCGGGCAGGGTTCCTGCCGGGCCTTGAGCTCTTTCACCAACGCTAACCCGGCCCCAGCGGGAAGAAACAAATCCGTGATTACGATATCGGGAACCGCCGTCTCAATCTTGGCCATTGCAGCGGGAGGGTCGGGCACAGCCATGACCGAAAACCCTTTTCCCTGCACAAAGTGCGTGATACGAGATCGGGTATCTGGACAGGGATCGACAATCAAAATGCACTCGGGGGGCAACGACATGTTCATGCGGCCATTCCTTGGTCGAGAATCGGACGGAGGGCGGCAAGCAAGCGATGGAACTCCTGCTCCAACCTGGCATAGAGTTCCCTGCTATGGGTCAAGTCTCCGGATTTCGCAGCCTCTTCCAATGCTTTGCAGGCGTCAAGAGCAGCCGGAGCACAAAACTGTAAGATCGCGCCCTTCAGCCGATGACTGGATCGCGCCACACCGACGGCGTCCCCGGCGGTCAGGGCCGCCTGTGCTTGAGCCAAATCTTTTGGCCCATGTTCCAGAAACAGCTCGATCATCATCACGAACGTCTCCCGGTCCTGATCGACGCGAGCAAGCGCCTCTTCAAAGTCGAAGACAGACTCGTGATTTACCTGATCACGCATGCGTATCGGCCTCGGTCAATTCCAATGCCATGACCGCGACATCATCGGGGAATTGCTCATGTCCCAGCCATCGAACCGCCTCGGTGACCGCACCGGATAACACCTCCGTCAGAGGTCGATGGCCGAGCGTTCGAATGAGCTGCTCCAAACGATCCTGCCCCCACAGATTGCCTGTGGAGTCAGGCACCTCATAAAGACCGTCACTCAACACATAGAGACGATCACCCGGCTCCACTGAAAGCACCTCGGTACCGTACACCGTCGAAGGATCGAATCCCAACGGGAGATTCGGCCTCGCCATCCGACAGACTTCCCCGGAATGGCGGTGAAGAAACGCCCCGCTATGTCCCGCCGTCGCATACGACAGCGTATGACAACGAACATCGAGCGTCGCAAACACAATCGTGAAATAGTGCCCGTTCTCCGTGAGTGGAAAATGCTTGTTGGCCTCGGTCAGGACCGCCCCGGGATCGCTCGACCCGACATGCCGTAGCAAGCTCTCTCGGCGAAGAAACGTCGCAAAGGAGGCGGATCGCAACGCCGGTGAGACCCCGTGACCGGAGGCATCAAGCAGATACAGCCCCAGCAAATCGTCACTCCATGGAACAACATTGAAGAGATCTCCGCCTAACCCGAGTGACGGTCGATAGAGACACACCATCCGCACTCCTGGGGCGATGTTCCCCGAAGCGGGCAGCAGCGACTCGACGTACCGCGCAGCGGACTGCAGTTCGCGTTCGAGCGCCTCCTGTTTTCGACGAATTTCTGCCGTGACATCTTCGAGACGTCTGATCAGGGCCGCCGCACGAATCCCGGCTTGTACACGAGCCGTGATTTCGTACTTACTGGCGGCTTTGCTGAGAAAATCATCGGCCCCGCGGGCCAACCCCTCCGCAATCTGCTCAGGCTGATCGTTGCTCGTCATCATGAGAATCTGACTCGACAGGAGGGCGGGGTCTTGACGAACCACTTCACAGAACGACGGGCCGTCCATCTCTGGCATCATCCAATCCAAGATCGTCAGATCCGGACGCTCGTACCGAAGTATGTCCAATCCGGCTTTGCCGTTGTCGGCCTGCAAAACTCGATACCCGAGACGTTTGAGTCGAGCCACCAACGCGACTCGCGCCGTCGGCTCGTCGTCGATGACAAGCACGGTTTGGCCCGCCACGGGTGCGTCAAGCGTCGTTCGTGAAGCGTCTCTCGTTAGGCGTGGTTCGTGAAGCGTCTCTCGTGAAGCATCTCGTGTTCCGGATTCCGACATTTCACCATTCCCATCATTTCCCGGCGCTTCACGCATCACGCTTCACGGCCTTTGAACGTCTCATATTTAGGCCGCCTTCTGCTGTCCGGCCAAGGCATCTTGTTCATTGTCGTACACCGGGATCAGCTTCTGGATATTGGCCAAGCTCATGATTTCCCGCACATAACTTTGAGGTTTCAACATGCTGACTTTGGCTTGGCTGAGCTTGAAATTCTGAGACACCAGCGCCAGTAGACCAAGCCCGGAACTATCGACGAACCGAACCTCGGCCATGTTCAGAATCAAGTGCCGACAGCCTTTCTGCCGAATCGCCTCCACCGCCGTCTTGAACTGCTCACGATTGGCATAGGTGAGATCTCCGGCCAAATCGAGCACCACGCCATTGGCGACAGGGCGCTCTTTCGTCTGCATCGCCATCACAACCTCCTTTGTTAGATCCGATTCAGAGTTCCAGGTTTCAGGTTGTCCTCGTTCTATCTACTCTGTGTGAAGTGATTGGTGATCTTTCCACGCGAGACCGGCGAGAAAAGCGTGACGGCACGATGTTCTATCCTCGCGAGTCTCGCTTCACACTTTACCTCACATTTTGTCACGCGGCTTTGGAGTAGCCCACATGCCCCAGGATGGCGCCCGCAATGTCCTGGAGCGGGAGCACCTTATCCACCCCTCCGAGCTTGATCGCCTCTTTCGGCATGCCGAACACGACACAGCTCGCCTCATCTTGAGCGATCGTGAATGCACCAGCCTGCTTCATCGTCAATAATTCCTTGGCCCCGTCTCCCCCCATCCCGGTCAAAATAACCCCGACGGCATTGGCGCCGGCATACCGCGCCACGGAGGCAAACAGCACGTCCACCGATGGCCGATGACGATTGACCGGAGGATCCTGATTGATGCGGACCGTATACCGAGCACCGCTCCGTTCCAACGCCATATGATACCCGCCGGGAGCGACCAGGGCATGTCCCGGCAACACACTGTCCCCATCTTCCGCCTCTTTGACGGAGATCCGACAGAGCCCGTTCATCCGATCAGCCCAGGTCTTCGTAAACCGTTCAGGCATGTGTTGGGTGATCAAGATCGGCGGCGTATTGGGAGGAAGCACCTCCAAGACGTCTTTGACGGCTTCCGTCCCTCCAGTAGAGGACCCGATGGCAATGATCGTATCGGTCGTCTTGATCATGGCGCTGCCTGACAGAAGGGGTTTCACTTCACGCTTGGCGCCTACCGCATCAGGCTTCACCTTCGCACAGGCGGCAGCCTTGACCTTTGCGATCAGATCCTGCGCGACTTCATCCATTCCTTCACGGAGGTCGATCTTCGGCTTGGTAATAAAATCGACCGCCCCGAGCTCCAGAGCGCGAAGTGTCGTCTGGCACCCTGCTTCGGTAAGGGAGCTCACCATCACGACCGGCATCGGATGCCCACGCATAAGTTTTTCGAGAAATGTGATGCCGTCCATCCTCGGCATTTCGACATCAAGAGTGATCACATCGGGATTCAACGTCTTGATCTTTTCACGAGCCACGTACGGATCAGGCGCCGAACCGATGACTTCGATCTCCGGATCCTTCGCGAGCAACGATGCCAGCACCTGGCGCATCAACGCCGAATCATCCACATTAAGGACGCGGATCTTTTTCATGAACACCCCTACGTTTGGAGTTTCAGGTTTCTCGTTTCAAGTTTCTGGTTGTCGGACAACATGAAACATGACACCTGAAACTTGGAACTCTCCCATTCAGAAGAGCGTCACGTCTTCCTCCACCGGCTTCTCGACCGTTTGGATCTTGGTGGCGTACTCGTTCTCACGCTCAAGAATGGTCTTATTCTTTAACCGCTCGATCTTCTTCAGGAGCACACGACCGGAGTCCGTAAAATAATAGACCTTGCGCGGGCAGACGTCTCCCAAATCCGTTTTCACCGCCGTGAGTCCCTCCGTCTTGAGAAAGTTGAGCACCCATTCGGCGTTGCGAGCCCCGACGTCAATGTTGCCTTCGTAGATTTTCCCAGCCCCAAACAACTTCACTTCCAGCCGGCTCTTCATACCACCCAACTTCAAGATTTCATTGATCAATGATTCCATCGCATAGGAACCATAGCGAGTCGATTCACCCCACGAGTCGTTTCCTCCATCTTTTGGCTTCGGCAACATAAAGTGATTCATACCGCCCACCCCCGTGAGAGGGTCACGGATACAGGCGGAGATACAGGACCCGAGCACGGTATAGACGATCATGGGAGTCGCGCTGACGAAGAACTCACCAGGCAAAATCGCCGCAATCTCATGGGGAAACCGGCTATCCCGCATCCGCCGGATATGCGCGAATTGTTGATGTCCAGTTTCAAGATTCATGTTTCAAGTTCCAGGTTTGAATCCCTCGGATGACTAAGGTTTGTACTTTGTGCCCTTCACTCCTGACTTGCGCAAATACTTCATAAGCCCTGCAATCATTTTTGCCGTATCAAAGGCTAACCCGACAAGCCGGACGCAGTTTTCTTGTTCAACATACCCTTGATCAAGAGCGATATAGAGCTGGCTTCGCACTTCACCGGCCGACCCCTTCGCGATTGCCAGAAATTGCATAAATTCAACGGTGCCGCTGCGCTCAAATCCCTCGGCAATATTCGACATGATTGATGCGCTTGACCTTCGAATCTGATCCCGAAGTGCGAAATCATTTGCGAAAGCTTCTCTACCTGAGACTCGATAGATCTCCGCACATAGAACTCTAGCCTGCCGCCACGCCTCGATATCCTCAAACCTCTGGAACGTCGACATCGCAGTAGGTCCATCATGTATCGAGTTTCAGGTTTAAAGTTTCACGTTGTCGGAAAACTTGAAACGTGAAACCTGAAACTTGAAACCTGAAAGGTGAAACATGACGCGTCACTTCTCCTTCCGATAGATGGTGGGGCCCATCACCTTGAAGGGATGCTCGACCCACTGCAGGCTCTCGGAATGCCCGATGAACAGATGCCCCCCCGGCTTCAGATATCGATAGAACTTGTTGACAAGCTGCTCCTGAGTGGGGCGATCGAAATAGATCATGACATTCCGGCAGAAAATGAGGTCCAACGGGCTCTTAATCGGAAATCGATCATCCATGAGATTCAATCGTCGGAACTGGATCATCGATGCCAGGTGCGGCTTGATCTTCAACAGTCCCTCACTCTCGCCGCGCCCACGCAGGAAATGCCGTTTCACAAGCTCCGGCGACATATCCCGCACTCGCTCTGCCTCATACAGACCCGACGCCGCCTTCGCCAATACGCGGGTCGACAGATCGGACGCTAGAATTTTGAAGTCCCACCGTTGAGGATCAGAGACACCTTCGTAGAGCGTCATGGCAATCGTGTAGGGTTCTTCGCCGGTCGAGCAAGCAGAAGACCAAATACGAATGCGTTTCTCCTTCTCCAACTCAGGAAGAATCCGCTCACGCAGGTAGTCGAAGTGCTTGGGTTCTCTGAAAAAGTCGGTCTTGTTGGTCGAGATCAGGTCCAACATCCGGGTGAACTCTTCCTTGGTCGTATCCCCCGTGACCTGCTCATAATATTCCGTGAAGGTTGTCAGCCCGAGATCGCGCAATCGTTTGGATAGCCGAGACGCCAACAGTGTTTGCTTTTGATCGCCGAGTGAGATTCCGCTTTCGTCATAAATCAACTTACGGAAACGGAGAAACTCGTCGGAGGTAATCCCATAATCCATAGTTACTCCACTGGGTGAATGCGACGCGCCAAGTTCCTACCCACTACTGTAAAGTCTTGGCTTTATCGGTCGGTTGCTATCGATTCTTGACAGGATGCTTGACTGGAGCTGACCGGAGCTGACTGGAGCAATTTCGCGATGTTAGGCCCCGCATCGACTCAAGAATGGCCGAAAATCCTCCGACAAGAGGAGAAATTCTTGTTCACATCGCAGTGAGAACCCAAACCCTTGGAATCTGCGTTATGCCGGGCCTTCCCGATCCCTATTGTGTGTCGCGAGAATGTCTGGCCTATGAGCCCGGAGTACAAGCCCCGCTGGCCGGAGTTGCGGATCGACCAAACGATCCCCCCATGAACGAACAGGCGACACCATCATTCGGTATCAGCTCCGGTGTGGTACTGGCCGCAACCTATATCGTCCTGGGCAAACTCGGGCTCATGCTGGCCATCCAGCCGGGGTACGCCTCAGGCATCTTTCCACCTGCCGGCCTGGCCATCGCCGCGACTTATCTCTGGGGATCCCCGACGCTTCCGTGGATCGTGCTGGGCTCATTCACACTCAACTTCTCGGTCTCGACCGCTCCCCTACAGATTTCATCCGCTATGGCTCCCTTCTGTATCGCCTTGGCCTCTGCCCTACAGGCATGGATCGGGCGAGCTGTGTTACATCGAACTATCGGACCTCAAACGGGTCTTGAGACCATCGAGCACATCGGCGGATATCTCTTAGCCGCTCCGTTCATCTGCCTCGTCGGCGCATCACTGTCCATGGCCAGCCTAGGTATGCTGAGCGTCGTTCCGTCCGACCAAACTCTCACAGAATGGATGACATGGGGACTCGGCGACACATTGGGCATGGTGTCGGTCTTTCCGATCATGCTGGCGCTCTTCGGCACTCCCGACTCGCGGTGGAAGGAACGCCGTGTCGTAGTCGCGTCCATTCTGTCTGCGATCCTCGTACTGATCATACTGGCCTATGTCGGATACACGCAGATCGAATCGGAGAAGATGGCGCAGAGCTTTCACTTCCAAGCCGACCGCCTAGCGAAGACGATTCAGGATCATTTTAACGAACAGGAGTTCACCCTTCAGCAACTGGATGTAGCCTTATCCATGTCTCAACGCGAACTAGTCAATCGTGAAGCCTTTGGAGCCCTTGCGCAGCCCACTTTGAGTCGTTTTCCCATGCTGCAGGCAATCGAGTGGGTGCCGGAGATTCCATCAGACCGACGCACAAGATTCGAATCGGCCCAGAAACAGTCGGTTCCGGAGTTCGTGATCACCCAGCGTAATGAGGCAGGTGCCATGGTACCCGCGCAGGACCGTCCCATCTATTACCCTGTCACCTATATCGAGCCGCTCCACGGCAACCGGAAAGCCCTTGGCTTTGACCTGAGCTCGAACCCTGCCCGCCATGCGGCAATCCTACGGGCGCGAGAGGTCAAGGGCTCCATTGCCACCGAGCCTGTGACGCTGGTCCAGGAGCAAGAGACACAACAAGGAATTCTCTTGATCCGACGGATTCAAACCGGCGCCAATGCCCCGGGCTTCGTCCTGACCGTTCTACGCACAGAGGAATTCATTGGGATGTTACTCCCTGCGAGGGACAAGATGTCGGTCAGCCTTCAGGACACCGAGCGGGGTACGATCATCTACGGGACGCTCCCATCGTCGACTCGACCGCCGGTATTCACACGCAACCTGCAATTCGGGGGAAGGCATTATCGGCTATTCATCAGTCCATCCACAGCACTCCTCGCCTCATCTCCCAGCTGGCAACGCTGGAGCCTGCTGCTCGTAGGCCTCTTGAGTGATGGCCTCCTGGGCGCCGTGTTGCTGCTGATCACCGGCACCACGAACCAGATACGGACTCAAGTCGACGAGCGCACCCAACAGCTGGCCTTGAAAAGCGATCTCTTGCAAACCGTTCTCAACACTGTCCCCGTGCGCGTGTTCTGGAAAGATCGGTTATCACGGTACCTTGGCTGTAACGCCGCCTTCGCACGGGATGCAGGAAAGAGCGATCCCAGCGAGCTGTTGGGCAAGACCGACTATGACCTCGTTTGGTCAAATGAGGCTGAGCAATATCGATCTGACGACGCGAAAATCATCGCATCTGAGAGATCGCGGATCGCTTTTGAAGAGCCACAAACCACTTCGTCTGGCCACACCGCCTGGTTACGGACGTCGAAGGTTCCGCTTAAAGACCAAACCAACCAGGTCATTGGTGTACTTGGAATATACGAAGATATCTCTGAGCAGCGTGCCACAGAAACGCGGTTACGCAGGTCGGAGGAGCGCTTTGCCTTAGCCATGCAGGCCGCCTCGGACGGTCTGTGGGATTGGAACATCCAGACTCAGGTCACGTACTTCTCGCCGCAATGGAAAGCAATGCTCGGGTACGCGGACCACGAACTTGAGAATAGTTTTTCCACCTGGGAGCGACTGGTGGACGAAGACGACCGGGTCTGGACCATGGCCCTCATCCATGACTGTCTCTGCGGAAAGAGCAATGGGTTTAAGACCGAATTCCAGATGCGCCACAAGGACGGCCATTGGGTCGACATCTTGTCCCGAGCCATGATCGTTCGAACGCCGAACGGGGAACCCTTGCGCATGGTCGGTACCCATGTCGATATCACGGAGCGCAACGCGATTGCCAGAGAGCTGGAACAGGCGGCACAAACCATGGAGCAACAGAACCAGGCCCTCAGCGTCGCGCATACACAGGCCCTGGCAGCCACCGAAGCCAAGAGCATCTTCCTGGCCTCCATGAGCCATGAGATCCGCACACCGTTGAACGCCATCATCGGGATGGCCGAGTTGCTCCGTGAGACCTCCCTCAGTCCGGAGCAGATAGACTATATCCAACGCTTCAGCCGAGCCGCCGACCATCTCATGGACTTACTCAACGCCATCCTGGACCTTTCGAAGATCGAAGCCGGCGAGTTGCAGTTGGAACAGATCCCCTTCAACCCCCGTGAGCTGATGGCTACAGTACGCGATCTGCTGGCAGTGAGTGCCGAGAGCAAGCAGCTCACGCTGGATATGCACGTACAGCCCGATGTCCCTTCCACCGTCATCGGCGATCCGACACGCCTGCGACAAGTGCTGATGAATCTTGTTGGGAATGCCATCAAGTTCACGGAGCAGGGACAGGTCGTGGTGACGGTCGAGGTGATCGCTGATGACCGCATGCGATTTGCGGTCTCGGACACCGGCATCGGCATTCCATCGGACAAGCTCCCATTCATCTTTGACAGCTTCACGCAGGGGGATACGACCACGACGCGGAAGTTCGGCGGCACAGGCCTTGGGCTGTCCATCTCCCAACACCTCGTCAACATGATGAACGGCCATCTCGCAGTGACCAGCACGCCGGGAGTGGGCTCGACGTTTGAATTCACTCTCCGTTTGCCAAACGCCAACGAGACAGTAACTTCGCGATCAAATGGTCACGTTCAACGAGAAACCGAGCCACCTACTAGACCCTCAGCACCACCGCTCAGAATTTTGGTCGTCGACGATCTCGAAGATAATCGCGCGATTGTGGCGCACTACCTCAAAAACAGCGTCCATGTTATCGAGACGGCAGAAAATGGCCAGATCGCCGTCGAGAAGTTTCAGACAGGCAGATACGACCTTGTGCTCATGGATATGCAAATGCCAATCATGGACGGACTTCAGGCTACGAGCACGATTCGTCAGTGGGAACGGGCGCACCACCATACACCCACCCCAATTCTTGCGCTGACCGCCCATGCGCTCAAGGAAGAGGCGAAGAAAAGCCTGGATGCCGGCTGCACGGCACATCTCACCAAGCCAATTAGAAAACAGGCTCTCATTCAAGCAATCCAGGATTATGTCATGCCACAGACGGCTCACCCAGTCTCGAATCTCACTGGAGATTTCGACCCGTCCGCGTCATTGACAGACGGATTTCTGAGATCGGAACAACTATGAAGCGTTTTAGAGATCAATCGACCTTTACAAAACTGATCATCGCCTTTTCCCTCATGCAACTCCTGTTGGTGGCGATGGGTATCATTGCCATCCGAAGTATCAACCAGATCCACAATCGTGCCGAAACCCTCTATCAAGACCATCTGCTTTCTTATGATCGGCTGTATGACCTCCGTACACAATCGCTTAAAATGCACACTGCCGTCGCTTGGCACATTCTGACCTATGGAACCGCCGCGATGGACAAACAGGAAGAAGTCATTGCACAAATCGATGAGACACTCCAAAGATTGGTTGCCACATACGAGAACGACTCGCTATCTGACGTGGAGCGAGAAGTTTCTGCCAAACTGGCCGGACAATTGAAGACGTTCCATAACACCCGGAAAAAGATTCTCCACCTGAGTCGGCTCTATAGCAAAGATGCTTCGGCCGAACTCCAGCGCGAGCAGGGGGCACAGGAGCTTGTCACACTGACAAACAGCATCCAACAACTCATCGAAATTAAGAAAGATCACGCTCTGGAACAGTACAAGGCCAGTACGAAGTTGGCTGCACAGCTCACTCATATCGCGCTCGGACTCATGCTTGGAGGATTAGGATGTGGTCTTCTACTTGGTTGGAGCATTTCCCGCAGCATTTCAAAAGGACTCACGAATATTCTGCAGGCTGCTGAATCGATTGGAGACGGGAATCTTGGCACCCGGTCTAGTATTGATACCCAGGACGACATTGGACTGCTGGCAAAGAGTTTCAACAAAATGGCCGACAAGATTGCCGCCAGCATCGAAGAGGTCATTGAGTCCAAACATGCGATGGAAGCAATCGACAAGACCTATGCCGTCGTCGAATTCAGCCTCGACGGCACGATCCTCGACGCTAACGAGCACTTCCTCTCATTGACTGGATATGACAAGGGGGAGGTTGTGGGCCAGCACCATCGTCTACTGTGCGATCAGGCGTACGGTGAGAGTGATGACTTTACAGCATTTTGGGAGAAGCTCCGTCGAGGCGAATTTGCGGCTGGCACTTTCCATCGAGTCACCAAGCACGGCAAGGGGATCTGGATCCAAGCCTCTTATAAACCAATCGTCAATACCAGTGGGAAGCCTTATAAAGTCATCAAGCTCGCGACAGACGTAACAGCGCAGAAAGAATCGGAGATCGCGCGGCACGAACAGGAGGCGCGCCTGCATGCAATCGTTACCCATGCGGTAGACGGCATCGTCACAATCAACGAGCGCGGTATCATTGAATCGTTCAACGCGGCAGCCGAGCGCATGTTCGGCTATACAGCAGCTGAGGCCATCGGGCAAAACGTCAAGATTCTCATGCCTGAGCCTTACCAGTCTGAACACGATGGATACCTCGAGAACTACCGCGCAAGCGGACAGCGCAAAATTATCGGAATCGGACGCGAGGTGACCGGTCTTCGGAAAAACGGATCCACCTTTCCCCTTGAATTGGCCGTCAGCGAGCTTCACTTGCAGGGCGGCCGTCTCTTTACCGGCATTCTGCGCGATATCACCGAACGTGCAGCAGCCGCCACCCAACTTGAGCAAGCAACCATCCAAATGGAATGTATCAACCTCGAGCTGGAAATGGCGAACGAAGAAGTGCGGCAGGCCACCGAAGCGAAGAGCGCCTTCCTGGCCTCCATGAGCCATGAAATCCGAACGCCGATGAACTCAATCGTCGGCATGGCACAGCTGCTCGGCGAAACACCGCTCACCCCCGAACAACAGGACTACACACAACGTCTCAGGCGAGCCAGTGATCACTTGCTGGATTTGATCAACGACATCCTCGATCTCTCAAAAATTGAATCGGGACATTTGGAGCTGGAAACGATCCCCATCGACCTACGCAATCTCATGGAGAACGTCGGCGAAATGATGGCCTTGCGCGCCCATGCCAAGCAGATTGACTACGTCGTACGGGTCTGCCCAGGTCTCCCGGAGGTGGTCTCTGGCGATCCAACAAGGCTTCGCCAGATACTGGTAAATCTGGTAGGCAACGCAATCAAATTCACGGAAACAGGTCAGATCCTGGTTCAGGTGGAACCGACCGAGTCCGGCCGGTTCCAGTTTTCCGTCTCGGATACCGGTATCGGCATCCCAGCGGAGAAACTCGGTTCCATATTTGACAGCTTTTCCCAAGCCGATAGCTCCACGACGCGAAAATACGGCGGCACGGGGCTCGGCCTCAGCATCTGTAAACGGCTCGTGGAGCTGATGGACGGCGACATCTCCGTGACGAGTACTCCTGGAACCGGTTCTACCTTTGTCTTCACGGTTCCCTTACCCACTGTGTCGCTTGAGACTCTGACGACGAAGCAGGATCTCCTTGCCCTGAAGGGGAAGCGCATTCTCATCGTGGACGATCACCAGCCAACACGCCTCGTCATTCGTGAAATCATGTCGGAAGCCGGTGCACTGGTCAGCGACGTCTCTTCAGGCCCGCTCGCAGTGACCCATCTCCTGACCGCCCAGGCCGACAATCAACCGGTGCAGCTCATGATTGTGGATCGTCGCATGCCTGACATGGATGGTCTCGAACTGGTGAAGACGGTGCGGACCATGCCGACCGGGAAGGATCTTCCTGTTCTGCTCCTCATCTCGTATACAGAGCCCTCCGACCGCACGCTCATTCAAGACCTCGGCATCACGCATCAGATCATCAAACCGGTTTCGCGAGCAGGCTTACTCGTCACGGCCCGAGACACGATCAGGGGACAGTCAGCTCTGGCTACGCTCCATGTGGAACAGGCTCCTTCACAAGCTGGGACGAATCTTCGCCCGCTTCGAATCTTGTTGGTCGATGACTTGGAAGACAATCGAGACCTTGTCATCCTCTTCCTGAAAAACCTGCCGTACTCAGTGGAGACAGCCGTGAACGGCA
>JAEURV010000122.1 GCA_016788465.1 Nitrospira sp. | reverse complement strand
GGCATGAGATAGGCCACGGCCTTCTTCATGACACGCGCACTTTTCACCACTTGCGGCAGGAACATCTTGCCGGACCCGAAGAGATCGCCGACCACATTCATGCCGGCCATCAACGGTCCTTCGATCACTTCGATCGGTTTGGCGTATTTCAGACGTGCCTCTTCGGTATCCTGGTCAATATAGTCTGTGATGCCTTTAACCAGCGCGTGAGAGAGTCGTTCTTCTACCGTTCCCTTACGCCACTCATCATCCTTGACCGCTGCTTTCCCTTTCGCTTTGACCGTCTCAGCAAACGTCACCAGCCGCTCGGTCGCATCCGGTCGACGATTCAGCAAGACATCTTCGACCAGCTCCAGCAGGTCCTTGGGAATTTCCTCATACACCGCCAGCTGACCGGCGTTGACGATGCCCATATCCAGTCCGGCCTTGATGGCATGGTAAAGAAATGCTGCATGCATGGCCTCGCGAACGACGTTGTTCCCGCGGAACGAAAAAGAGATATTGCTGATCCCGCCGCTGACCTTGGCACCTGCCAGATTGTGTTTGATCCAGCGCGTCGCCTCGATGAAATTGACGGCGTAGTTGTTGTGTTCTTCAATCCCCGTCGCCACGGTTAAGATGTTCGGATCAAAAATAATGTCGTGCGGGGGGAACCCGACCTGTTCCGTAAGAATCGTATAGGAGCGGGCGCAGATCTCTTTCTTTCGCTCCAACGTATCGGCCTGGCCCTGTTCGTCAAACGCCATGACGACGACCGCCGCGCCATAGCGACGAATCACCGTTGCCTGGTCGATGAATTTCTGTTCACCTTCTTTCAAACTGATACTGTTCACCACCGACTTGCCTTGAATATTCTTCAGGCCGGTTTCCAGCACCTCCCACTTGGAACTGTCGACCATGATCGGGACTTTGCAGATATCCGGCTCCGAAGCAACCAGCCGCAGAAACTTCTCCATGGCTGCCTTGGAATCGAGCATGCCCTCGTCCATATTCACATCGATGATCTGTGCGCCACCTTCCACTTGTTGCCGAGCCACGGACAGGGCTGCCTCATAATCACCAGACAGAATCAGTTTCGCGAAGGCCGGCGAACCAGTGACATTTGTGCGCTCACCGATATTGACGAAGTTGGAGTCCGGGCGGATGGTAACGGCTTCGAGGCCGCTCAAACGTGTATACGGCGCAACGTGCGATGGTACGTGCGGCTTCACACCACGTACCGCCTCTGCAATATGCTTGATGTGAGCAGGTGTTGTTCCGCAACAGCCCCCGACGATGTTCAACCATCCACTCTCCGCCCAATCCCGCAATTGAGGAGCCAACGTTTCCGGCGTCTCGGGAAACCCGGTCGGCAGCAAAGGATTCGGTAGTCCGGCATTGGGATGGGCGCTGATGTAAATCGGCGCAACATGAGATAGGTCCTCAATCAGCGGACGCATTTCTTTCGGTCCCAGCGCACAATTCATCCCCACGCTCAACAGCGGCACATGGGAAATCGAATTCCAAAAGGCTTCGACCGTCTGACCGGTCACCCCTCGGTTGCTGCCGGCTTGGATGAACGTCACCGATGCCATGATCGGCACGCGCCGTGCCCCTGAGGCAAACGCCTCTTGAATTGCAAAGAATGCGGCCTTGGCATTCAAGGTATCGAATATGGTTTCGACCAACAGAAGATCCACACCCCCATCAAGCAGTCCCCGAACCTGCTCGCCATACGCCGCGACCAGTTCTTCGTATGTTGTCCCTCGGGCCGCAGGGTTATTCACATCGGTAGAAATCGAAGACGTCTTGGTCGTCGGACCGATCGCCCCGGCAACGAAACAGCGCCGCCCCGGCTGTGCCTGCTCCACGGTCACGACGGCCCGTCTTGCACACTCGGCGCCGGCCTTGGACAACTCGTACCCCAACCGGTCCATTCCGTAATCCGCCAGCGAGATCGCCTGAGAGTTGAAGGTATTGGTCTCAATGATGTCCGCGCCAGCCTCCAGATACTGCCGATGGATGTCTTCGATGACGGACGGCTGAGTGAGATTCAGCAGGTCGTTATGCCCTTTGAGATCCTTTTTCCAATCCTTGAAGCGCTCACCACGAAAAGCGGCCTCATCCAGCTTCCGCTGCTGAATCATCGTCCCCATCGCACCATCAAGGATCAGGATCCGGTCGTTCAACAACTCCATGATGGGCCATTTCTCTTGTCTGAGCATTGTCACCTTCTCTCAGGATCGGATAATTGTGGACTGGTTCGTCGCGATCATACTGGAAGGCCTTCGGACGCGGCAAGCAGACGGTCATTTTCTTGACATGAATTTGGAGGCCTCGCTACTATGCCTGTGATGTCCATATGGCCCGTCCTCCATTCCATTAGGCGCGCATTGCTCCACTACATCCTGGTACTTACCGCTCTCCCTGCGACCACGGCAGCAACTCCCTACTTCGAGGACGGATTGCTTGGGCTCTCCCAAAAGGAGTTGCACGAGAAACTTGGCAGGCCACAGGCAGTCCGCGACCGTAAGTCTGCGCTCAGAATCTTCACCTATTATCCCATCACCGATTGGGCCACGTATTTCAGCAAACTCGTCTCTCCGGAAAATGGCGAGGACGTCTATACGTTTACTCGTGAGGGAATTGAGATCCGCTATTCCTTCAGCTATGCGGTCGACCCAAACAATGAGGACGAGAATCGACCGCTCATTGTAAGGCTGGTCGACATTGAGTTTCCCCACCCCGTCCCCATGACCCGCCTCCCATTCCTGATTCCTGAATTTCACCCCTCAACAGAACCGACAAACCCTACCTTTCGATCCAATATCTGGGTGCTGCTGTTTCAGGGGCCAGCTTCGTCCGATGCCCGGTTCATCGTCAAAGAGCCGGGCAAGGATCAGCTCGACTGGAGCCTCTCCTTCCAACTCTTCTCACTGCAGGGTCTTCCAGACCGCCTGACACGAGAGGCGCTTGTCGACCGTGTCGAGATCAGTGCGCAGAGCCTAGATTTCATCACCAGACGATTACGACATACGCATGAACCGATTCTCAATCCCTTTTCTGCTCAATTTGAGAAGCAACCGACTCCCCCGCAGCGTTCGTTCAAAACAATTCCGGTCCCCCGCTATGCGGAGTAGCTACGCGTCTCTCGCCCTTCGACTGGAATCAGGGCTGTGAGCCTGTCGAACGGTGAAGCGTCTTTATCCGGAATGATATACGCTTCACGAACTACGAGCGACGAGGATGATCGCAGTTGCGTATCGGCAGTTGCAGTGGAAGCGATGAGAAATACGGAAGACTAAGGCGATACCTGGAGTCGGTTCTGCTGAGTCTGTCCTGCAGCGACTGCTTTTTCCTTCATACGATCCATCGGGCCTCCGTCACTGGTGTACACAAGCACAGGCGTCCCAATCCCCAGCAGGATCAACAGGCCCAGAGCCAATAGACGTATCATCGGGCTGTTTTTACTCAAGAAGATGATACTCATCAGAACCACTGCGGCAATGCCGGCCTGAGTCACAATCTTCGATTGCCCCGGTGCGAACCCCGCCACGTCAAGATCACCCGATGGCATCCCCAAGCCAAGATTCTTGGCTTGGGCTTTGATTTTTTCTTGTACCGACTGCAGCGTTGAAGGAGACTTCGTCACAGCATCGGGTTGCTCATGGGCTTTCACTTTCGCTCGATACTTTTGAGGAATGGTTTCCAGGGTATCCGTATAGACAAGATTGCCCTGCTCATCAATATACGAATACATCGTCGTGGCTGAGGCCTCAAGAGTAAATCCCTGCCCCAACACGACACAAAGCCACAAGAACAACGCCCAACGACACAGTGTAGCTACCATCATGATCTTTCCACCTTGGTCATGTTCTCAAAAGATGTCACGACACCACGAAGCTCCAGCCTCCTTAAGTATAGCTAGCCATGCATCTATTTGATTTTACTATATATTACTGATACTTCCTTGACTCCTACGCAAGGACGCTGTTAGCATCTCTCCTTTTCCGACACACTATGGCTGCTGAATCTCAACCGCTGCCCCTCAATTCCGACACAAATGAGCCGTCATTCATTCGCCGTCGTCCGGTGCGAATCATTATTTATACGGGACTTGTTCTCTTTGTTCTCATGGCAGTGGTATGGCCGATGATCGTGCAGCTCGGCGATCCCGACTTTCGCAAACATATCGAACAACATCGCGTCATGGTGGGGATGAGCAAAGATCAGGTATTGCAAGCCTGGGGTGGCCCACAGACGATCAATACCACCTTCACCAAGGATGGTATCCGGCAAGAGGAGTGGATCTTTGAAGACTGGGAAAGCACCTCGGTTGTCCGACACCGCTACCTCTATTTCGAGGAGGGAATCCTGAAGGGAGGATGGTACGAAGGATCTCGTGAACGACAGGCTCGGGACTTCCCCACGGACAAACCACATCCAAAAATCCAGCCCTAAGGTATTGTGCTCGCGTGTATTGACGGCGCTGGAGTCGTCGTTCTCTTCTCAGGTTGGACACACAGTACGAACGTCTAGCAAAGATAGACCTCCTACTCGTAAAGATCCTTCCAGGAAGCGCCCCTATTGAGAGGCTCGCGCCTCCATGGACTCAATCAAGCTGAGGCGTCTCGAATCGAGAGCCGGAGCCGTCCAAGAAGCACCTCGGCACGGGCATGGTCGGCGGCATCAACCATCACACGGCTTCCAACGAACGGCATTCCTGGATACAGGCTACTGACATGTTCGCCATGGACGACATAGGTGATACGATTGCCGTCCAGCAGGCTCTTGATCATGGCAAGCTCTCCGACGTCCTGCGCGTTCATAAGATGGATCATTCGCATCATGGCTCCCTTGATCGAATCCTTACCTCCAAAACAGGCCCATCGATTGCACTTTGCTCATCCCCGTTTTACACTTAGACGAGATGTTAGGGTGTTTCGGTGATACGTGCGCGCCGCTCTTGGCCTGGGCCGCCTGAGATCGTGAGAACGCGTTTCCATTCCCGAACCTGATAGATCGCCCATGCGTTCGGCTCACCCTTAAAAAATGCAGTGGGGTCTTCGCCGCTGGCATTGAGGAAGATAGGCTCGGTGAATCCTTCCTCTAAGACATAGTCGAGCAACGAGTCAGTCGTAAACCCTGTTCCCCGAAGGCTCACATCGGCCAAGAGCGTCAGGATCTCATCAGGATTCTGGATGGTAATGGCTTTCATCTCAACTCCTCTGGATTCCGAATTGTAGCGACACCATTTCAAAGAGGCAAGGTACTATGGCGGCTTACATGACAAAATCGGCGTTTCTTGAATCACTCCTCCAACTCATGGATAACAAGCATCATTGGGCCTGGGATCACTTTGCCTCCGGACAGCTCACCCATATCCAACTGAAGCTTCACTTTCAACAAGAATATGGCGTCTACGTTCGCGACTTCCCTATCTTCCTAGCCAGAATTCTCGGAAACAATCCACCCGCCTCAGCGCGTCACATGTTGGCTGAAAATATCTACGAAGAAGAAACCGGGGGGCTTTCATTGGGTACATCTCATCCGGAACTGTTCTTGACGATGATGGAAGGACTCCGATTCAGCCGCAACAGCTTTGAACGGGTCCATCTCCTGCCTGAGTCTCGCCGCTACCGAGCCTGGCTGGATCGCATGTCCCATCACCGGGAATGGGTGCTGGGAGCTGCCACTTTCACAATCTTCGTAGAAGGTAGTGTAAAGGACCGCACGGAACTCACCACTCCCTCAAGAAGGAAACGGGCGAAAGATATTGAGTCCCTCATCAAAGTCCATCCCCTCGTCCGTTATCATGGAATCCACCCGAGCCGGATGGATCTGATCCGTGCGCACCAGCTGGTTGAAGCGGGACACCGTCACGATGCCTACCACATGGTCCTGAATTACACCCCACCGGCGATCAGACAGTCGGTCCTCTCATGCCTTCGCAAGAGCCTCACTCTTTGGCTGAAGTATCGTGACGCGGTCGCCAAAGCCTGCGGGATCACCAAGCCTTGATGACCGTCCGATTGCTCACTTGTTGCGCGTTCCTCCTGGCGTTGACGACTCACGAGTCAACGGCCGAGATAGGGGCTCCTTCCGGTATGGTCATGATTCCCGCCGGAGAGTTCCTCATGGGTAGTCCGGAGGACGGACTAAGTTACGACGATGAGCAGCCGCAACGTCTGGTCTATGTCGCCTCCTTTTCAATCGATCGCTACGAAGTCACCAACGCCCAATACAAACAATTTATTGACCACACCGGACATCCTCCACCAACCCACCGTACCCCACAATTCAACCTGTGGAACCAGGGAATACCACTTCCTGGAAGCGAGCAACACCCGGTGGTCAATGTCAGCTGGCATGACGCAGTTGCTTACTGTCGATGGCAAGAGAAACGGCTCCCGACCGAAGCGGAATGGGAGAAGGCTGCGCGAGGCACAGACGGCCGCCGCTACCCGTGGGGGATGGACTGGGACCTCTTCTATACGAACAGTGCAAGTTATTGGGCGGGGCACACCATCGAATTCAAAGATGGAGCAGCCTGGAAAGCCTTCTGGGTGGCCGGCGACGGTGCACGTGCATCGCATGAGCATGGCCTCAACGGTGAAGTGTTGACACTCCCGATCGGAACCTTCCCCCATGGAGTCAGCCCCTATGGCCTCCTCGACATGGCAGGAAACGCCGCAGAATGGGTACAAGATTGGTACGAACCCTATTCTTACCGCAATGCCCCACTCTCAGATCCGCAAGGCCCGCAGGGGCAACTCCTCAAAGCCGTACGAGGTGGATCCTGGCTCAAACCGGCACGAAACATCCGCGTCTCCGACCGTGACTACAGCCTACCCACCGAGCGCGCCACCGGAATTGGTTTTCGCTGCGCCAAAGACGCATTCTAGTCGACCTTACCTCTTCTCCTCCTCCCAATGGTCATCCGGGATCCACGAGCAGAACATCGAACCTTGCTGAACTCATGACGCGTCGGGCTTCACAAGAACAACTTCAACCTGTTCAACTCTCACCACCGGCATGATGAGCCCAACGCCTTCTTCCTCATGTGAGAAGTCATAAATGATCGACTCCGTCGGAATGAGAGTGCCGACCATGACGACAGACACCTGAACCGACTCATGGCGTTGCAGGCGCTTGTTGAGCTGGTCAGCGAGGCGCTTGTCCGGTCTCACTCGCAGATTGCTCGGAACCTCTTCAGGTTTAAATCGGACCACGCCCCAGCTTGTTGCAATCAACTCCGGGCCGATCGCAACTGAATACGACTGGCTGTCGGCATCGAAGTGCGAGAGCTCTCCCGTCCACACAAATCCGACGCGCCATGTCCCCACGGGACTTCCTTCACGCGCCGCATCACGCTCACGATTCAGGTTGAACAGCCGCTCGTCGTGACCGGGATCATGGTGACCATGGCCATACACCGTTGCCCAATCGGGCGGAACTCCCTCCACTGCAGCAAGAAAGGATTCTATTGTGCTTCGATTGATCAGAAGTCGTGTCCCGGAAGGGAGAAGTGGGTCGAGCTCGGCAAGCACAAGGGTCCGCAACGGACGAGGTCCTGGGTCATCTTCCGTTTGTCCGGTGGCCGACAAGAGGGAACAGATGCAGAGCATCAGGACTGGGGCGAGATAGCGCTTACTCACCCCCGGCACGGCTGAGCGCTCGCTCATAGGAGGCTTTCAATGAGATCAAGCCAGAATGCTCATCGGACAACACTCCAGCTTGAGTGAGCACGGCAAGCCTCGGACCAGGGTTGAGCCGGCGCAGGTCAAATCGCGTGAGGCCATCCATGCTCAGTGCCTGTTCATAGGTGCCCATCCAGGCTTCGGTGATCGCGTGCAAACCTGCATCGGTTGGCTGCATCCGGCCGATTCGTATTTGTTGAAGCAGCTTAATCAGTGGATCGGATTGCGAAATAGTTGAGATTGCTCGAGCCAATGCCTGTCCGTCTGGCATACCCATCACTAACCCACACTCGTCATACTGGCTTGTCACGAAACCGCTTGGAGGACACACCTCGTGAAGCGTCCGAATTCAAAAACGAGACATGTTTCACGGACAACGAACGACGAGTATTGTCGCAGCGGCCTGTCATTGGCTGAAGTAGAAGCATTCCCGGACACCTATGGTCCGGTCAGTTCATCGAACAGGCCCCAGGCCCACGGGGATCACCGCAACTACCGCAAGAGCCTGAAGTTCCAGA
>JAEURV010000311.1 GCA_016788465.1 Nitrospira sp. | reverse complement strand
CAGGGCGCCGATTCAACGGCTGGCCGATGTCGTGGCGGGCTATTTCGTGCCGAGCGTCATTCTGGTGGCCGCAATGACGTTTGTGATATGGGCACTGTACGGCCCAGAGCCCAGGATGGCCTATGCGCTGCTCAATGCAGTTGCTGTCTTGATCATTGCTTGTCCCTGTGCACTAGGGCTTGCGACACCAATGTCGATCATGGTCGGGACCGGCCGCGGTGCGACAGCAGGCGTCCTCATCCGCAATGCTGAGGCTTTGGAAACGTTGGCCAAGGTAGATGTCCTTGTCGTCGACAAAACGGGCACGCTCACGGAAGGCAAGCCGCGCTTGATGACGGTCACTCCGTTACCGAATTTCAGTGAGACCGACCTGCTTCGTCTCACCGCCGGTCTGGAACAGAATAGTGAGCATCCCTTGGCAGCCGCAATCGTGGCTGGCGCTCGCGAAAAAGGGATCGTTCTGGCGAAGGTGGAGAACTTTCGTTCACTGACGGGAAAAGGAGTGACCGGAATAGTCGAGGGGCGTGTCGTAGCCGTTGGCACTGTCCCGTTTCTTAACGAATTGAACGTCGAGACTGCGTCGTTGACTGCCCAGGCCGAACCGTTACGGCAGGAAGGCCAGACCGTCATGGTCGCGGCGATCGACGGCAAGCCGGCAGGGTTGCTGGGGGTGGCCGATCCGGTGAAGTCCACCACGCCTGAAGCGATAGACTTGCTGCACCACGAAGGGCTTCGGCTGGTGATGTTGACCGGTGATAACCGAACAACAGCCGAGGCGGTGGCGCGACGCCTGCACATTGATGATGTGCAGGCCGACGTCCTACCTGAGCAGAAAGCGGCAGTCGTCAAACGACTCCAATCAGAAGGGCATGTCGTAGCCATGGCCGGTGACGGCATCAACGATGCGCCGGCTCTGGCTCAGGCGCAGGTGGGTATCGCGATGGGAACAGGCACAGATGTCGCCATGGAAAGTGCTGGAGTCACCTTGGTCAAGGGCGATCTCCGAGCCATCGCGCGGGCGCGCCGGCTGAGTCGCGGGACGATGAAGAATATCCGACAGAATCTTTTCTTTGCCTTCGTCTACAACACACTCGGTGTGCCGATAGCCGCCGGCCTTCTGTATCCGTTCGTCGGAGTTCTGTTGAGCCCCATGATTGCGAGTGCCGCCATGACGTTCAGTTCCGTATCGGTCATCGCCAACGCATTGCGGCTACGTCGATTGGCGCTCTGACAGCGTTTGTGTATTGTCGTGTGCGATGACAGACCGGGGGATCTCCAGACGCCTCATCCTGAAGCGGGTAGGAGCGTTGGGGCTGCTTACAGTGCTCCAGCCGCTCCTCCCCTCCTGTGCGAGCCATCCCTTTTCACCCACTACTCGTTCTAGCTCCGATACTCCGACGCTCAGCGGCGAGTTGATTGATCTGGTGATCAGTGAGCGGTCCTTTGCCGTAGGCGGGCAGACCGGGACTGCCACGACAATCAACGAGACCATCCCTGGTCCACTCATCCGTTTGAAAGAAGGCCAAGAGGTCACCATTCGAGTCACCAATCAGTTGATGGAGGCTTCATCAATTCACTGGCATGGGATACTGTTGCCCTCGGATATGGATGGGGTTCCTGGCGTAAGCTTTGGAGGGATTCAGCCAGGAGAGACCTTTAGCTACCGTTTCTCCGTCAAGCAAAGCGGAACCTACTGGTACCACAGCCACTCCGGTGGCCAGGAATTACAAGGGATGTATGGGGCGATGATCCTCGAGCCCGTTGAACCGGACCCGTTTCAGTATGACCGGGAGTACGTCGTCATGCTGTCGGAATGGAGCCTTGAGTCTGCTGAGGTCATGATGGATCATCTCAAGAAGTCCTCCGGCTACTACAACTTCCAGAAGCGTGATGCTCGGGAGTTTGTCTCGGACGCAAAAAGGTGGGGACTCTGGCCGGCGATGCGGAATTATGTGATGTGGGACGAGATGCGGATGGATCCCACTGACTTTGCAGACGTGACCGGGGCGACGTTCACATACCTTATGAATGGGCGACCGGCGGCAGATCATTGGACGGGCCTCTTCAGAGCTGGAGATCGGGTTAGGCTGCGCTTCATCAACGCTGCCGCCATGACGTTTTATGATATTCGCATTCCAGGGTTAAGCATGACGGTGGTCCAGGCTGATGGACAAAACGTGCAACCGGTCACGATGGAAGAGTTTCGCTTCGGACCCGCTGAAACGTACGATGTCATCATCCAACCGACTGAGGATCGTGCGTACACGATTTTTGCCGAAACCATGGATCGGAGCGGCTATGCTTGCGGAACCCTTGCCCCTCGACCCGGCATGAGTGCGGACATCCCGGAGCGCCGTCCTCGTCCGCTTCGAACCATGGAAGACATGGGGATGGCGGATCATGGCAACGGACATGACACTCATGCCGTGGAAGAAACTGCACCACACTCGTCTTATGGCAAGACAGCCGAACATGGCATGATGCATGGGGAAACAACGCATGAGGCGGCAGGAAAAGAGAAGGGCTTCCTACGCCATTCGCCCATCCCAAGTACATCACCGGTGAAGCATGGCCCTGACCATCATGGCACCGGCAACCAAACGATCGCCGAGTATTCACGAAGCCGGATGCACGAACCGGGCAGAGGGTTTGAACAGAGTTCGAGACGCGTACTCGTCTACACGGACTTGAAAAGTCTCGTTCCTTACCCGGACCAACGAGAGCCGGAACGGGAGATCGAGCTACATCTTACCGGTCATATGCAACGCTACATGTGGTCGTTCAATGGAAAGACCTATTCAGATGCATCGGAGCCGATACGGCTCCGGTACGGCGAACGAGTGCGGCTGATCTTCGTCAACGACACGATGATGGAGCATCCGCTGCACTTGCATGGTATGTGGATGTATCTCGACAACGGTTCAGGCGCGAACCTTCCTCGGAAACACACGGTCGTCGTCAAGCCGGCTGAACGATTGTCTGTCCTCGTCAGCGCCGATGCGCCAGGGCCTTGGGCCTTTCACTGTCATCTCCTCTTACATATGGAAGCAGGGATGTTCCGCGTCGTTCAGGTGGATCCATAACCAGCCAGAGAAGGGACCGGTGGCTATGACGATCCGACGCTGCTGGGGGAGGTTCGTCGTCTGTATCCTAAGCCTAGGCCTGAGCGCGGGGACCGTCGCAGCAGAATCCGAGCATGGGCATAGGTCTTCCGTTTCAGAGGGCACCATGGTGGTCAATCCGGACCAGACACAGGACAAACCCAACGCCCCTGGAATGTCACGGCCGGATTGGCCCAGTCCGGTGAACGATCATGA
>JAEURV010000065.1 GCA_016788465.1 Nitrospira sp. | reverse complement strand
CCGGACAGAAACCCCAACGGCAGCATTACGATGAGACGCCGATTCAAGAGCTCAGCAAAGGTAGACGAACCTCTTGTCACAGGAACTCACCTCTGAGAGAGCGAAAGAAATCGGACCGGGCTATATTTAGCAAACAAATCCTCGGTTGGGACGCAGAATACCATTGCTGCCTACGGCAACTCAGCAGAATCACAAAATACGCGAAATGGAATCACTTGGAAATACGGAGGCTATCAAGTAGTTACGCACCCGTCTCCGATGCGCTCACATTAACAAGCTTTCCACGAATACGCGCTCATAGTGAAACACTGTTGGAGATGGGTCGTAGAAATGATGCAGCGGCTTTCTCCATTCCTGATACTGAGGCGACTTTCGAAAACCCACCTCATGATGCTCGACAGTTTCCGAGCGAACCAAGAGCATATAGTGACCGACTCGCTCAAGACAGCGTTGCAGCTCATGCCCTCGGTATCCGGGCATAGACGTAATGATGGTCTGGGCGGTTTTGAATGCGGTTTCAAATGCTTCCGTTTGACCTGGACGAACCTGCAGATTAGCTATCTCAAGAACCATGATATCCAAGCCTATGGGTGCCGATCAGCCGTTACAAGTACAACAACTATGGAAGGCTCATAGGCGCAAGAGCTTTAGATTGATCGCTCCCGTTCTACAGCACATATCGCCCAGGACCTAACAAGGTTGTCCGTTGAACAAACACGGTTTATACCGTGAGAGGTCGAAGTCGGTGTTTTCTTGGTACACCCGTTCATTGCCGTTGACCCCATCTTGCTCAGGATCGCTCCACATGGTGTGGTTCCACCAATAGAACAAGGGCTGGACTTCTGTCTGGTACACGGGATTGCCGTAGCTGCTGCGCGAATACTCCTGAACCAGTCGACCGGTCACATAGTCGATCTGCCCGTTGCCTCTCAGGGAATAGAGGAGAATGAACAGACGGGCTTCATGGTCATAGAGTTCATCGACGCGAGAGTTAAGATCGGGCTCAGCCGGGAGGGTATCTTTCCCCCACCCAGCCGAGGGAGGACCAGCTAGAAGCCAAAGGGAAACCGACAGAATGGCAAACAACCGCACCATCCTTCACACCCAGACTGGACGATCCTGTTCACTCTGTGCAGCAGCCAGGCCACAGTGGCATGAACGGTCTCGCTCGCGAGGGAACCTTGCCGGATCGCGCAGGGCCACCCTATAATGCCACTCCTATGGAAGCAACCCGTGCCTCTCTACATACGCTTGGCTGCCGACTGAATCAAGCCGAAACCGCGATCCTCGGGGAAGGACTCCGGCAAAGGGGATTTGAGCTTGTCGAATTTGGCCAACCAACCGATCTGTTGATTCTCAATACCTGCTCTGTGACGGAGGATGCCGAACGGACATCCCGATATTTGATCCGGAAGACGCTGAAGCATTCTCCTCATGCCTTCATCGCCGTGACCGGTTGTTACGCCCAAACCGGCATGGACCAGCTCAAGCGTCAGGCCGGCATCGATCTCATCGTCGGGCATCAATTTAAGCTTGACCTGCCGGCCTATCTCCCGGCCGTTCACGAACTCCGGAAGCGATCGACCCCGGACATTCACCACACGAAGACGATGGAGCGGGGAGACTTTGATCTGCCGCACTTTGCGGAACCGGATTCCACGCGAGCCCTGCTTAAGATTCAAGACGGCTGCAGTGCCATGTGCAGCTTCTGCATCATCCCGTTTGCCAGAGGACACGAGCGGAGCCGAACCTTCGACGACATTCTGCGCGAAGCCGACAGCTTGGTGGTGCGAGGCTACCGAGAGATCGTCCTGACAGGCGTGAATATCGGCCAATATGCTCACGGCAGCAACGACTTCTGCGCATTGCTTCGCCGGCTTGATCAAGTTGATGGTCTCGAGCGCATCCGTATCTCATCGATCGAACCAACGACTATCAGCGACGAACTGCTTGATCTGATCGCTTCATCAAAGAAGCTCTGTCCCTATCTCCATATTCCGCTGCAGAGCGGGGATGATCAGATCCTACAGGCGATGAACCGGCGCCATACCGTCAACGCATACCGCAAGCTGATCGAGACAGCTCTCAGGAAAATACCCGACCTCGGGATCGGAACTGATCTGATGGTAGGATTCCCTGGCGAGACTGAAACCGCCTTCCAAAATACAGTGGCCGTTGCTTCAGACCTCCCCTTCTCCTATCTACACGTCTTTCCCTATTCGTCACGGCCGGGAACCGCGGCACTGCGCATCAAACAGCGGGTCCCGCCCGTATCGATCAAGAAACGCGCTGATCTTCTGCTGAATCTCGATCGCGCCAAACGACTGGTCTTTCACAATGCACAGATCGGGAAGACAGTCCCCGTCCTGTTTGAATCCGGCACCAGAGGCTCCTATCGCTTCGGTACGGCACCGAACTTCACAAAAGTGGCCGTCAAAAATTCCGGTGACTTGGAGAACCACATCAAGTCCGTCACGATTTCCGCTGCGGCAGACCGTTGCGTATTCGGCGATCTCGTATCGCCCCCAACGCCGATGAACGCTTCCCTGGTACTCCTATGATGATCAAGACACTACCCCAGGTTCACATCGAAACCTTTGGCTGCCAGATGAACGAATCCGACAGTGAACTGGTCCGGTCATTATTGAAGCAAGAGGGGTTTGGGTTTACGGAAGACCGAGAACGAGCCGATGTCGTGCTGGTCAATACCTGTGCCATTCGAGAGAATGCCCACAAGAAAATCTATTCCCACCTCTCTGAACTCAAAACCCTCAAGAAGCACCGTCCGCTGGTCGTCGGTGTGCTTGGGTGCATGGCCCAGAATTTGAAGAGTGAACTGGCTGAAAAAGAACCGCTCATAGATGTCTTGGCCGGCCCAGATTCATACCGGCAATTACCCCGATTGCTGGCCAACGCACTAGACGCACAAGAAGAGGGACTCAAACAGAAAGCGTTCGCCCTCGATCTATCGGAATATGAAACCTACGAAAACATCATGCCGGATCGGAACAACGGCGTGAACGCTTGGATCACCGTGATGCGAGGGTGCGACAATTTTTGCTCCTTCTGTGTCGTCCCTTATACCAGGGGGCGTGAACGGTCACGCGATCCTGAATCTATCCTGCTCGAAGCTCGCGATGCCGCAGTGCGTGGGTTCAAACAGATCACCTTGCTCGGCCAGAATGTGAATTCCTACCATCATGGAGCATGGGACTTTGCCAAGCTCATCAGCGCAGTCGCGGACCAGCCTGGCATCGAGCGAGTCCGGTTTACCTCTCCACACCCCAAAGACTTCCCTCCGGCACTGATCGAGGCCATCGCCGCACATCCAAGGATCTGCAAGCACATTCATCTCCCGCTGCAGTCTGGAAGTGATCGGATCCTTGAAATGATGGGGCGCACTTATACAGGAACTGACTACCTGGCATTGGTGGATCGGATTAGAACCATCGTTCCCGATGTCGTCTTGACCACAGATATCATCTGTGGATTCTGCTCAGAATCCGATGAGGACTTCCAAGCCACCGCTCGCCTCGTGGAACAGGCCCAGCTCGACTCAGCCTATATCTTCAAGTACTCGGAGCGAAAAAATACGATTGCCGCACGAAAATATGTCGACGACGTGCCCGATCAACTAAAGGGCCAGCGGGTCGCGAAGTTAGTGGAGATTCAACGTGCCATTACTGCGGAGCGCAACCGTCGCTATATCGGGAAAGCCGTAGAAGTCTTGATCGAAGGCGATGCGACCAAATCCTCAACACAAGGCATGGGAAAAACCGACGGAAATATCACCGTCGTCTGGGATAAAAACACCGGCCATTCTGAGCCGGGCACACTTCTGACGAAGCACATCTTTGACGCCTCGGCCGCAACGTTATATGGAGAATGAGGGACGATTTCCCTCCTCACTCGCACGCACAATTGTGTACACGCACCGATCACGATGAACATTTTCTGACAGGATCGCCTTCGGCTTTCTGACAAGCTTTCGACTCTTCCTCTCCGTCTTTTCCTGCGTTCTCTGCCCTTAAGGACCATTGTCTCCCTCAGTGCCTTTCACTCCTCCTCTTCCTACTCGACTATTCCGCTCGTGCTAACCCCATGACTCTCCGAACAGATTCTTGTTTGTCCTATACAAGACCTACTCAAGTTTCCTCTGCTCAAACCATTCGATCCATCGGCGGAGACCATAGTTGATCGCAGACCATCCTCTGCTGCCCCTATTAAACGCCAAGAAGGCATAGACCTTGCTGTACTCTCGACGTCCGTCTTCTTATGTACCGGAGTGAGTGAGCAGCAGTCATGAAACCCCAAGACTCTGATTCAAAGCCCAGTCCCGATCAGCCCGATTCCGGCATCACGCTCGAAAGAATCATTTCTGTCGGGGTAGTCGGTTGGTTGGCCATAGGCATAGTACTCATGGGTCTCGGCATTTGGTAACACAAGTATTCAGAAAAACGAAAACTCCTGGGTCTCATCCCGGAGTCATGATACTTCTTGAGAACAGCACGAGTAGAAGGAGAGACCCCTTATGTATGCATGGTTGAGCCTCCGCAATGCCCAGTATGCCGGTGCCTTTCTTGCCATCAGTTTTCTCGTAGCCGGATGCTCCACACTCTCCGGAGAGTCAAAAGTTGCGAAAACAACAAAGGGATCCGTCTATCTTAAAGACATCGCCGATTGGTCGTTCGAAGCAAGCCATCCTGCAGCGATCGATCCGATGACCATCCGCATGGTCGTCAAAGGAGTGGTAGCCGAGGACGCCGCCAAACCGTTATCCAACATGCCCGCCAGTGGCAGCAAGCCGATGAGAGTATTCAGCGATGAAGACGCCGAGTTTCTTGCTCCCCTGCTAGCCCAAGGGTTATCCGAAGCGAAACCGGAGCAGATTGTCGGTTTCAAGGTGTTTTCATCGGCAGGGTCAGGCGCTGAACCCACAGCGGGCACCCTCTATGTGCACAAGGGCTCCCTTTATCTAACCATCGCTCCGGCACAATCGAACAAAGGGCAGAGATTCTCTTTTCCATCTGCCACTCGCATTGAAAAATCTCCAGCCTTTGTGGCGATGGGAAAGGGAGCCATGACCATCGTGATCGATTACCAGGCCGTTGCTAAGGCTGCGGCTCCGGGATCGGTCGTCGCAGCGGATGTACTAAAGGACTCAGCCTCGTCCGCAACGACGTCAGCAGCGCAAGCCTCGCCGACACCAGGTGCCCAAATCGCAGAAGCCTCCTCATCGCGGAAGGATGAAGCCCTTCTTGATCCTCAGGGTGTCTCAGCCCAGGCTAAGACCGAATCAGACGCTCTGCAATTGAGCACCGATGAATTGCTCAATAGAAAGCTGGACGAACTCCAGGCGGCAAGAGAAGCAAATAAACGAAAGGATTCCGAAATTGCAACGCTGAAGAAAGAAACCACGCTGGTAAAGAAGGAACTCAAGCAACGGACGGAGGAAATCAAAGCCTTGAAGGCCAGTAAGGCCTCAGCCCCGTCGGCTCCGAAAAAGAAAGCAGCAGAAGCGCACCGAACGCGCTAAGGACCAATCGATTCAGCCCACGTCGTACAACTCAGGTTGCAGCAGAATGATTTCCCTGGACAGGGGCTGGCGAAAATTCATGCGGCAGTAACAAGCATAGGTCACATAGGTATCTTGCAAGCAATACTGAGCCAACTCGCTCCCCTGCCGCTTTTCCCACATTTCGGCGACCTGCTCCCCGCTACCTGACTTCGTGTCGACTTGTAATGCTCGTGCCAACACATCGAGTTTGACCCAACCCCTCGTATCCCAATTGCTCCAAATGGCCATCGTGTCATAGACCGGCTCGGTCCGGAATTTTGCCAAATTAATATCCATACTGGGCTTCACTTGATTGATGATCGATCGCTTCTTGATGAATGGAAGATCAAAACCCAACCCGTTGTGCGTGATGTATAAGGTCGGCCGGTCCTGAGCCAACCTGGCCCAAAACTGTCGCAACAACTCACGCTCATTCGCCCCGTACCAGGCAATAGCGCTGCGCGCTTCCATCTGATCGGAGAATTCCAGCAAACCGATGCAGACAATGCGGCTGAAGGTCCCGTCGAACGCTGATTTTGCATACGATTCGTCGTCGGCGCGACGCGCTTCCTCCGCCGCACTCGCCGTAAAGAGGTCGTAGCCCGGTTCCCCTGGAACCAGACCAGGACCTTCTGCAGGCTTTCCCACAAGACGTGCCCACTCCGCGCGAGGCGCTTGAACCGTTTCGATATCGAGGACGACTTTCATGAGGCCGCTCCCATCACATCACGCTGTAAGGCTTCGATAATGGCATCGTCCGCAGGCGGAAAGGTAAATTCCCGAAATTCCTCAGGGGAAACCCATCGGATTTCTTCGCAACCGACCGGCATTGCATCACCGTGTTCGATATGGCAGCGGAAGAAATGTAGCTCGACAACCTTTTCTGGATATTCGTGCCGAATAATCTGATACGGAATGGGGCAATCGATTTGGATCCGCAGCTCTTCGAACAGCTCACGCTGGAGACACTCAGCAAGCGATTCTCCCGCTTCCCTTTTGCCACCAGGGAATTCCCAGAAACCTGCTAAGTGGGTGCCGGCCTTCCGACGTCCGATCAAATATCGACCCTCTCGATAAATGAGCCCTGCCGCCACTTCGGTTACCGGCTTCTGCACGCTACGTCCTGTCCCGAGTCGGTGGACTAAAGGGATAAGTCTTACAAAACGACTTCATCGGACAGAGGAGACAGTAGGGATCACGCGCCGTACAGACCATCGCCCCAAAATCCATGATCGCCTGATTGAAGTCGTATCCCTTCTTCGGAGGAATAAGAGCTTCCGACAGCTCCCAGAGCATCGCCTTCTGCGCTTTGGGAGCCCCTTCGGCAACAAACACTCTGTGCAGAACCCGTATCACATTTGTGTCGAGAATAGGTGCATCTTCGTTAAACGCAAAGGAGCGAATCGCCCCGGCGGTATATCGTCCAATCCCCTTAAATGAAAGTAACTCCTCCGCATCACTAGGAAGTTGTCCCCCATATCGCTCGACTGTTTCGCAGGCAATCCCGTGCAATCGTTCCGGACGAATGTTATATCCCAGCGGATACCACGTCTTCTTCACATCAGCCACCGGCGCTTCTGCCAAATCCTCAAAGCTTGGATATCGCTCGAGAAATTCCCGGTACTTGGGTATGACTCGATCAACCTGCGTCTGTTGCAACATCACTTCAGATACGAGGATGTGGTAGGGATCCGATGTTTTTCGCCAAGGCAAGTCGCGGCCATGCTCCCCATACCATTTTAAAAGTCGCTGTTGAAACCGACGCTTGGCAGAAAGATCCGGGAGCGTTGCCTTTCGAGCTTTTTTCTTATTGGAAGGACGTCGACCTGGCATGTGCCGAACCTATTGCTCACACTCGCATGACGGGGGCATTGTAGAAGTCCCTTTCTGTAAAAATCAAACAGGCCAATCGCTCACTGCCGTCATATCGACGCCACACTATCAACCGAGGCCTTCTGTTCAAATTCAGAGTCGCATGGTACGCTCTGACAGAGGGTACAGGAGGGCGGCCATGAGGTGGGAAACCTTCCGGGATCAACGGTTGCGAGTGTCGGTCTTGGCCGGAAGTGTGATTTGCATCCTCAGCCCATTGCCATCGGCAGCCGACACTCTCCAAGTACCATGGGAGTGTTCCAACTACACGGCAGACGCACAGACCCGTTGCGTGAATGCATTCATCGAGGCACAGCAGAAGAAAATCGCCGAGTTGGAAGGGAAACTCCAGGCCCAAGAGGGGGCTGTCAACCAGCTCAAGAGTCAGCTTGATCGACAATCCACGACAACAGCAGATTTGCAACGACAGCTTGCCGAGCGCCCTACAATCAGCGCCGTTCCATTCTCGTATGGCTATCCGTATGGCTACGCCTTGCCACCGGCTCTTGGGTTTGGACTCGGATTAGGCCTCCATTTTGGAAACGCCGCATTCTATGCCCCGCCTTACTACCGCCCCTATTGGGGACACCGGCATTTTGATTATTGGGGCTATCGCTGGTGATACCGAGGACCGATCTCGCAGGGACAATCTCCCTGGTAGTCCGGCATGGGACACTGCTGTTTAGATCAGGCTTTTCATTGACAAGATCGCCGTCACCACATAGCCTGCTCAGTAGAGCCCGATCGACATTGATTTCTATCCACCCAAGTAAGTGGGCCCCGCAAGTTTCTGATGTCTTCTCATTAACAGACGACGTGACCTGGCGAAGGGATACGAGATGGTTGTTCGCAAGTTTCCACGATTCCCGGTATCAGCTCCCAGCACCCTGGTACAACGGGATAAGTTGCGGTACAACGCTGTAGTAAAAGATCTTTCGCTCAAGGGATGCCGATTGGAAAGCACGCTTCGTCCTTTCACCGGCATGCAGGTGGAACTGTTCCTCCAAGTTCAAGCAGACGCCACCCCAATTCATATCAGCAAGGCAACTGTGCGATGGTCTGGAACACGAGGTATTGGAGTCGAATTTCTAACAATAGACGCCCCGGAACAGGAACGCCTCAAACAAACTGTTGAGCAGCTCTCCATCACAGCGGGACAGGCATTGATTGTGCCGAAAGGCGAACTGCCGAGGAGGTGAAGCTCCTCTGACCCATTCCTCGTACGCATCGTCTCCACACTGATGCTCCGCCGGATTGTAAACAGCCCAAACCTAATCCTAATCGAAAATTGGGTTACGCCCTAGGCACGATAGCGTGTACGTACTGACTGCGCATCCGTCTTGTAACGCAAACGTGTGGATCAGCCCAACCTCGCTGCCTTGATCGGTAATCCGGCCTCGCATCCCGCGCCGTCTCTGAGAAGGTGGTTCAAAATTAGCACCCCTATGTCGGCAGGGGATAGAAAGTCGAAAAAAGATTTCAACGGTTCACTCAAACCCGGGCTGATCAGGCAAGCTGACAAGATGGACTGGGAACTCTCCGTTCTTCACATCGGCTACATAGCGCCTGAGGGCTTCGCTCACTACTGGAAACGCCATTGTCTCCCAGGGGATGGTAGAGAGTGGAAACAATCTCACGTCCAAACTTTCCGGTCCGGCCATGAAGATCGGCGCCTTCATTCGTCCCCGAAACACGAGATAGACCTGTCCGATATGAGGCAGACTGAGCACAGCATAAAGTCCGGTAATCGTGACATCAGCCTGCGCCTCCTCCATCGTCTCACGCACCGCTGCCTGTTCGGTGCTTTCGCCCAACTCCATAAATCCCGCTGGGAACGTCCAGAGTCCAAGCCGTGGTTCGATCGCACGACGACAAAGAAGGACTTGGCCTTCCCATTCCGGAATACAACCCGCGACAATTTTAGGATTATGATAATGAACGCGCTCGCACCGGTCACACACATGCCTGGGAAGATTGTCACCTGCCGGAACTTTGTGCGTGACGGTCGCGCCACAATGACTGCAGTAATTCATAGCCGATGGATATCAAACGACAACTCAGCCACACCGATGGGCATGGATAGCACAATCGCCTTGGCTTTGCACCTCGACACCGTACTTCGATGACAGCAGTGACTGCCCATTGCGGCAACTAGGGCACCTTCTACCATGGACGGATTGAGACCGATAGGCTTCGACGCCACTGCCCACACAGTAGGGCAAAGCGCTTATCTTTCTGTGAGTTATCTGCCCTCCGTCCTTCCATCCTCTTGACTTCTGTACAGAGCAACCTATTTGGTTGTTATAATGCCCTGAACGTTCACCAAGGATGGTTACCCATGGAAGAAAATGTCCTGTCCATACTCCCGATACTCCCCGTCAAGCGTACGGTGCTGTTTCCGGGAGTCATGATGCCGCTGACAATTGGGCGTGAGCGATCCGTGGCTGCCGTCAATGCCGCAATGAAGACTGAAGAAAAGACGATCATCGTGGTGGCACAACGAGATCCCCAGACTGAAGAGCCTGGCCTAGCTGATTTATACTCAATCGGGACAAAAGCCACCATCAAGCAAATCGGTCAAGCGTCAGAAGGGGCCATCCACGCCCTCGTTCAGGGCTTGGATCGTGTCGTCCTTTTGAAAGAGGAACAGTCGGCTCCTTACTCCACCGTGCGCGTCCGCACTCTCGGTCGTCCTTCGGACGATGGAACGGAGGTACAAGCGCTTCACCGTGCCATACAAGAACTGGTCGCTGAATTACCCAGACTGATCCAAGCTCCTGCCATTCAGGAAGTCGGAGCAGTATTAAACAATGAGGATGATTCCGTCTCGCTGGCCTATCGTATCGCCTCTCTGGTGAATCTCAATGTGGTGGAAGAACAACGATTGCTCGAGTGTGCATCGACCCTCGATCTCCTGCGCAGCCTCTACGCCGCGCTGTCGAAAGAAATCCAAATCTTGCAACTTCGGGAAAAAATCACCCGTGATGCACAGACAAAAATCGGAAAAAACCAGCGCGAGTATATCTTGCGCGAACAATTAAAAGCCATTCAGGAAGAGTTGGGCGAAGGCGAGAATGATGAGAACGAAGTGGCTCGCCTCAAGCGACAAATCGCCGAGGCAGACCTGCCCGATCAAATCCGCAAGGAAGTCGAGCGGGAAGTCACCCGGTTAGGAAAAGTCTCGCCGACCTCACCGGACCATCAGGTGCTTCGAACCTATCTCGAGCTTGTTCTCGAACTTCCCTGGCGGAAATCATCGGAGGAGCACCTTGATCTTTCCACCGTCCGTGCAGTGCTGGAGGAAGATCATTACGGCATCAAGGAAGTCAAGGAACGTATCATCGAACATTTGGCGGTCTTGAAACTCAATCCTAAGGCCAAAGCCCCGATTCTCTGTCTGGTCGGGCCTCCTGGTGTCGGCAAGACCAGCCTAGGCCAATCGATTGCACGAGCCATGAGCCGAACCTTCGAGCGATTCAGTCTGGGCGGCGTCCATGACGAGGCTGAATTACGAGGGCATCGCCGTACTTATGTCGGTTCGCTGCCCGGCCGCATCATTCAGGCGATTCGTCGGGCAGGGGTCAATAACCCGGTCTTGATGCTCGATGAAGTCGACAAGATGGGACGAGATTTCCGGGGCGACCCTGCGGCAGCGCTGCTGGAGATCCTGGATCCCGCACAGAATCATACGTTCCGTGATCATTATTTGGATCTTCCCTTCGATCTGTCCAAGGTGTTTTTCATCACCACGGCCAATACGCTCGATACTATCAGCCAACCGCTGTTGGATCGAATGGAAGTGATTCGACTCCAAGGGTATAGCGAGCGCGAGAAAGCCGAAATCGCTCGCCGCTACCTTTGGCCCAGGCGGCTGAAGGAAGCAGGCATTGAGGAAGGCCAGGCGGTGCTCACGGACGAAGTGCTCAATTTTGTGATTTCGCGCTACACACGAGAAGCTGGGGTTCGACAGCTCGAGCAAATGCTTGGACGATTGACCAGAAAAGTCGCCTTGGCATTCGCTGATCTCCCGGACGGTCAGAAACGCCGGCCCGTCGCGATACAACCCGACATGCTTGACGAATGGTTGGGTTCCGAACGGTTTATGCCGGAAGAGGCGAGGAAACATTTGCCTCCCGGCGTTGCGACAGGCCTCGCCTGGACGCCGACCGGCGGGGATGTGCTCTATATTGAAACCTCCTTACTCCCTGGAGGTCACGAGTTGACCCTGACGGGGCAACTCGGCGACGTGATGCAGGAGTCAGCGCGTGCAGCAAGGAGTTATCTCTGGTCACATGCCGAGAGCATGGGATTGGACATCTCGCGTTTTAAGCGGAACGGAATCCACATCCACGTACCATCTGGAGCTATTCCCAAAGATGGCCCATCGGCTGGCATCACCATGGCTACCGCGTTGGCTTCCGCTTACGAGAACAGAGCCGTACGAAGCGACACGGCGATGACGGGAGAGATTAGCCTGAGTGGACTCGTCTTACCCGTAGGCGGCATCAAGGAAAAAGTGCTGGCGGCACATCGCGCAGGAATCAAGCGTATCATCCTGCCAAAAGCCAACGGGAAGGACCTCAAGGATGTTCCGCAAGAAGTGCGCGATGAGTTGACGTTCATCCTTGCCGAACGGATTGAAGAGGTACTACCGGCGGCGTTCAATCCCGATGCTCACGATGCGCCTGCCGGCAGCGAACCTGTAGGCGCTACCAGCACCACAAACGCTGGTTAAGGTGCATAGAAGGCACGAACGATCTGCATCAGATTGAATAACAGTGTATGACGGCGCGTATACACGGCGTGACCAAAGTAGTGGTCACGCGGATTCGTTGAACCGGTGCTGTCTTTATAATCAACGAGCAAACAGCGCCCTTCGCTGGGGAACCGCACGGCCCGTCTCGCGCATTCCAACCACCGCTCAAACCCATCATAGGGCTCCACCAGCTCCCAGATCATTTTGTTCGCCGCCTTGGCTGCCTCGGTCGCAGGGACAGCATCACTGCCCGCTACGGCCAATTCCTGCACATAGTCTCCGCCCCAGGCGATCGGCATCTCCATCGTAATTTGAGGCAGCTCCATCTTGGCCAACCAACTCTTTCCATCCGTCCGCAAATGCCGGTGATTCACGATATGCAGCAGATTCCCGATTCCGGAAGGATCCCATCCGTAGCGGACCGGCGTACCAAAGGTGACGATATCCAGCGCGGCGCCATTCAGGGGTGCGACCGTTGAGAGCAAAGATTCGGTGCGGTCGACCATACCAGCAAGATCCGGCTGGCCAGCCTGTTCTGCATAGCTGCGAAGCATACTGAACAGTTTGGGCCTCCCAGTGATCGGGCTTGAACAAAGGAGATTCGACACAAGCGCCAGAACCAGTCCGGCCTGCCCATGCGCTTGCACAAGAATTCGGTGACCCGCTCCCAGATGCTGTTCCGTACAATGTTTGTGGAGTTCGTCCACCAACCGTACGGCGGCAAGTGCCCGCCCTAGATGGTGGTGTTCGGATGCCCAGAGCAGCCTGTAACAGGAGATAGGATGAGCGGGTTTCTGGTTTAGGGCCTTTCGAAACGATTCGATATAGGCCTCGGTGAAGTTTCCTGCGTCACCGATCTGTTCATCCAGGAAATGCGTCGTTGCATGATCGTTCGCGAGCGGCGGCTTGAGTCCGCCCGGCAGCAGCGGAATACCGTTGCTTTCCTCGCGCATCGCTGCGAGTAAGGCATCGACCCCCGACACACCTCGCGAATAGCCTCGTTTCAACCCACCCGCCTCATCCAATCGCTGCATGCCGAAGAGATCCGTGCCGTGGAGTGAACCATGGAGGAAGAGGACACTTGCAACACCGGCTTGAGATAGGCTCACCCCACAGTTGGCCATGGACTCACCCCAGGCTGGCGAATCTGGAGGAACAACATCCGTCAGATCTGCGACGCGCAAACGCTCGCCCGGATTCTTGCGTGACAGCTCATCGTGTTGAAAATTATTCTCGAGGGGCATAAGGGATTACATAGCCGATCTCGAATCTGGACTGCAACCGGACCCGTGCAGATCAAATTCCGTTACTGATGGGTATCGGAGGAGTTTGGAGCGTGACTGGGAGGCTTCGGCAGTATTTGACGTTTCGACATCACGGCGGTGGCAATACAAATTTTCTGCTCTTCATCGATTCGCCGATCGACGATCTTTACATCTTGTAAATATTCCTGAACGATCTCTTCTCGAGTCAGTTCAATGTCCTGCTCGGTCTCACGTCCCGACCGTTCGCGGACACGATCAATCAGATGTTCTTTAACCAGCACACGGATCTGCTTGGCCAGATCAGTCCGAGCCGACAACTCCGAAACGCGCTGACAGATCGCTCTCCCTTTGGTGAGGTCGCCTTGGCCCTTACCGATCCAATATTGATCTGAGGAATAGCCAACCTCGGCTGATGGAGTCGTGGTAACCACAAGTCCCCACCCAAACCAGAGACCTACGCCAATAACAACAAGTCCTCTATTCTGCTTCAACAGTGCCACCTTAGCGATTTCCCCCCGGCGCCCCAAAGGACGGAGTTCCCCGATAATGCGGGCCAGGCTGCTGCACCGCTGGGGGACCCGCTGATGGTGGAGCTTGAGGCGATCGCCTTACTCCGCCACTCCATTGGCCTGGTTGGCTCATCGGTCGACGATCACCCTGAGTCTGTCCTGAAGGTGCCCGATAAATGGTCTCATTGAACGGACGAGACCCTGCGGATCCGCCAGGAGGCGGGACCAACTCATGGCTCGGCATCCGACCGGGGTAACTCCCCGGTCGCGGGGGAGCGGGTGGTGTATGGGGTTGCCGGTAGGCGATAGTCTGTTGGGCAATGGCAATGTGCGGATTCGCCGGGAAGAGACCGCTCGCACTGTTTAAGAGGCCTTGCGGAATTCCCATCGGCGAGACGAGCACCCAATTGGTCCAAGCTTGTGACACCATCGCATTCGACTGGACTCGATTGAGGATTTCTTTTCGCTTGAGTGCGGCTTGCTGCACTTGCTCTGGTGTGGCCGCAGTCCCTAATGCCTGATTGACCGCCCTGAGTTCTTCTTGCAATTGTTCGTTTTCTTGCTTCAGCTCGGCCAACTGTACACGAGCATCTTCGTTTTCCCGGAGCGCCGTAATCGCGCGGACGACCTCCTCCGTATCCATCTGCGCCAGAAGATCTGCCTTGATGACTACCACATCGCCGTCAAGACTCGTGGAGATTTGTTGATTGAGCACCAGCACCAAGCCGGCCGTATACGTGCGGATCTCGTCTTTGGTCACGTCCATGCCATCGACGATCGTCACGCTCTCCAGATACGTGGCAACCTGTTCGAGTGCGTTCCGTTTGGCCGCCTCCGTCGCGAGACGGATCGCATCCTCCCGAGTATCGCGGTCGCCCATGCGATGCTCGCCCTGGGCATTGACGATTCTGATTTCAGCACACGCAGGAGATAGGACGGAGAAATCGGCAGCGATGACCAGAAGGAACGGGACGAGAAAACACGATTTGCGAACCGCCACCTTGAGGAGCAACCACGGTTGGGCGAATCGACTGGACATCGCTTCCCCTTCTCGCGCGTAAACGGCAGATAGAACGACCTATGGAGTCAGCTTAACACCGGAACAACGGTTCTACCAGCATTCGGCGGGTCCCGTGCCCCCACCTTGCCTTCCGGAAAATTTGCATGTTAGGGTACCTCTTTCATCTATGAATCAAAAATATTATGGCTACGTCATGATAAGTCGTTCTCTGCACATGTCCATAACACTGGGAGGGATACTAGCTTGGTGGCTGGTATTCGGAGCGTACGCTCCCGTTCAGGCGGCCTCTCCACCCGATGAACCTACCGCTCCTCTCAACTCCGCAACAGAGCATGTCATCCTATTTGTCCTTGAGGGGTTTAGTCAGGATTCCCTCAAGAACGGTGCCATGCCCGTCCTCAGCAAACTCATCAAGGAAGGAGCGGTGACATGGTCGGCCAACGCAGTTCAGCCGGCCTTGCGACTTCCCATGATGGCCTCGCTCGTCACCGGCCTGCCGGTAGAGAAACATGGGATCACCTGGAATTCGTTCGAATTCAGCCGAGGCTATCCGCGCGCGCCGAGCCTCTTTGACTACTTAGATGTGAGCGGAGGCCGAGACAGCGCCGTCTTTTTCATGGACGAGGCCCTCTATCAACTCGCGAAACCTGCTCCCTACACCGATTATCAGCTTTGTGGCGCTTTGCGACCCGAGTGTGGCCCGCAAAAACTCGTCGCCTACATTCAACAATATTTCCAAAAAGCCGCAAGCGGTCATGGGTATGGCCATGCCGTCCATGCTTTACCGCATTTGTTAGTCGTGCATCTCCCAGAGGCAGGGCGAACCGGTGTGACTCACGGTTGGAATTCGAAGGAGTACCAACAGGCCCTCAAGACGATTGACGCGGCGATGAAATCCGTATTGGATCTTTTCAAACGCTACAATCTTTTAGACCGAACAACCGTGATTGTCACGACTCTGAGTATTAAGGGGAATGACGCCGGTGGGGAGGTCACACCGGACGAAACACAGGCTGTTCCTTGGATCGTCTCCGGCGCAGGGATCGCGAGGGGCCAGGTCATTCGTCAACCAGTGTCCATCATCGATACCGGCGCGACCGTCATGCGAATGCTTCAGCTCGAGACCCACACGGAATGGGACAGCAAGGTGGTCGAGGAAATATTTCATAGCGATACAGCCGCCACGACAGTACCTCGTGCCAAGAAGCGCTAATCATTATGAGTATCAATGTTGTAACGAACTACCGGCCCTTGTCGCGTTGCGTCATCATCATTAGCCTGTTGACGCTCGTATTCTCCCAGTGGAGCCTCGCCGGAGACCGACCCGCGGCCCATCTTCAGGAATATCAGATCACCATCGACGCAACCAAGTTAGTGCCGATGTCCTGGTGGCAGGTGCCCGGTATCACGCCCTCTATTTGGAATTCCGATCCGGAGTCACTCGATGCTCCGAAGACATCCGAACGTCGGGATCTGTCACTCCGACCCGGCAAATACAAATTCATCAGTTTCACTTTCGATTTTCCCTTCACCATCGGCATGAACGGGACCATCGATTACTCACGCGCCTTGGATCAGTGCGTGCAAGGCCGTGGAACCCAAACCTTAGTCGTGCTGTGCAAACGCACCTACCCCCACGGTGGGCAACCAGACCCCTACTACGACCAGAAATCAAACAATGGCTAACGTACTTGATACCCTGTTGGACGCCCTTGAGGATGTGGACGACGCAACCCGTGAGGAGGCAGCAAAAACACTGGCTGACTTGGGTGAGCCTTCAACCCTTGAGCCATTACTCGTCGCCTGCAGCGATGACTACTGGTCTGTTCGGGCCTACGCAGGCTGTGGGATCTCAAAAATCGGCGGCCCCAAAGCGATTGAAGCTCTGATCGGTCTCTTCAATGATCCGATCATGGAAGTTCGAGACCAGGCGGTCGAGGCTATGGCTAGGATAGGCTCGCCTGCCATCGATCGTGTGGTGACGGCTCTGAAGGATGAACGGTGGCGCGTCCGCGAACATGCAGCCAAAGCCGCTGGAAAAATGAAGACTTCTCGAGCCGTCGATGCACTGATTGTCGCTTGTCGAGACCGTGACGGAGCCGTCAAAAGCGCCGTGGCGGAAGCTCTTGGCCGCATCGCAGATCCCAAGGCTGTTCCAGCCTTGATCAAGCTGTTCCGAGACTCCTCAAAAATCGTCAGAGAAACTGCGGGAACCGCGCTGGTGTATATCGGACAACCATCGGTTGACCCACTAATTGAGAGTCTCAGCGACAAGGACTTCGTGGTCCGCTGTCATGCAGCCCGGGCATTGGGTGGGATGACGACGGACTATCAAATCGGCCGGACGTGGGTCCGTGACGCCAAGGTAGTCGAGGCTCTCATCACCGCATTGAAAGACTCAGATCGGGCCGTTCGTGAAGATGCAACGATCGCGCTGGGTATGATCGGCGACCCACAGGCGATCGATGCGCTGATCGATGCCATGAAGGATGGGGCCGTGAAACGACATGCCATCGCCTCCCTCGGGATGATCGGCGACCCACGGGCACTCCATGCCGTGCTGGATGCTTTAAAAGGTAAGGGAATCAAGCAAGAAGGCTCGCCGACACCTGGATGTATCGTCAGTGAGGATGCGTTTATCAAAGAAGCGGCGGCGACCGCTCTGGGGCAGTTTCGTGACCCACGCGTAATTCCCGATCTGATCATGTTGTTGAAAGACGGGGTCTTACGCGAAAAGGCCGCGGCCGCACTGACCGTCATCGGGGATGCCGCGATCGAACCCCTCATTGCCTTTCTTTACGACCCCAAGGCATCAGAAGTTGAGGCCGAAAAGGAGCGGGTGCTTTCTTACGCCTCGGTTCGTCTCACGGCCAAGGATGCCCTCAAGCAAATTACGCTTGAAACCTTGGAAACACTTGGATGGACACCTCCCGATGAGGAAGTAGAGATCAGTTCCAGCCAAGCCGACAACCTGCGCATCGATCGGCCATTGGGACAGACCGGACGATTTGGGCCATCCGGTGACACCGTCTGATTCGATCCGACGGATGCTCCATTTCCTTCGCACGCAGTCATCTGGGAGGGGATTGAACATCCACACAGAGCATTTCAATATCCCACAGGATGTTCCAAAAGACCGTCCAGCAAAGCTGCCGCGAGTGAAGGGGCGACGCATACGTGGATCCGGATGTTAAGCCTCTGAGAGAAGAGAAAACGAAGCTGGTTGACTTTTCACCATCCTGGTAGAGAGCAACATGGTCGACGAGGTTGCAGAACAAATTGCCGCGCTCCGGGATGAGGATTGGGCCATCCGGGAAGAAGCGGCACGTCTGCTTGGCCATCTCAAAGATCCGCGTGCAGTAACACCGCTCGTGTCCCTCCTTCGGGACGGGGATCGTTCTGTGCGAGAAGCGGCAGTGAACGCACTACGGGCCATTGGAACACCGGCTGTTGAGGCGCTCGGCGCCTGCCTAACTGAGGGGGAATTGGCAGTTCAAGAAGCGGCCGCAGCAGTCCTAGCAAGCGTTGGGGATGAGCGCGTGTTGTCGCCGCTCTTGTCGGCACTGAACAGTCGTGACTGGATCGTCCGGATGCATGCAGCTCAGGCTCTGGGCCGCGTGAGGAACACGGAGACTGTGGAAGCTCTGATCCCGCTGCTGCAGGATAAGGTCAAGGCGGTCCGTGAGGAGACAGCCACCGCTCTGGCGGCCATCGGTGACGCAGCCATTCCATGTTTAGTGCAGGCGTTGAAACACGAAGACTGGCTGGTTCGTCTGCATGCGGTAGAATCGCTCGGGAAGGCTCGTTCCCCTCGTGCGGTTGAGCCGCTGCTCTCAGTTCTGTTCAACGATCGTGATTCAGCCGTGCGCGAAGATGCCGTGCGGGCATTGGGCGACATCGGTGATGCCAGCGCCGTCGATCATTTATGCATGGCCATGCGTGAACCAGGTTTACGGACCGTGGCGGTCGAGTCACTCGGTCGTATCGGCAATCCCTGCGTCGTGCCCGTCTTGATTGATATCGTTATGAGCACCCCCGCTCCGGAAGCGACCAGAACGGCGGTCGGCTGTGGGGATCAGTGGAATGAGGAGTTCATCACGCAAGGGGCAGCAGTACGAGCATTGGGCTTGATCGGTGACGACCGGGCGATTCCTTCGCTCGTCGCCGCCTTAAGCCCGACCCATACTCGTGCGGAGGCAGCGGCCTCATTGGCCAAATTCGGATCAAAGGTCGTTCCGGCTCTGATTCCGCTCTTGAGTGAGTCACCGGATGACAATATCAGATTTCATGTTCGTGAGACCTTGACGCTCGTCGGATGGAGACCCCGCCAGGTCTCCATCAACCACCTCTGAACGCTATGTCGAAAGAAACCATCGAGACTCTGGTCTCTGAACTCATCCATGAAGAAGATTGGCGCCGCATGCGAGCGACGGCAGCCTGTGTGGCCGGTGGACCACGATCGGTCCAGGCGCTGATGGAGGCCTTACGCACTGGCCCGATGGAGCTGAAGAAGGAAGCAGCGGCAATGTTGGCTCGCATCAAGGATCCGCGAGCCGGAGTTGCCCTGGTCGAGCTTCTCGAACAAGACGAGGAAGGTGTCCGCCATGCTGCAGCAGCGGCGCTTGAACAAATGGCTGGTGTACTCGATGTCGATACCGCACGAGCGCTGGTCTCCTTGTTACCACACACACCGGAAGGTCCAACAAGGCAGGTTCTAACACACCTGATCGGTGCGATTCCGACCGCCGTCATCCCCTTGTGCGACCTGCTTAAGCACCCCAATGCCGAGGCACAGATTGCAGCAGCATTGATGCTCGATCAATTGCTCGATCCCCGTTCCATCGACGCCTTCATCGATGCGATGGGACAACCGGCTGTTCGAGAAATCGCCGTCGGCACACTCAAAAAACTAAGTGCCATCCGAGAGCGCATCGATGCGACGTTCAATGCGCTGCGTGACGTCGAAGGGGCCAGTGAACGGGAAGAAGCGAGGATGGCGACCGTCATCGACCTCCTGGGAATCGGGCGTCCGAGTGTGGAAATCCTGCTCGAATATCTCGAAGACGATGATTGGCTCGTGCGCGAAGCAGCAGCCGACCTACTTGGAAAAATCGGCGATGTACGGGCCGTCCTCCCACTGATGAAACGACTCGAACAGGACAAAGATACGGGCGTCAAGGAACTGGCTATCAAGGCTTTGGGCTTGATCGGAGACTCCCGTCCGACTCAGCTTTATCTCGACGCCATCCCCATCCGACCGCTTCGGGTCTATGCGATGGAAGCCTTGGCCAAGATCAAAGACGTGGGAGTCTTGCGGCCCCATAAAGATATCTTCGACCAACTCCGGACGGATCGTGACGGCCTGGTGGCGTATAATGCCGGCCTGATAGCCGATAAGCTTGAGGCCATCATGACCATGGAAAACCAGCCCCAAGAAGAAGGATAGTGCGCATGACTGAGCAACCTGCATCCGAACGCATCGACCAACTGATCCACGCACTCTACGACGAGAATGAAGCTCTACGTGACCACGCGATCGCAAGCCTCGGGCAAGCTGGCCAGGACGCACTGCCCAAGCTGATCGAGTTGATGGCCGACGAAGATGTCGTCATTCGAGAAGCTGCGACCAGTGCCGTCGTGCGAATGGGCCCATCGGTCGTTGAGCCGATGATTGAAGCTCTCCAGGACGATTCCTGGGCAATCCGGGAACAGGCGGCATCGGCGCTCGGAAAGTTACGAGATCGGCGTGCAGTAGAACCGCTGGTCAAGGCGATCAAGGACCGTGACGGAGCGGTACGGACGGCGGCAGTGTGGGCACTCGAGCGGATCGGCGATTCTCAGGCCGTACCCGGATTGATTGAAGCCCTCATGGACAGTACCCTTCGTGAGGATGCAGCTCGTGTCCTAAAAAAGGTCGGAGACGTGCGTGCAGTCGAAGCTTTGATCGATGGACTGCTCGGGTCCAATTGGATGGTACGGCGCCACGCTGCGGAAGCCCTGGGAAAGATCGGCGATCGTAGAGGTATCGCACCCTTGATCGAATCGCTGCGCGACGAAGATTGGCTCGTCCGGCGCAATGCCGCCGAGTCGCTTGCTCGGCTCGGCGCCACAGAAGCAATTCAGCCCTTACTGCCGTTACGTGAAGACGAAAATACCATGGTCCAAGAAACCGTCGAAGCGGTGCTGTCCAGTCTCGGCTGGAAACCGGAACAGTAAACCCTTTTACTCCATAAACTATAGAGGATAGATTCCCATGGCAGATGAAGCTCCAAAGTTGATTCAGATTGCGCCGAAGGGCGGAGAGAAAAAAGACGGCTTCAACTTAGTGACTGAACGAGTCGTCGCAGTCAATCCGGAAAGCCGACAGCTCGAGGTCGAGCTCCTGGCTTACGACGGCAAGACCGTCCTGCTGGATGTCGCGGATGAAGCGCTGGAGGACCTCAAAAAAATCAAGGCCGGGGACGGCGCCACAATCCGTGTGGTGGAAGAGGGCGGGAAGCGGGTGGCGAAAAGCTTTAGGATTCGCCCCAAAGATCCGAATACCGCTCGAGCCGATGCGATGTTGCTCGACCTGACAGATTCGCACTGGCTGAACCGGAAGTATGCTGCAGAGGTGTTGGGTGAACTGAAAGATCCTCGCGCCGTGGAACCACTTGTGGCGGCATTAACCGACGAAGTCGGTGATGTCCGCCAACGAGCCTATGATTCGCTCATCAAGCTCGGAGGTCCGTCTGTCCCTTCCCTGATTCCCCTCCTCGTGTCGGAGGAAGACGAAATTCGCCAGTCGGCGACTGAAATTCTCAGAAAGATCGGCAAGCCGGCGGTAGAGCCGCTGGCCACCGCGTTAGCTGACGCCGACGATCGACTGAAAACCCGTATTATGAAAGTCTTGGACCGGATGGGCTATAAACCCAAAACGAAGGAGACGGCTCCCAAAGCTGAGTTGCCACGGTTGACCTAACCAGATGCAGAGAGGTCTTCTAGAGAAATCCTGACCGGATCATTTTGGAAGAATACGGAACCACCTGTCACCGCTTACAGGCTTCAGATCGTGACGGTTTCTGCAGGATCTATTCCCCCTACGCTCTTCATCCGCCTCAGAACTGACCAGTCGAATGATCTGCCCTGAGGCGGTCGAAGGGAGCAATTCTAGAATTTCTAGCCCTTGCCCTTGGGGCTGTATGCCGATCGCCCCACCGACACATGCTTAAAGCCCGCTGAGGTGACCCGTTCAGGATCATAGACGTTCCTGAGATCGATCAAGAGAGGTGCGCGCATGGCGGACTTCAGCTTCTCAAAGTCGAGGTTTCTAAAGACGTTCCATTCCGTCATGATCACCAACGCATCTGCCCCTTCCGCCGCATGGTAGGCATCCTGACAGGGTTTGAGTTCCGGCATCATCTGACAGGCTTCCGTGAGCGCTTCTGGATCATACGCACGAATGGTTGCCCCTTCCCCCACAAGTTCTCGCCCGATCGCTAACGCCGGGGCTTCCCGGAGATCGTTCGTGTTGGGTTTGAACGACAGGCCGAGGAACGCCAATGTTTTCCCTTTCAATCCGCCGACGGCATCCCGAATCTTTTCGACCATCCGCCCCCGTTGAACATCGTTGACGTGCGAGGCAGCGGAGGCAATCTGCATGGGATAGCCGTTGCGCTCGCCGGTTTGAATGAGCGCGGCCAAGTCTTTCGGAAAGCACGATCCGCCGAAGCCAGGGCCCGCATGGAGAAACTTGGACCCGATTCGGTGATCCAATCCCATCCCCTTCGCCACCAGTTGAACGTTGGCTCCAACCCGTTCACACAGATTAGCGATCTCGTTGATAAACGAAATCTTCGTCGCAAGGAACGCATTGGACGCATACTTTATCAACTCAGCCGTCGGGACATCGGTCACGACGATCGGCGTTTCAATCAGATAGAGCGGACGGTAGAGATCCTTCATGATGGCGACCGCTTGATCACTATCTGCCCCGATGACCACACGATTCGGCCGCATGAAATCCTCAATGGCTGATCCTTCTCGAAGAAATTCAGGATTCGAGACCATATCGAATCGAATCGGCGATTTCTGCGTTGTTTTGACGACCTCGCGAATGGCTTCGCCCGTCCCGACCGGCACCGTTGACTTGGTGACAATCACTTTATAGCTATTCATGTGGAGAGCGATGCCTCTCCCCACTTCTTTGACAAAAGACAAGTCGGCGCTGCCATCCGGGCTTGGTGGAGTACCCACGGCGATAAAAATCACCAGCGCCTTATCCACAGCCTGAGCGATGTCCGTCGTGAAAGCTAACCGGCCCTCCTTGGTCCCCTTTGCAACAAGTTCCGCCACGCCAGGCTCAAAAAACGGGATTTCTCCCTTATTGAGCTTGTCAATTCTTCGGCTGTCGTTATCCATGCAGGTGACATTCACGCCGAATTCGGCAAAACAGGCACCTGTCACCAGGCCAACGTAGCCGGTTCCGATCACACTGATATGCATGCCAAATCCTCCTTCGCCTTAGGAATTCCTCCAGAAGTATAACAACCTGACTAGCCTCGGGCAATGAATTCCACGGTTGATTTGAAGGCGAGCACAGATCTGTCTTCGTTGACTCTCGCGAAATGCGTTGAGTACAATCCGACGCTGCTTCCCACTCAATTCAGGAGAAGGGTTCCCAGACTCCCATCCACTTGATGACGCTTCATCCACCCCGTATTCCACGCTGGTTCTTGCTCAGCACCGCCCTCATAACGGGAGCGGTCGTGATGGCCTTGGAAATTTTGGGAAGCCGGTTATTGGCCCCTGTGTTTGGCAGTTCGTTGTTCGTGTGGGGCGCCTTGATCGGTGTGATTCTCGCCGCGATGAGCAGCGGCTATACCTTCGGCGGATGGGTCTCCGATCGCTATACCAGCGGACGCGTCCTGGCAGCCTTATTGCTGTTTTCTGGTGGATGGACGTTTCTCGTCACATGGATGAACCAGCCCGTTCTGTTTGAGATCGAGAAGCTGGTACAGGACCCCCGCTGGGGTCCTTGTCTCGCTGCAACGGCCCTCCTGGCTCCTCCCGCATTCGGCCTCAGCGGTGTCTTACCGGCCATGTTACGGTTGGCCGTGGCCGATATGGACCACCTTGGCCGGCAAACCGGCCGCATGATCGCCCTCTCAACCGTGGGCAGCTTGGCCGGCACCTGGGGCACCGCCTTCTTCCTATTGTCCTGGCTCGGGAGCCAATCGCTCCTTGCCTGGTTAGGCGGCATCCAGGTGGGACTTGGGCTCCTATGGCTGATGCAAGGCACCGCCACCCGCCCCTTCGTCCCATTGATTGCAGTAGGATGCATCGCGCTGTTGGGGACGCTGGCTCTCCACCCCATCCAACGACTCAGGGCTCCCATTCATCAAGAGGAAAGTCCGTACCAGCAAGTCCGCATCCGTGAAGATGATCTGTTCCGATATCTCGTCTTGGACCGAACATTCCACGCCACCATGTGGAAAGTCGAACCAGGTTCGCTGTTCCTCCCATACAGCCAAATGATGGTCGCGTCGTTGGCCTTAGTGTCCGAACCAAAACGTGGCCTCATCATCGGTCATGGCGGCGGTTCAATCGCGAAGTGGTTGGCACAACGATGGCCCACATTGGAGCTGGATATCGTAGAGTTCGACCCGGTGGTGGTCCGCATGGCCGAACAGTATTTTGAGTACCACCCTCCGGCCAATCATCATGTCGTTGTGAAGGACGGCCGAGCCTTTCTGAACGCAACGAATCAGACGTACGACCTCATATGGATTGATGCATTCGCCAGGGACATGATCCCGTTTCACCTGACCACTGTGGAGTTCTATGCGCTGGTACGCGCGCACCTCAATCCAGACGGCATTGTTGCGGTCAACTTAGCCTCGTCCGGGAAAGAGAGTGATCTCGCGCGCGCGTCGGCGGTCGTGCAAACGATGAAGCAGGCCTTTCCAGCTCTGGAAAGTTTTGCCGTGGAAGGCCCGTGGAAGACGGGGATGTCGCCCGCGAAAAATCTCGTGTTCTTTGGAGGCCGTTTCATTGAGCAGGCCTCGGCAGGTCAAATCCTTTCGAAGATTACCGAGGCAGCGATGAGCCAACGATTGCCGATGGAGACGATCGCGCTATTGAACACGCGGCGAACCGATCCCTGGCCTCAAGGGGTGGTATTAAGCGATGATTTCGCCCCATATGACCTGCTTCTTGGACGGGAGCGCACTCAACTGGTGGAGTAACTCAGATTGTTCCAACTACGTTGTTCGCATCCTGTTTCGCGCAAGCCAACGATGCTTCATGAGATACTCTTCACAGGCTTGTAACTGATACGAGAACGACGTCATAGAACGCTTTCAACTCTTATCCATCGCTATTCGTCAGGATGGGGGGATGGGTCTGGAAACTCCCTGTTCATGGCACCCACTCCAGGTCTGGAGACCGCGAGCACCGCCCTCGACGAGAAACTGGAGTACGGCAGTAATTTCGGCCTGCCTCTTGAGGAAATAGCGAGCAGACGACCCCTTCTTTTTGCCGATCCTCACGGTCAAGATACGATGGTCCCGCAGCGCAAACACATCTTCATCGGTTTCGTCGTCTCCCACATAGAGCGCCAGTGCACAGTCGAGCCGACGCATGTACTCCAACAATGCCGTCCCCTTGTGTGAAGCCGTCGGCGGCATCACATTGACGACAGATTTCCCGAGAACAATGCGAGGAGGCGGAGACAACTCGGCGATCACCCGAGAGATCAGCAGCCGTGCCGCATCTCGATAATCCACGGTCCGATAATGAAAGGAGAGGGAATAAGACTTATTCTCAATAGACACTCCGCAGCGCGCCAGCTCATCATGAAACCGCTCGGTGATGAACTGCAGCCACGCGTAACAAGTCTCTCGAACCTGCTGCTGATCCTCTTGCCGCGTATGAGGGCCTTCTGAACCATGGTTGCCGATCAAGTGAGGCACGATCGTCCCGACCCGTGATTGTAGATCTTCAACGGAACGTCCTGAAATAATTGCGGTGGGGGCTCCCCCAGCAAGTTTTTCAAGCCATACACGGATGGGACGTGAGAGTTTCGCCGCATGATGTTCTCGGACGATCTTCGCCAAGGTTCCATCAAAATCAAACGCGTAAAGCGATCTCCCTTTTGCAAGTTTCTCCAACTCCAGCTTGCCTGTTTCCGTCAAGAGGTAATCCATGATACCTGTGATACCTTTCCATCAGCTCAGTAAACTCGGGCGTCGCACCTGTTTCATGACTCGTTCCTTCTGTCTCATGCGAGCGGCATCGATGAGCATCCGGCCCGCCCACCGATACACATTGAACTCCTGGATCAACCCACGCATGCTCTGCATCCTGGCCCGTTGCTCAACCTTTGGCATCGTCAGACCAAGATGGAGCGCTGCAGCAAACTGATCGATGTCGTAGGGGTTGATCACCAACGCCTCCGTCAGTTCCCGTGCAGCTCCCGTAAATTGACTGAGAATCAACACCCCCTGCTCATCATCCCGAGCACCGACGAACTCTTTGGCAACGAGATTCATACCGTCATGGAGACTGCTCACCACACACAGATCCACCCCGCGATAGCACTCATAAACCTCAGCCGGCTCATGATGTTGAATCCGAAGACAGATGGGTTCATACCCGCCATGCCCAAAGCGCTTGTTAATCTGCTCCGCCAACGCAGAGACCTGACTGGTAAAATGGTGATACTGTTCGATGACGGAGCGGCTCGGAGCAGCGATCTGGAGAAAGGTAAACTTCCCGATCCACTCCGGTTGAAGCTCCAACAGACGCTCCACCGCCATGAATCGCTCGAGGATGCCCTTCGTATAGTCCAACCGCTCGACTCCCAGACCGATGAGGCGATCCTCTGGCATCCCGTAGGCTTGCCGCAACCTCGCCCGGCAATCTTGAATCGGCTTCTGGTTGCGAATCCATTGGGAGGGCCACTCAATGGAAATTGGATAGGGGTTGACCGCCGTCAGTTTCCCTCCGTAGGACACCGTGGAGCTGTTTCGATCGATCCGTGCCTCGAGAGTCCGATCGACGCTGTCGATGAAATTATTGCAATGCACCCTGGTATGGAACCCGAGAATGCTACTCCCCAGCAGCCCCTCCAGAATTTCCTCGCGCCAAGGACAAATCCCGAAGCTTTCCGCGTTCGGCCAAGGGATGTGCCAAAACATGATGATCGTGGCGGTCGGTAAACGGTCTCGGATGAGCTTCGGAAGAAGGGCAAAATGGTAGTCCTGTACAAGCACGACCGGATTGTCGGTCGTGGCCTCCTCATAAACCGCCTGGGCAAACCGTTCATTCACGGCCACATAATGTTTCCAATCTGATGACCGGAATGTCGGCCGAACATGGGCGATATGACAGAGCGGCCATAACCCCTCATTGGAAAATCCATAGTAGTACCCCGCCTCCTCCTCGGCAGTCAGCCACACACGTCGAATTTGATAGGAGGGATTCGAGGGGGGGACACTGACATGGTTTCGCTCATCCACGACGTCCCGATCCGCAGATCCGTTTCCGTGCGCGACCCAGATTCCTGAACAGGCGCGCATCACCGGCTCAAGGGCCGACACCAGCCCACTCGCCGGCACCTGCACCGCGATGCTTTGTCCTTGCCAATAATGGGCGTAGGGTTGCCGATTGGAGACGATCAGTACTTGGTCTCCGGCAAGTTGCTCATGAAGAATTGACTTGAGGCTGGCCGGCGTCCATGAAATCTGACTCTCATCGCGCATGCGACGATCGGTTTCAAGCGCCTCTACCAAAGACCGCAGGTCCTTCGCCAGCGGCTGAAGTTCCGGAGCATGTTGCTCCTGCGCCAATGGAGTCAAGAGCCGCTCGCCCTTGACCATCGCCCGTACTCCGGCCACCCACTCTTTCCAGCTGAAATGCGCAATGAGCAATGTCACCAGTGAAATAATCGCCGTGAGTGCGGCGAACAGATAGAAGACATATTGTTTGGTATCGCTACTCCGCTGCTGGATAAAACTCATGTCGTGGAGAAGGAGAAGACGGCCTAGCCTGCGTCCGCCGGATTCGATCGTAGCTGACGTGATATGAAGCGGTCCGCTACCGAACGAGCGTACGGTGGAAAAGTTTGGCGCGAGACTCATCATTTCTTGACAGGTGACATCCTTCGGAAAAGCCTGTGTTTCATAAAGAAGTCGGTTCTCCAGGTCGCAAAAACCTAGGGCGTACAACCGTTCATCTTGAATGATGCGGGTAAAATAGGCGGAGATCTTGCCCTTTGAGTTGGAAACCAGTAGGTCGGCCAGCGGCCCCCCCATTGTGCTGACCATCAGCTTGGACCGCATGTCGAGATCGCGGACAAACCATTTCAGTTGGAATGAATCAACGAGAGGAATAACTCCGTAGGCGATCACGGCCAATACGATCACCAAGGGAAGGACGAATCGTAGCGAAAGGGCCAAGAGCCTCATGGAAACAAGGTAGTTTACTTTCACCTAGAAATCAAATATGGTCAGACTGTGTACCAGTTCGGACTCATCGGAAACTGTCAGATTTCCGCGCTGATCAGCGCTCATGGATCGATCGACTGGCTCTGTCTACCGAGGCCGGACAGCCCTCCGGTTTTTGGGAGGATCCTGGATCCGGAAGGGGGGCACTTTTCGATCGACCCGTCCGTTCCTCTATCGGAAACGACCTCCAAGCAACACTATCTCCCGAACACCAATATCCTGGTGACCACCGTCTCCCTCCCGAACGGGGATGCGTATCAGATCACCGACTTTTGCCCGCGGTTTCTGCAATATGGTCGCGTCTTTCGACCAGCCGCCCTCTTCCGAATCGTTGAGCCGCTCAGCGGCACCCCGTCGATTCGCGTCTGTTGCAAGCCGGTGTCCGGCTGGGACAAGACGCCGGTACGATTCGTTCGCGGCAATAGTCACTTCCGGTATGACATACGCGGTGAATACTTGCGGCTCCTGACCGACATGCCACTCACCTATCTCTGTCAGGAAACGCCGGTCGCACTGACGTCAAAAATGTACTTCGCGCTGACTTGGGGAATCGGAATCGAGGACGACCTCGTCAAAGTCAGCCACGAATTTCTCGACCAGACTGTTAAATATTGGCGGATCTGGGTGAAACACTGTTCCATTCCCGTGCTTTATCAGGAAGAAGTCATTCGCTCGGCCCTCGCGCTCAAACTCCATTGTTACGAAGACACGGGGGCGATCCTTGCCGCATTGACTACCAGCCTTCCCGAGGAACCAGGCGGCCCTCGGAACTGGGACTATCGCTACTGCTGGCTGCGCGACGCGCATTTTTCACTCTCTGCCTTCTATAACTTGGGGCATTTTGAGGAAATGGAAGGGTTCCTGAAGTTCTTGCTGAACGTCTGTTATGCCCGTGAACAATCACATGATCGGCTGGCACCGGTCTACACGCTCAGCCAAGACCTCCCCCTCCCGGAAACCGAACACTCCAACTGGCAGGGCTTTCTGGGAAGTGGACCGGTACGCAGCCACAATCAGGCGGCCGAGCATGTGCAGAACGACGTCTACGGCGAGATGCTTCTGACTCTGGCACCGATCTTTTTCGACAAGCGCTTCTATGACCTTCGAACGAGGGATCATGAAGCACTGGTCGCGAACTTGATCCGCCTGTGCGAACGAAGCATCTCTCAACCGGATGCCGGGCTCTGGGAAATTCGGAACGGCTGGCAGGAACATTCCTTCACGAATCTCATGTGCTGGGCAGGCCTCGATCGTGCCTACCGTATCCAGCAGGCCGGATTTCTCAGCGAGTTGACGATCAATCTCGACGCGGCACGGGCCAGAGCAGCCAACGCGCTGCTTCGAGCGATGAAGGACAAGGCGTTACGGAACGGACCGAATGATGACAGTTACGATGCCTCCCTGGCGCAACTGGCTATTGTCGGATTTCCGGATCGAGAGGTCTGCGACACCACCGTCTCTCAGATCAAACAGGCCCTCGCCCTTCGGCACGAGGGAAAGGAGACCGGCTTTTTCTATCGGTACCTGAGGCAGGATGACTTCGGCAAGCCCCAGTCGAGCTTTGTGATTTGCTCGTTCTGGGTCGTTCAAGCCTTGGCAAAACTCGGTCGCTTGCCGGAAGCCAAGCACATCATGAATCAGTGCCTCACCGGCGCAAACAGCGTCGGACTCGTGGCCGAGCACTTTGTGCCTGAGACCAGAACCCAGCTCGGAAACTTCCCCCAAGCCTACTCCCA
>JAEURV010000063.1 GCA_016788465.1 Nitrospira sp. | reverse complement strand
TCCCAACGTGGCCTTGAACTCGTTCCGCTCTACCTGGGTCAGGTCAACCCGTTCATTCTTCGCAAACACGTTGAGGAGAAACACTGGGATATCTGTTCCACTGAAAAACGTGATCACCCGATATCCTCCTCGTTTTCCTTTGCCTTTTCCTGCAAACCGTATTTTTCTCGCTCCGCCTGTCCCCTGTATGTCGTCTCCGGCTTGGGGATCCTTGGCAAGATACTCAACGATGCTCATCCGTTCCTGCTCCGAAAGACCGGCTCGCTTCGCATCGCTCAAATACGCGTCAGTTTCGATGACCGTCTGCACCAAGTAACTATACGTTAATTGCGTATAGCTGTCAACAACCGACCGTTCGCGAGCAACGGTCAACGTGCGCCGATCGTCGGATTACGTACTTGGGCCTTAATTGGGTTGATAGTCCATGCGTTCGCACGGAATCGCGCGGGCGCCCGATGCTCTAGGGAAGAATTCTTGGTGCACATCGTCCAAGTCGGCGCTCGAGGGTTCTCTCTTGAATGAGCCTTGGCAGGCTGCCAGTCGACTTGACCGTAACACTATGGACGACCAGGAGTGGCAATTCCAATCGGAGCCTGTGGAGCGGTCGAGAATGTGGCGGGAGTGGTAGGGAGCAGAACGCCACCGGCTCCAATCGTGAAACCGGATACACTGGTTGACCCTGAATTCGCGACATACAGGAATTGCCCGTCTGGATTAATCGTAATCCCGACCGGCGCGGACGCCGCTCCCGTCGTAAAACTCGCCGGAGACGTCGGTGTTAATAATCCTCCCGCTCCAATGGTAAAAGCTGCCACCTCGTTCATGCCACTATTCGTGACATACAGGAACGATCCATTGGGCGAAATTGCTAGCCTCTGAGGGCTCGATCCCAGCGCTCCAGTGGAGAACGTCGGAGGGACTGTTGGGGTCAGCACGCCTCCCACTCCAATGGAAAAGACGGCAATGGCATTCGTTCCACTGTTTGCAACATACAGAAATAGACCATTCGGCGAAATGGCAAGCCCCTCGGGGCTTGGAGAGCCGGCACCAGTTGAAAAGGTCGCCGGACTGGTCGCGGTCAACACGCCATTGGCTCCGATGGTGAAACCCGATACGTTGTGCGTACCGGAGTTTGCGATGTAGAGAAATTGTCCGTTCGGTGATACAGCCAGACCTCGCGCTAATGTCCCACTCGTTGGAAACGTTGCTGGAGACGTCGCAGCCAGTACACCACCCGATCCGATCGAAAAACCGGCAACGGTGTTCGAGGCGCTATTGGCGACATAGACAAATGCTCCGTTTGGCGTGATCGTTATCCCACGCGGAGAGGATCCTACACCGGTGGAAAACGTTGCTGGTGCAGTCGGCGTGAGGTTTCCGGTTGTTGTGCTGATCGTGAAAGCCGAGACATTGGCGGAACTCTGGTTTGACGAATAGAGAAATTGACCGTTAGGGGAAATGGCTACCCATTCAGTGTTTGTCCCTCCGGTAGAAAAACTTGCAGGAGTTGTTGCTGTCAGGGCCCCGCCGGCCCCTATTCTGAAACCTGAGAGAGTGTTCGAACCATCATTGGCTGTATAGAGGATGGCGGAAGTCGATCCTGTTCCCTCGAACCCTCCTCCTCCCCCTCCTCCATTCGGGCATCCGGCAAGAAGCACACTCATCGGCGATGCGAGAAGTAGGAGCAT
>JAEURV010000040.1 GCA_016788465.1 Nitrospira sp. | reverse complement strand
TTTGAACGGCGAGACCTCGCTTCGCGAGATCAACCGCGTCACATTCAGCGAGGAAGGCTAGTGAGATGTGGGATTGGGTCAGACACCGACCGCAACGCTGCTTGAAGTTTGGCACGGACTCGATCGGATGGGCTGAGCGTGCAAGAAACTGGTGTGGACGCCTTCGCCAGAAATCTGTGATGTGTACCATCCCGGTGGGAGTGGTGATACCTTCGCCGACGATGGACAATGTGTCACAGCCATCGAGATTGGTGCCTCAAGTTCGTACATTGGCCGGACGGGAAGGAGATCACCGTATTGAAAATGCCGCTTTCTTATCCGAGGTCCCTCGTGACATTTCCCTCTTGCTCCCCGACACGGCGGTGCGAACGGCAGTTCTGACTCTCGATCAGATTCCTGCCCGACGTGAAGAGCGTGAGGCTTTGATTCGATGGCGACTGGGGCAAGAACAGATTTTCTCCCTGAATAATGCGAAGGTCGTGTCACAGGTGTTTGGCAATCCTGGGGAAGGTTCGGAGCGCGCGTACACGGTCCTTGCCGTGGCCATTCAAGAGTCCGTCCTCAAACAGTACGAATCGCTTTGTGAATCTGTTGGTCTGATTCCTTACGAGGTCGGGATTACCAGCTTGCGGTTGGTTGATCTCTGGAAGAAGGTTTCCCGGGGATCGGGCTGGTTGTGCCACGACGTGCTGTGGGTTGCGCTGTCCGATCGATCACTGACGGTTTTGGTCTTTCACCGGGGGCAGATCGTCTTCTATCGCTGCAAACTGTTGGGGGCGGAAGCGTCAGAGGTATTGGCCACGGACGATCTATTGAATAGAGTTCTGGACGAATGCCGTGTGACCCTTGAGGTCTGTCAGCAACAGCATCCTTTTCTGGATATTCATGATGCGGTCATTTGCGGTGATGGTGAGATAGCCTCATTGCAATCAGAGCTGCAAGGGCAACTCCAGCTTACTGTCCAACAATTTGGTTGGAAATCGATTGAGGCGCTTGGATGGGGAGAGAGGGGGAGTCAGCAAGGTATGGCCTCATTGGCGGCAGTCGCAGGGGTCTCCTAGCATGGCAGTGAACAGTTTGTGGAACAGAGGGCCCATCGGATTCCTTATGCAGGTTCGATCACAACGTCACGCCTGTCTGCCGTTCGAGATTAACGTAGCCAGCAGATATCGAGTAGGGCTGGCATCCTATCGGACATGGTTGATCGGAGGTTGTGTTGGACTGCTACTGAGCGTGGCCTGGAGCGTCTGGCAGGGCGTCTTAGTCGATGAGGAGACTCGGGTCATTGAAGCTGAATTGGAACGGGTTCGTCAACTGGACCAGCGGGTGATGGTGGAGGCCCAGAAGGAAGGAGTTGACCTGTCCGATGCTGCATTGAAGCAGTTGTCCGCCGAGGTTGCGTTGGCCAACCAGCTGCTCGCAAGGAGGACGTTTTCCTGGACCACCTTTTTGTCGGAATTGGAACAGGTGACTCCTCCTCGCCTCGCGCTCACGAGTGTTCGCTTGGATCAATCTAGTAAGACTGTTCAGCTCACGGGGACAGCGGTGAGCCTGGAGGATATCACGGCATTTACGGTTGGATTGCAAGATCATGTCACGTTCAAGGATCCGGTCTTAGCTCAACATCGAGTCGGGTCGAGCGGGCTGGTGGAGTTCGACGTCACGGTGAGGTACCGGAAAGCTGGGGTGTGAAGCATGAAAGATCGCCTGATCGCTCTGTTGCAGCACGCCTATGCTCCGTTACTGCCATGGGGTGGCATGGCGGTCAGCCTTTTCTTGGTGTTGATGGTCGTGCAGTATGTGTGGCTGGCGGACCTCGAAATCAAACGACACGATCTTGAAGCAGAACGGCTTAGGCTGCAGCAGTCTCTGATGCAGCACCGAGCGGCAAGGAGTGCCGCAAAAGAGTTGAGTCACGTATGGGCGCTGCTCCCTAGTGAGCGAGACTTTGGTCCGTTGGCGTTGGGGATCTCGGATGAGGCAAAGCGTGAGGGAGTGATTCTACCGGCGCTGTCCTACAAGACTGAACCAAGCACTGTCGGCCATACGACCAAAGGATTGTTACAGGGGGCAATGAGCGGACGATACGAGGATCTTCGACGATTCATTCATGGCCTGGAGACCGCGGACGAGTTATTGCTCATTGAAGATCTGGAGGTACATCGAGCCGGGAGTACAGAGGGTGAAGCGCTGACCTTCAATATCAAAATAGCCACCTATCTGAAGGCGGATCACGAAAAACAACGGCTGCAGGAGGCGAGCCAGTAGCCATGGATGCAAAGCAGAAGGCACTGGTGGCCGGTGCACTGATTCTTGTATGGGCAGGATTGGCGGTTTCGCAGTGGAACATGCTCGAAGAGCCAGCGCGTGTTCCGCTTACGAATGTCACAGGCTTTGCGACAGGAGATCATCAGTTGGAATCAAGAGAGGGGGGACTGCATGTCAATCTGAGTTTGCTCGCGGCCACAGCGAAGCAACGTGATGCTCCGTACACCATATCTCGTAACATTTTTACAATGACACCTATTGAGGAGCCGCCTTTTGTGAATTCCGAGGTCGGCGTCGCAAGTTTGGACGGGACTTCTGCAACGGAGGCTCTCACGGAGCAGGAGGGTGGTGTGGAAGCGGGGCAGTTCAGATATCTGGGGTTCCTGCGCATAGGGGATGGATCGCAGGGTCATAAGTCCGTGGCAGTGCTTCGCAAGGATGACGATATTCTGGTGCTCAAGACCGGCGATCGCATTGACGACCGTCTGGTGCTCAAGAAGATCACCCCTGATCATGTGACTGTGCGGGACCCTGGCTCTCAGCTGGAGCAAACGGTCGAGTTGTCGGAAGAGGTGGGGGTTCAGGAGTGACAAGAGAGGATGATCTCTTGGCGCTCAAGGCCGGCGATTGTGTTGGCATTCATCCGGCGTGCAAGAAGATCTCCAACAGATCGTATGACTGCGCGAGATTCTGTTATCGAGGGAGAACAACCGGTCGTATGATCAGAGGTGATGGAGGGTTAGGGGTGACACAAGGATGAGGCGTCTTGCCTCATGGTTGAGAGGGAGCGAGGTCGGGTTTTCATACCTGATGGTCATGATGGCCGTGACCATCATGGGGCTGCTGACGACTGTTGCAGCTAAGCAGTGGAAGACAATGATCCAACGGGAACTCGAGATGGATTTATTGGCCAAGGGCATGGAGATTCAAGCAGCATTGGCATTGTACTCGGCGTCGGCGAAGGCAGGTCGGGTCACGCCAGGAGAGATCTATCCCCAAACGTTGGCTGAGCTAACACGGCCTCCCAAGCCGTTTCTCAGGAAAGTGTATCGCGATCCGGTGGGCCATGGAGAATGGGAGCTCATACGAGCCCCGGCGGGTGGGATCATGGGTGTTAGGAGTAAGAGTAAACACAGGCCCGTAAAACAGAACAACTTTCCGTTGGCCGTGCGCCATTTTCAGGGGAAACCCACGCACTATGACTGGGTCTTTCAGCATCCCAATCCTTCTCAGGGTGGAGTATTGGGCGCAACCATCCCTTCTGGTGCGGGACCAGGACGGGAACCTACAGGAACGTAATCTATCGATTGAAGAAAATCAGGACATTGGCGGTATTTCGGTTGCATTGACGATGGCGAACTGCCATGGTGGGGGCTGGATCCAGCGTTTGCCACCGTGAGGCTGGTCTAGGTATAGTCATCAGGTGGAGTGAGTTTGAACGCATAAAGAGCTTCTCGTGCTTTTGAGAAATGGGTCACACTGTTAGGAGGAATGTGCGATATGCGGATCTTAATCACAGGTGGGGCGGGGTTTTTGGGGAGCCATTTGGCGGAGTCTCTCGTGGCCCAAGGGCATCATGTCATCAGTATGGATAACCTCAGTACAGGCAAGGTGGAGAATATCGCCCACTTGATGGGGAATGAATTGTTTTCGTTCGTGAAGTATAACGTCTGTGACTATGTCCATGTTGAAGGACAGCTTGATGCGGTGATGCATTTTGCCTCTCCTGCGAGTCCCCAAGATTATCTCGACATGCCGATTGCAACGATGAAGGTCGGCGGATTGGGAACGCATAAGGCCCTGGGGTTGGCGAAGGCCAAAGGGGCCAGGTTTCTCCTGGCCAGTACCTCAGAAGTCTATGGGGATCCCCTGGTCAATCCGCAACCGGAGACCTATTGGGGGAACGTCAACCCCATCAGCCCACGAGGTGTCTATGATGAGGCCAAACGTTTTGCCGAAGCGATGACCATGGCCTATCATCGTTATCACGGGTTGGATACGAGGATCGTCCGTATTTTTAATACGTTTGGTCCACGGATGAGACCGAATGACGGTCGGGTCGTTTCGAATTTCATTGTGCAAGCTCTTCAGGGGAAACCACTCACTGTGTATGGCGACGGCATGCAGACGAGAAGTTTTTGTTACGTCGATGACCTCGTGCGGGGCATCATCGCCCTGCTTCTTGTGGATTCCGACAAAACCGTTGAGCAGAGAACGGACCGGAAGTCGTTTTTCACGAAGCAAGAGTCTTCCCAAGCCAGCAGCGTTCACGATCCCGTCAATATTGGGAATCCGAGGGAGTTGACGGTGTTGGAGATCGCCAAAGACATTCTAAAGTTGACGCGTTCGTCGAGTCACATTACTCACCATGCACTGCCGGCCGACGATCCGAAAGTGAGACGACCGGATATTACTCGGGCAAAGATGTTCCTGAAGTGGGAACCCCGGGTCGAGCTCGAGGATGCACTCGTAAAAACCATCCAATACTTTCAAAAGGCGTTGGCGGGTTGCTGAGAGACTATCTTGTGGTTGCTGATGCCTTGCTGACGGATATGTCACGGATCGAATAGGAAACGCCGGCAGGATGTTGCCAAGAGGCCTCTGTAACACCGACCTCATACACCTTCTTGGCCGCCTCTCTTCCAAACGAGCGATGCTGGATACGACCGAAGGTGACACAATTATGCCGGTTGACGGTGCTAATCGTCGGTGACATAGGTCGGCAGACATCGATCGGCTGAGGGGTATCCCACACCTTGCCTGCTCGTGGCACCCTTGACCTGTTTCTTCTCCACGCGGTATTGTCTATCTCTTCATCAAAAATCACTCATCGGTGAGGGATATGGAAGCCCTGAGTCAAGCCGTTTCGGAATCGGAGAGCGAACAGTCCAAGCCGTTGCCTACGGTAGAATACGTCGTCGACCTGGTTGCGAAGGCAAAGCAGGCGGCCAGACGATTAGCCGCACTGCCGACGTCGATCAAGAATCAAGCGCTCTTGGCTATGGCAGACGCGTTGGAAGCGAAGTCAGACGAATTGATGGCGGCGAATGGGCGAGACCTCGAGGTCTTTGGGACGGCCCATGACAAGAAGGCCGTCGCGGATCGCTTACGGTTGACTGAGAAACGGATCAAGGAGATGGCGGCTGGTATTCGTGAGGTGGCGCAGCTGCCTGACCCTGTCGGGATGATGTCGACCATGTGGACAAGACCCAACGGGATGCAGGTGGGGCGAGTCCGTGTACCGATCGGGGTAATAGGAATCATTTACGAGTCGCGCCCGAATGTGACCGCTGATTCGGCGGCGCTTTGTCTCAAATCAGGGAATGTCTGCGTGTTGAGAGGCGGCAGTGAAGCGATTCATTCCAATACGGCGATCGCGGCCATTCTGTCCGATGCGGCACAAAAAGCCGGTGTCCCATCAGGTGCGATCACATTTGTCGATCGTGCCGACCGTGAGGTAGTGCCGGTCTTGCTCAAGCAAGATCAGGCTATCGACTTGATTATTCCCCGTGGCGGTGAATCGTTGATGAAACTCATCGCGGAGCACTCCACCATCCCTGTGGTCAAGCACGATGCGGGGGTGTGCCATATTTATGTCGATGCCGCAGCCGATGCCGCTATGGCAGAAGCGATTTGTCTCAATGCCAAGGTGCAGCGCCCGTCAACCTGCAACGCCATGGAAACGCTGCTGGTTCACCAGTCGATTGCGCGAACCTTCTTGCCGACGCTGGCTGTCGGGTTACGGGCAGCTCATGTGGAAATTCGAGGCTGTCCCAAGACCTGTCTGCTGATCCCAGAGGCCAAACCGGCCAGCGAGCAGGATTACGGGAAAGAATTTTTGGATCTTGTCTTGGCCGTCAAAGTCGTCAAGAATATGGATGAAGCCATGGAGCACATCGCGCAGTATGGTTCACAACATACGGAAGCGATCGTGACGTCGGATTATGGACGCTCCATGCGATTCCTTAAAGAGGTCGATGCCGGCGCCGTGCTGGTAAACGCCTCCACGCGCTTGAATGACGGATATCAATTCGGTCTTGGAGCCGAGATCGGGATCAGCACCTCGCGGATTCATGCGCGGGGTCCGATGGGGCTGGAAGAGCTGACCTGCTCAAAGTTCATGGTTTTGGGGAGCGGCCAACTCCGCGAGTGAATGTCTTCGGATTCCATTGCATGTGCCCTGTTTGCTCCTGGCCATCTTCGCTTTCAATCCTCCCGCACGCTCGCTGAATCCTTCGACAAAATGGGCGGATACGTTGAAACGTCGCCGACCGGGCATCTGGTCTTGTATCGGCCTGATGGCCGACGGTTTCTCGCTGCTGATCCCACGGGCCACCCGATCCATGAATGTGAATGGGAATCGGATGCAAACGGGGTCGTTTCGCTGGCTCGCGCACGCGTGCAACTCGATTGGGGCCGGTGGGTTGGATTGACGCCTGGCGGATTGGTGAACGAAACCAAGGTGAATCTGGCCACGAGGCCCAATTGGCAGCGAACCACTCCGGAGGATCTTCGTGGTATGGCAGCGAGGGCCTTACGGGTATCAATCGAAGAGGTGCGGTGGTTTTATCGAGATGAGGACTTCACCATTGATCCTAGCGGGATGGCGACGATCCGCCAGCGCAAGGATGCCTTGTCGGTGTTGGACGATGGCGGGTTTGAAACCGCACGCTTCATGTCCTGCATGGGCGCAATGCACTGGGAGGAGATTGATTTCCTTCCGGTCGTGGAGCTGTTCAA
>JAEURV010000020.1 GCA_016788465.1 Nitrospira sp. | reverse complement strand
GACCTCACCCACGAGCCAGGATGGGTGTATGTGTATGGCGCGCTTCTTATCGGGATCGTTGGATTCGCGCTCTATTTCGGCGGGTTCATGAGATGAGGTGTGTGTAGCTGATTGCCCAAATAGGGTGTGAAGAAGCGAGTGCCTACCGTCGGAACGGGAATACGGGCCGGAGCCGTGTTCAAACGGCTCCGGCCACGGGTGAGTCGCTGGTCAACTCAGCTGGTTTCCCGTGTTTCCAACCCTTCCTAAACGGCGTCCTTCAATTTAGCGCTTTCTTGAGCATGTGAGAAACCGTTGCCTCTGCTCAGCATGGTCTTTTCGCCCCGCTTCACGTATCGTACGTACTGATGTTCCATTTACATCGGCATGATCTTCGTTTTCCCCCGGTCAATCAGGCCACTTCTGAAGGCCTGCTTGCGATCGGTGGAGACCTCCGTCCTGAGCGAATACTCGAAGCGTACCGGCACGGCATTTTCCCTTGGTACAACGAGGATGATCCCATTCTCTGGTGGTCTCCGGATCCCCGTGCCGTGTTGTTTCCTGAGAACCTTCACGTCTCCACGAAAAGGTCTGCCTACAGTTGCCACAGGTCCACTCATGAGCACCACCTTACCAGAACGGAATTGCGCCGGATTGCGCTTCACACCACTTAAAACCTATTAAACTGTGCGGTTTGCGTCGAAAGATTGCGCCGGATTACGCCAAATCTTAGCTTTATGTCGCTTTCGGCGCAATTGCATCCTTGAGGGGACCTGGGAACCACCTGGCAGAATTCGTCGTGCCAATCATGTGGACTTTCCCATCGTCCTTCAGCTCACGCATCAGCTTCTGAATCTGATCGTGAGTGAGTTGTGGGAGAACCTGCTTCAAATCCTGAAGCCGACTTCCTTCCTGCCTAAAGTGCTGGATATGCTGGAGTAGAAGCGCCTTATTCGTCTCACGATCCAGCCCACGCTTGCGCGTATAGACACCCTTCTTTCCAAGAAACGCATAAAAGCGTCTGGATAGAATCGGTTTGGCGCCACGTCCTCGGCCGGTTAGTTCGACGATGCCACGGTCTTTGAGGAATCCGAGACGGTCTTTGAGCATAGGTGGAACAGACTCTTCCCGTTGTACAGAGTCTAAGACTAAGAAATCTTGTGTCGTGAATGGACCCAGCCCCTCCTGAGTCACATGCTGGAGGAACGTTAAAAAACGGGGATTTTGCACTTCGCCTGCGAGTGAGAGACTGACTTGATAATCGTCCGTCCCGGTAAAGTCTGGTCGAGGTTTGCTTTCCTTAATTGACTCTTCAAACATCCGGTCTGCTCCTTGGCCAGACCGTTCGACAAGTCCGCACCGTGCAAACGCTTCGGCAATTCTCCGATTGCGCGGAGACTGCCGGAGCAGAATATTTTCTGGCGTGATCCCAGGAGGGAACCCTCCAGGACTGACAATTTCAATCCTCTTGGGGTACTGACGGATGAAGACAGATCCAGAGAGACGATAATCACGGTGACTCACCGCATTGAGAATGGCCTCTCGAACGACCTTTTCATTAAAGGTCTTGATATCCCAGACAAACAACCCTTCTTGATAATGCTGGACATCGTTTCGAAGATTGATCGTTTTCCACAGTTCGTCGTCGAACAGAAAAAACCCTTCCCGGAATTCATTCCGCTGTTGAAACTGTACGGACGCCTCACTTGATCGATATTCGAACACGACTTCTGATTGGGCAAGATGACGCCCCAGCGCTTTCCCTGTACCGAAGAGAATAAGGGCACCATACGTGACCGCACTATCGACCAGCAATTCTGCGTCCGTTAAAAGCTGAACATCCGTTATGCTCTGAAGTGCACTATTACCAGACTTTCGCTTCCACATCTCTCGAAATCGGGCGATTGCCTTTGGATTGAGATCATCAAATGTGGCATTCCTTGCAATTTCAGCTGAGAAGTCTGGCCCGGACTCATCAAAGATGCGCTTGAGTTGGTCAGGTGTCATAGGCACGAGGCTTTCCCCACTTCGCATCCAGTAGGCCCCTTTGTATTGAACCGGCATGCCGATGGGTCGTGGTGGCACCTGAAAGGCAACGACACGTCCTTCGGGAAACTGGAGCACCTCGGCGTCAATGCGAAGATGGAGCCGATCCATTAAACCCAGTTTCGTTCGTTCAAGATCCTGAAAGGCCTGACTCCCGACAATCTTCCGAGGCTGCTTGTTGGTGACGCCAAGCACCATTCTTCCACCACCCTCATTAGCCAGCGCGACAGAATACTGCACTAACTCCTCAAACTCGAATGAAGTCTTCGCCTCCTTGAATTCCAAGTGTTCGTTTTCTTGGCCTTCCATAATGTGCTGCAGTTCTTCGGGTGTCATTCCTCGCTCAGCCTGCGTTCGATTGTGTACTGGTCTTTCGGCGCAGTAAGTATAGCCGATCCGACTGGGACCGCATATAGCAACACATCACTGTCGGTTCAGTAAATAACGTTCTCTCCCGACTTCCTGGCAATCTGCCCTCAGGTCTGACTGCTACAACTCTTTCTTCTTCCTCCTGCCGTAGTCTTTTTCACTCGCTTCACGTATCGTACGCACTGATGTTCCGTTTACATCGGCATGATCTTCGTTTTCCCCCAGTCAATCAGGCCACTCCTGAAGGTCTGCTTGCCGTCGGCGGGGACCTCCGTCCTGATCGATTACTTGAGGCATATCGGCACGGCATTTTCCCTTGGTACAACGAGGATGATCCCATTCTCTGGTGGTCTCCGGATCCCCGTGCCGTGTTGTTTCCTGAGAACCTTCACATCCCGCGTAGTCTGAAGAAAAGACTTCGCTCGAATGTCTTCACTGTCACGCTCGATACCTGTTTTCGACAGGTCATGGAACAATGTGCAGGCCCACGCTCGCAATATCCAGAAGGTGGCACATGGATCACGGGAGATATGCTGGATGCTTACACGCGCCTGCATGAACTCGGTTACGCACATTCGGTTGAGACTTGGCAGGACGGGTGCCTGATTGGTGGACTCTATGGTGTGGCGATCGGCGGGGCCTTCTTTGCCGAGTCCATGTTCACCAGGGTCGATGACGCCTCAAAAGTTGCCCTCGTGAAGCTGGTCCGGCAACTCCAGACCTGGAACTTCCGCCTCATCGATTGCCAACAATCTTCTCCCCATGTCATGCGGTTTGGTGCGGAAGAGATTCCACGCTCGGATTTCATCAATCAGCTGATCGAAGCACTCAACCTTCCGGACCGACAGGGACGATGGGTATTCGACGAGGCATATGACCTGGAACGATCGAATGAGTCTGGATAGACAATCAGCAAACCCTATTTGACAGCCTTTTCTTCACTCGCTTATGATTTATTTCAATAACAAGGAGGCAGTCATATGAGTTTTACGATTACGCCGAAAGAGCTGAAGGCTCGGATCGATAAAGGGGATCAGCTGGTACTCTTGGATGTCCGTGAGCCCTGGGAAAACCAGTTGGCCAGACTGGATAACTCCGTGCTCATTCCACTCGGTACCCTACCCCAGTCACTTTCGAAATTGGACCGGAATACCGAGATTATCGCGTACTGCCACCACGGCATGCGCAGCGGCGATGCGACGGGATTCCTGCTTCAACAGGGATTTTCCAACGTGAAGAATTTGATCGGTGGGATCGATGCCTGGTCAATCCAAGTGGACGGGAGCGTTCCCCGGTACTGATCGAACTCAAAAGGCTGGCTACGCCGCAGCCGACGCTCTAGGCCAAGCCACACACGAGTGCTACGGTGTTCCTGGCGCAGGGGTGAGCGGGTATCAAGCTTTCCCTTGGAAAAACTCCACCGTCTGCTTGAGCCCCTCTGCGAGGTCCATCTTGGCCTCCCACCCAAGCTCTTGCTTGATTCTCGCGGCGTCGACCACGCTCCGAATCTGCTCGCCGGCTTTGGCCGGCCCGTGAACTTCCTTGGCGCTGGACCCGGTTAATCCAGCCAGCATACGGAACAACTCGTTGATGGATGTTTCCGCCCCGGTTCCGACGTTATAAACTCCGTGCGCACCCTGACCCATGGCGGCAAGATTGGCCTCCGCCACATCTTCGACGAAGACAAAGTCGCGGGTTTGGCGGCCATTACCGTTGATAATGGGCTGCTCGCCGTTCAACATCTTTTGAATGAAGATCGCCACCACACCTGCCTCGCCTTCCGGATCCTGTCTCGGTCCGTAGACGTTGGCATAGCGGAGGCTGACTACGGGAATCCCACCGACTCGCTGGAAGTACGATAGGTAATGTTCGCCACACAGCTTGCTGATGCCATAAGGCGACAGCGGATTGGTGACATGCGATTCAGGAGCCGGGAAGGCCTCTTGTTCACCGTAGATCGCCCCGCCGGATGAGGAGAACACCACCTTGCGGCAGCCGTATCGAACCGCCTGTTGCAACACATTCATAGTCCCCAGCACATTGACCTGCGCATCAAAGACCGGATCCGCCACGGAATTGCGCACACTGACCTGCGCCGCAAGATGCAGCACGATATTCGGCCGTTCATTGCGAAAGATCCGTTCGAGGCGCCAGCTCGTAATGTCGGTCTTGTAGAGGCTGGCCGCACGATTGACATTCTTCCGCTTCCCGGTCACCAGATTGTCCACGATGACAACTTGATGCCCCTCCTCGATCAGTCGATCCACTACATGCGATCCGATAAACCCTGCACCACCCGTGACGAGTACTTTCATTGGCCCTCCTGAATGAACACTCCGCTGTTGCAATACTCCTTACATACCATGAATCGGCGCGTTGTACTCAAAGATTGCGAATATCTCCTGATTCCCCTTTTTCCCTTTGATGGGAGAAGGAACGGCTTTCAGAGTCCGTAGACCCAGTTCATCGGCAAATCGCATCACTCGCTGAGCCACCTCCGTTCGCTGGCCCTCATCCCGCACGATCCCCCCCCGACCAACCTGACCTTTGCCGACTTCAAACTGCGGCTTGATCAAGGCCACAACCTGGGCCTGCGGTCGGAGAAACTGCGTAATGGCCGGAAGGACTTTCGTCAACGAGATAAATGAGACATCAATGACGACCAAATGAATCGGTTCTGGAACGGCGGAACGCTCCATATGGCGAATATTGGTCCGCTCAAGTAACACAACACGTGGGTCATGACGGAGCCGCCAATCGAATTGACCATAGCCCACATCCACGGCGTAGACCTTCTGCGCTCCCCGTTGGAGCAGACAGTCGGTGAACCCGCCCGTCGAACACCCGACATCGAGACAGATCCATCCCTGAGGAATGATCCCCCCTGCATCCAGCGCTGCGTCGAGTTTCTCCCCACCTCGGCCGACAAACGGTTGGTCTTCTCCGGCAATCTCGATGGAGGCATCGATTGGGATCAGTCTGGACGGCTTGTCAACCAACACGCCGTCGCTCTTGACCTTTCCCGCCAAAATGATCCTGGCTGCGGCATCACGACTCTGGACCAGCCCCTGAGCCGTCAACACCTGGTCACATCGATGCTTCTCACGTCGAACTTGTGTTGCCATGCGCGCAAAAAAGGAGAGGAAAAAGAACGGAGGATCAGCGAAACAATTGACTAGGCGTCTTCGGTGGAACCGACGGCATCAATATCATCCGAGGTGAACGCTCGCAGCTGCTTCTTCCCATTCTTATCCTGAACGAGCACTTCGACTTTACGTTCGGCCTCTTCCAAAACTTTGAGGCAACTCTTGGACAGTCGAATGCCTTCCTCGAAAATCTTCAACGACTCATCGAGGGGGAGATCCCCTTTTTCCAGCTCCCCCACAATGACTTCCAGGCGAGCCATCGCCTGTTCAAATTTCACTCCAGCCACAACGTTCTCCCTTCAAGAACTCATTCATTATAGCCAAGCCCCAGGACGATTTTAAACCGATGGATTCGAGGTCACGTCATTCACCGTACAACGAACCTGACCGTTGGCAAGACGCGCAACGACCTCATCTCCGACGGCCACTTGCCCGATATTTCGAATGATCTGACGCTTCGACACCGTTTCGAGAATGGCGTATCCGCGTTCCAGAACCGCAAGTGGACTCAACCCATTCAATCTCCCGAGGGTGCTGCGGGTCAGTTGCAGCTTTTGCGCGAGAGTATGATCCATCGCAGCGGTTAAACGCGACTCCAGCTGCGGGATCACCCCCAGCTCTCGACGCACACGGAAGACCGGATTTTGCGACATCAACGCTTGGGTCCAAGCCTGTGCATCTGCGATGGTACGCCTTAGCTTGGCCTGTGCCGCGTCTCGCATTCCCGCCACAGCCTCATCCACCCGCTGCGCTTCCTTGAGAATCCTCAGTCGGATGTGGCCCATATGGGCCAGCGCGAGATCAAGTCGCTGCTGCTGCTCCACACACTGTGCGGTAATCGCTTGTCGGCAGCGGGCAATGAGTATCTCCAGTCGTTCAACAAGTTCCGTTAGAACGGGAACGACCAGTTCAGCAGCAGCAGAGGGGGTCGGGGCTCGAACGTCGGCGGCAAAGTCGGTCAGCGTCACATCCGTCTCATGACCCACGGCCGATACGATAGGCACCGCTGAGGCGGCCACTGCCCGCACGACGATCTCTTCGTTGAAGCTCCACAGGTCCTCCAATGACCCACCACCCCGCCCGACAATCATAACATCGACGGATCCCAGCCTATTGAGCGATTCAATGGCAGACACGATCTGTTCGGCCGACCCGTCCCCCTGCACTGAGACCGGCACAAGAATAATCCGCACGATGGGACACCGACGATGCAAGACGGAGAGTATGTCTCGAACCGCCGCCCCTGTCGCCGAGGTCACAAGGCCGACGGTCCGTGGGAAGTCCGGAAGTGATCTTTTGCGTGTAGCATCGAAGAGCCCCTCATCTTCTAGGCGCCGCTTCAATTGCTCAAAGGCCAACTGAAGGGCACCCAGTCCCCGCGGCTCCACATGGTCCAGAATGAGCTGATATTCCCCTCGTGGTTCATAGACGGAGAGTCTCCCTCGCACGATGACATGAAGACCATCTTCCAAGCCAAACCGCAACCGCAGAGCGGTCGATCGAAAGATCACTGCGCGAATCTGACTCGACTGATCCTTAAGGGTACAATACAAATGCCCCGACCCCGGCGCGCGTAAGTTGGAGATCTCCCCCTCGAGCCACATCTCAGAAAAGGAACTCTCGAGAGAAGCTCGCACCATGGCCGTCAGTTCGGAGACGGTAAGCACCTGTCTTGATGGCACCTCGAGAGGGAAAAGCGATGAAGACGGCTTGGTATGGGAGAGTCCTCTTCTCATGACGCCCGTGAGGCACTCAGAGTTCGCGCGAAGCAGGGATAGACACGTGAGACATCCGGTGACGCTTGGTTCAGTCGATGTGGCGAATCCGTTCGAACGCCACGGCCTTGCCTAACCGCGCATCCAATTCAAGCAAGACGGCACAAAACACCGAAGGCCCCGAGGCGACCTCAAATCGCTTGGGCATACCGGTCAAGAACTTCTCGATGGCGAGTTCCTTTTTGACTCCGATGACCGAATGAAGCGGTCCCGTCATTCCGATATCCGTGATATAGGCGGTGCCTTTCGGAAGGATCTGCTCATCGGCCGTTTGCACATGGGTATGGGTTCCGACGACGGCCGTCACCTCTCCATCCAAAAAATGCCCCATCGCCATTTTTTCAGACGATGCTTCCGCATGCATGTCGACGATGATGGCTGAGGTTTCCCGTTTCAACCTCGACAACTCACGCTTGGCGGTCTGGAATGGGCAATCAATCGTCGGCATGTACACTCGGCCCATCACCTGGAGGACGGCCAAGCGCTCACCACCTGCGGTCTCAATGACGACACTCCCGCTTCCAGGCACCCCCGGCGGATAGTTCGCCGGGCGCAGCAAGCGAGGCTCGCGAGAAAAATAGTCGACGGACTCCTTTTTATCCCACGCATGATTGCCGGTCGTGATGACCGAGATCCCGGCGTCAAAGAGCTCCTCGGCCAACTCCGGCGTGATGCCGAATCCGCCTGCTACATTTTCACCATTGGCGATAACCGCATCGATCTGACGCTGGGCCACCAGACGAGGCACCGTTCGGGCAAGCGCGCGACGGCCCGGCTCTCCCATGACGTCGCCGATACATAATACCTTCATTTGGCGTATTCCACGTACCGGCTTTCCCGAATCACTGTCACCTTGATCTGACCGGGATAGGTCAACTCCTGTTCGATCTTCTTGGCCAGCTCGCGTGAAAGCTGAAACGACTCAGCATCCGTGATGTCTTCCTGTCGAACAATGACCCGAATTTCGCGCCCCGCTTGAATGGCATACGCCTTCTGGACCCCTTTGTGCCCGGTAGCGAGCGATTCCAATTTCTCTAACCGCTTCACATACGACTCAAGAGCCTCACGCCTTGCGCCAGGACGCGCGGCGGACAAGGCTTCAGCCGCGGCCACCAGCACGCTCTCAGGGCAGATCGGCTCCACCTGCTCGTGGTGCGCCGCGATAGCATTGACGATCTTTGCCGATTCTCCGTATTTCTTGGCAATCTCAGCCCCCAGCATGGCATGCGGTCCCTCCTCTTCATGGCTGACGGCCTTGCCGATATCATGTAAGAGGGCCCCTCGCCGAGCCAACTTGACGTCGAGCCCCAACTCCGATGCCATGATGCCGCAGATGTAGGAGGCTTCACGGGCGTGATAGAGATTGTTCTGGCCGTAACTCGTTCGATATTTCAGACGACCCAAGACCTTAATCAACTCCGGGTTGAAATCGGAGAGGCCCAGCTCAAAGATGATCTTTTCAGCCTCCTCATACATCAACTTGTCGATGTCGACCTTGACCTTTTCAACGATCTCCTCGATACGCGTGGGGTGAATGCGCCCATCGTGCATCAGACGCTCCAGAGATACTTTTGCAATCTCCCGTCGCAAAGGATCGAATCCTGAAATAATCACGGCCTCAGGCGTTTCATCAATGATAAGGTCGATGCCGGTTGCCGCTTCCAATGCGCGAATATTGCGCCCCTCACGACCGATGATCCGCCCCTTCATCGCATCATTTGGTATCGGGACGACTGAAATCGTCGACTCCGAAACATAGTCACGAACCACGCGTTGAATCGATGAGGTAATGATTTCCCGCGCCTCTCGTTCGGCGTTCTCACGAGCCTCTTCAATAGTTCGCTTGGCGATCCCCACGGCATCCAGTCTCGCCTGCGACTCCATCTCGATGATCAATTGTTTCTTGGCTTCTTCGGCCGTCATACCCGCCACACGCTCCAAGGCCTCACGGTGCTCACGTTCAGCCTTTGCGCAGGCAGCTTCTTTCGCCGCCAACCCCTCCTCCCGTTTTGCGAAGTCCTGCTCACGCTTCCGGGCTTCGCTCTCCCGCTTTTCCACGGCGGTCAACTTTCCATCCAACACACCTTCTCGTTGGATGAGCCGTTTTTCCATCCCTGACAGTTCACCTAACTTCGCCTTTTGTTCCTGTTCAAACTCAGACTTTGCCTTAAAGGCAAGATCTTTAGCCTCAAACCTGGCCTCCTTGAGCACATTCTCTGCTTCTCGCTGTGCATTCTGCACGACCTGCTTCGCGAGCTCTTCGGCCTCCGCCTGTTTTGCACCCATCACACGGCGTCGCAGCAGTTCAAATACCCCTACTCCAACCACGGCACCGATGATCAGAGAAAGCACAATGGACACAATCGTTACAGTAGAAATGGGAGTCACCCCCTTCTTAAATTTCGCCCAGCCAAATACGTTTGGACCGGCTAGGCACGCCATGACACATCATAGACAACAGGCACTATTCGAACTTGTGTGGTGACGATGAAGAAAGGACCTTAGGAGGCTGGAAATCGTTTCACTTGGAAGCACAGGTGTTCATTGGGATGCAACCCACTCCCCTGCCGGGCTTCGCCGTTTGTCTTACACTCCTCGGTCATCGACACGAGGTAGTGAACAACACGGCTACAGTCGCTGGACCGCTGCTCTGTCCATCCGGCATCTGCCCAAACCGTGCACGTTGAGAATCTACCAATCCTACGACGGACTGAAATGGTTGACCATGCACGATCTGCAAACTAAGCATCCCCCCTGAACAAATAATTCGTATCCCTTCAGAATAACACTACCTGTGTCTCTCTTGGCACTTGTTTCCGAGTCAGTTAACGATTCAACCTTGTGGCCCTTACTTACCTACCGACACTCACTTATCCACACGATAACAAAGGGACTCTTTGAAAGCAAGGCGAATCACCGCTATCGGAAGAGCGAGGACGGCATCTGTTCCTCGATCGACTCCATTAATGTCTCCATCCTCCGCTCGACATCGGCCTCTCCTTGAACCCGTTTCTTCTCGGACTCAAAGAGTTGATGGGCAAGATTAATCGCGGTAAGCACGGCCAATTTCGAGGGGGTCGTGGTCTTCATTCCCTCCGCGAGGTGCTTCATATGGTCGTCGACAAAATGAGCCAGCCGCCGGACATAGACATCATCACTGTCTCCGGTAATGGCGTACCGTTGGCCATAAATTTCCACATCGATGGTCTTAGTCAATGGCCACCTCCTTGGGATCCTCGATACACTCAAGCAGCTCGATCTCGCTCATGACTTTTTCGATTCGCGTCTTAATATCAACTCGCTCCATTTCCCATCTGCGATTCATATCATCCTGCTGGGCCAACTGCTGCCGAGCGGCCTTAAGTTCCTCCTCCAAGAGTCCGTTCTTTCGCTTGAGCTCTTGAACGAGTTTGACCAGGTCACGAATTCGCGTTTCGAGCGCATCCAGTCGATCCAATGACATAATCATCCCCTCTTGGTTATGCCCACCACAGATTGTGGCGCACTATAAAAACTTCACAAAAACCTGTCAAGAAACGGTTTTGCCAGCGCCGGATAAACGGAGATATTCCTTATAACTGCGAAGCACCCGTTTGACGTATTGCCGAGTCTCTTGGTACTGAATCAACTCTACGAACTCATCCTCGCTTCGTCCACGATACGCAGTCGCCCAGCTCCCCACGACGACCGGGCCGGCGTTATACGCCGCGACTGCTTGAGCCACATTGCCGGAAAACTGCGCCAAGAGTTGTTCCACATAGCGCACGCCGATCCGAATGTTCACCTCTTGATCGAACAAGTCCTCCCGCGACACACTTGGCAAGTGATGCTGCTGAACCACGGCATTGGCCGTGGTCGGCATCACCTGCATCAAGCCGATCGCACCGACGCGTGATACGGCTTTCCGATCGTACTGGCTTTCCTCTCGGATGATCGCGGCCACTAAAAAGGGGTCCACGCCGTTGGTCGCCGACATCTTAATCGTTGGGATCAATCCGGTCGGATAGGCCACATTCCACAAGCTGTCCGCGATGACCCCGCCGGTCCGCTCCAACTTCTCACGGAATCGTGATCGTACTAGACGTAATGCATGATGGTATGCACCGACTTCGTTCAGCATGATCGATAATACGGCCAGCACTTCGGGATCTCGGCCATACCGATCTGTTAAGGCGCTCAATTCCCTTGCAGCATCTTGCTCTCTGCCAAGCAGCCTGAGTTCAACTGCTCGTTGGAAGGCTGCCTGTTGTTCAATCTGTGTTCGATTCGAATCCTGGTGGTCCTGAGCCGATCCGTGAGCGGTCTCAGAAACAGGTTGGGCGGATGGCACAAGGGCAACCGCCGGCTCCTGCTCCAACCGTGAGGGAGCCGGTATGCCCCCTTGCTCACGTGCCAGTTGACAATAGTAGGTGTAGGGAAACCGTCGACAGAGTTGCACAAACAGGTCTTTCGCCTTGCTATCTCCGAGCTGCCCATAGGCACGAGCAATCCAGTAGAGCGCTTGCGGCTCAACGTCGCTGTCTTTTTGGTCGACAATCTGCTGCCACACACGAATCGCCTCCCGATGGCGATCTGTTCGATAGAGCAACCATCCTTCCCGCCATTGCGCCTCAGTCCGTTGGGAAGCAGGATCCCCCATCTTGGCGACATGCCGATACCGTTCAGCCGCTTCGTCGAAGCGTGATTGATCCTCCAGCCAAATTCCAGCGAACAGGTTAACCTGCCCTTTCTGCTCCTGAGTCAAGGTCCGCTTGGACAGCGCGCGACACAAATCCAACAGCTTCTCCCCCAGGCCCTGGCGGAGATAGACTCTCGCCAGCCAGACCGTCGCTTCATCTCCCCTAGGCCCCTGATCCTCGGCCAGTGCAGAGAACGTGTCACGCGCCTGGTCGTAAGTCTTAAGCCGAACCTGTGCAATCCCCAATTTGAGCTTCGCATCCCCGCGTTGTGGAGAAGAAGGATCAAGGGCCATGAACTTTTTGAGCTCATCGATCGCTTCCGTATGGAGTGACTGTGCCAGAAGAACCTGGGCACGCTCATAGTGAAGATCAGGAGATGCACTCCATGACGCGCCTCCGTTGTTGCTCGCCAGCAACGCCTCGGCCTCCTTTGCCTCCTTCGCTTGGGGGAACTTTACCCAGAGTTGCTTCAAGGTCTCTCGCGCTTCGGACAGCTGATTTTCACGAAGGTAACACGTGGCCAACCTCAGCCACGCTTGTGCGATCTGAGGGTCTTTATCGTTTCCACTCACCGCCTTCACAAGCCAAGGGATAGCCTCTGGACAACTGGTAGCTCGGTACCAGGCTTCACCGGCACGGAGAGCGACCAGATTGAGGAGATTGGAATCGGGAACCGCTTGCGACACTCCCTCGAACATCGCTGCAGCCTCCTTGACCTCTCCTAGCCGTAAGTGGGTCTCCCCGATCCAAAATCGGATGTAATCATCGAGGACCGGAAAGTCCTGTTGTGCAGCTCGAAAATACGACAGTGCGGAAGCAGGGTTGCGATCCATCAGAATCACGCCTGAGAGTAAGCCGGCCCGCTTAGCCCAGATTGACGCTGGAGCTCCTTCCATCACCTTACGAAGGCGCTCGAGTTTCAGCGCGACGACTTGATCCTTCGTCAGGACATTCCCCAGTCGTTCCCTTGGCCAGACCGCTGCCAGAAAACAGTCCTCGAGGGAAACACAGCTCTCGTTGTTCGTTTGTTCTGGAGCGGCAACTTGTGCCCCGTACACGTGCGGCGAGAGCTGCACCACACCGAGCAGCGTCAAACAGATACCCAAGATACGCGGCAGGTTATGGTTCCTCATAGTCACCCGATGATATTCGCTCTGCCCCATTATATACAGAGCCGCCGGCAATGGAAAAAGAATTGAGTGTCAGTGAGCAACGCGAATCGTATGCGCGGTGACATGTGCTATGGTAGGTTGCTTCTTCAACGAGGGAACATATGGCCGAACCATCGGTCTCACACCTGAACACCACGGTTCCTCTGTTGGCTCTCACCGAGCCGCAAATGGCCCGGTTGGTCAGCACCCATGGCTGGCCTGCGTATCGGACTGCACAGATTCTTCGCTGGCTATACCAACGACGTCTCCGCAAAATTATGGAGATGACCGATCTTCCGATGCAGGATCGGCTGGCACTGTCCCGATCAGCCTCTATCGGTCGTTCGGAGCGGGTGACTGTTCTCCGGTCCCAGGATGGAACACGAAAATTACTCCTGACGCTTGAGGACGGCATGACGGTCGAATCCGTGCTGATCCCAGATGACACACGCCTGACCCTGTGTGTGTCGACGCAGGTGGGATGCATGTTGGACTGTGGGTTTTGCCTGACCGGACAGATGGGGCTAAAACGGAATCTCAAGCTCCATGAGATCATCGATCAGGTCCTGACCTCGCAGGAGATCCTGACTTCAGATGAGCACATCACGAACCTCGTCTTCATGGGAATGGGCGAACCTCTTGCCAATGTCGAGGCGCTCAAGGCCGCCGTGGCCGCTCTAACGAATAAACCTTGGGGCCTGGGGTGGTCACGAAGACGCATCACCGTCTCGACCGCCGGTCTAGCATCTCGCCTCTCGGACGTCGCAGCAATGGGCGTGAATCTCGCGATTTCTCTGAATGCCACCACGGAAGAACAACGGCGAAATCTGATGCCTGCCGCCAGCGCCATCGCATCCCTGAAATCGCTCCTAAGCGCTTGTCGACGGTACCCACTTGCACCTCACCGACGGCTGACGTTCGAATATGTTCTACTGGCCGGGGTAAATGATCTTCCGGCCGATGCTCGGCGACTGGCATTGTTGCTGCGATCCCTACGCTGTAAAGTCAATTTGATCCCGTTCAATGAATTCCCCGGCAGTCGTTTTCATCGTCCACCCGATGAAGACGTCCTTCGTTTTCAGTCAGACCTACGGAAGGCCGGACTCGACGTCTATGTTCGTAAGAGTCGCGGGCGTGATGTATACGGCGCCTGCGGACAACTCGGTGACGTTCCCAGCAATCAAGCCTCCGTTACCTTGACAGCCATTGAAACTCGTTGTTAGCATATCCTCACTCAACCTCCATTATGATCAGGCCGATTATCACACGCACTTGGCTTGTCTGCCTGCTAGGAATTTTCCTGCTCCTAGGTAATGGCTCCCTTTCCATGGGAGCCGACCCGAGTGAATACATCCTTTCAAACGGCATGAAAGTGCTGCTGATCGAGGTGCCTAAGGCCCCGGTAGCTACGGTCCAGGTCTGGTACAAGGTGGGCTCGCGAAATGAAGTCATGGGACGCGCGGGGCTCTCACACATGCTTGAGCACATGATGTTCAAGGGCACGGCCAGGTATCCCAAAGGCTCTTTTTCCCGCATTATTCGAAAGAATGGTGGTATCGACAACGCCTTTACCGGACAGGATTTCACCGCGTATTTTGAAAATGTGGCGACGGACCGTGTCGGGCTCGCCTTGGAACTGGAAGCCGACCGGATGCAGGGGTTGCTACTCGATCACAATGAGTTTCAGACCGAGCGGGACGTCGTGAAAGAGGAACGCCGCCTAAGGTCCGAAGATGATCCACAGGGCGCCTTAGTCGAAGCCTTATTTGCACAAGTCTTCATGAGCCATCCCTATCATTGGCCGGTGATCGGCTGGTTCGCAGACCTGGATGCAATGGCAATCGAAGATTTACAGCGTCACTATGACACCTTCTACTCTCCCAATAATGCCACGCTGATCGTAGTAGGCGACATCAAAGCCGACTTGCTGCTCCCCACAATCAAACGATTGTTTGAGCCGATCCCACGAGGCCCCGCCCCGAAACAGGTTCTGCCGGCTGAACCTGAACAGCGCGGCGAACGTCGGTTTCTTCTCAAGCGGGAAGCACAGGTCCCGTTTGTGATGATGGGGTTTCGCATCCCGAACTATTCGAACGATGACAGCTATGCCCTTGACCTCCTTGAATCGATCCTCTCGCACGGAAAGAGTTCCCGTCTCTACCAGGGGTTGGTTTATGAACAGAAGATGGCGCTGGCCGTTGGTGCAGAATACAGCCTACTGCAAACCGATCCCGGCTTATTCTACTTTTACGCGCTGGTCAATCCTGGAGCGAAAGTGGAGGCTGTAGAAGACGCACTTCAACGTGAAGTCGCACGTCTTCAGAACGAACCTCCCTCCGAACTGGAACTACAACGGGCTAAAAACCAGATTGAAGCCTCGCGCGTGTTCGAGCAAGATTCGAATTTTCGCCATGCCATGCTCATGGGACAAGCCGAGACCGTCGGCGCAGGGTGGCGACGAGTCAATCAGTTCGTTGAGCGTATCCGGGCAGTCACTGCCCACGACATTCAACGGGTGGCGAAGCTGTACTTGACTCCGGATAATCGGACCACTGGGATTCTCATTCCCTTGCCGCCAAGACCACCCGAATCACTCCCTCCAGCCACCCATGATGGAAAGCCATAAGAACGCCATGAGTCACCCGCCCAGCCCCACAGCGTACTCTGACTCCGGTCCTCGACCCATCCTGAGGCATTCACGTATCAAGCGAATGGGTTGGAGTCTTGGCATAGCATTGGCGATGAGTATTCCCGTGGCTGCGCCAGCAGCCGATATTGTCCCCGTCAAGTTCACGACACCCAATGGGATGACGGTTGTCGTGCTGGAACAGCATTTTCTTCCCATCGTGGAACTCCATGCACTCATCAAGGCTGGTTCCTCTCAGGATCCTCCGGAAAAGGCCGGTGTTGCAAATCTCGTCGCCAGCCTGTTGGACGAAGGCACCACCTCACGATCCTCCAAGCAACTCGCCGAACAGATCGACTTCGTCGGGGGATCCCTTGGCGCCCAAGCCGGTGAAGATTTTACGACTGCGTCCACCCGCATCCTGAGAAAGGATCTCGACCTGGGATTCACGCTTCTTGCTGACATCCTTCAACGCCCGGCATTTCCCAAACAGGAATTCGAGCGTGTTCGCTCACAGATCCTGGGGGAAATCGCAAGCGACAACGATGACCCTAGCCATGTGGCCATGAAAGCTTTCAACCAATTGGTCTATCAGAATCACCCCTATCGCTGGCCTATCCATGGAACCGAGGAGACGCTCAACAAGATCACCTTATCTGACATCCAAGGATTCTACGCCAAGGAATACCTTCCCAACCAAGTGATTCTTACGATCGTAGGCGACGTGACGGTCGAACAAGTGACCTCTCTTGTCCAAATACACTTCGGATCCTGGAAAAAAGGTGCTGCCCCCCTGAGACCAGTTAGAAAATCGCCCAGCATCGAGAAAAAGGTCGCCCAATTCATCGAAAAGGATTTGACCCAGTCCACTATCGTGTTGGGTCATTCCGGAATCAGCCGAACAAACCCGGATTTCTATGCGGTCACCGTCATGAACCACGTCCTCGGTGCCGGTGGGTTTTCGTCGAGGCTGATGGATTCCATTCGCGATAAACAGGGTCTTGCCTACGGGATTATGAGCCACTATGACGCGAGAGCTATGCCTGGATCCTTCTGGATCAACCTCCAGACTCGAACGGAGACCACCAATCAGGCCATCAACAGCGTCGTAGCTGAAATGAAGGCGATCCGTGAGGCACCGGTGAGCGACCAGGAACTAGCCGAAGCTAAGTCCTTTTTGATGGGGAGCTTCCCCTTACGACTGGACTCGACGGCGAAGCTGGCACAAGTCCTGGGGCAGGTTGAATTTTTCGGCCTCGGGTTTGATTATTTCACGCAATATTCTAAATGGATTGACCGGGTGACGAAAGATGACGTGCAACGCGTGGCCAAGCAATATCTGAACCCTCAACACTACGCCCTGGTGGTGGTGGGGAATATCACCAAAGCAAAAGTCCGCCACTAACTCAACGTTTCAGAATCTTCTATGCAAACGGTTACCCTCCAAGAGAAACTTCTTCGACTCCGAACCCTTTTCACAGAGCTGGGTTCTGTGGTTGTCGCGTATTCCGGCGGAATTGACAGCACCTTTGTACTAAAAATAGCCCATGAGCAACTCGGGGATAAAGCGGTCGGCATCATTGCCGTCTCGCCAACATTCCCGTTGCTTGAACTAGAAGCTGCCGAACGGGTCGCTCAGGAAATTGGCGCTCACTATGAAACGGTTCAAACGGATCAATTGGCCATTGATGACTTCGTCAAGAATGACGCTAACCGTTGCTTTCATTGCAAAACTGATCTGTATCAGTTGCTTGGGAAAGTCCGGCAGGCAAAGGGAGTCGCCTATATCGTGGATGGAACCAATCTGGACGACCTTGGTGATGACCGACCCGGTATGAAGGCTGCCCGAGAATGGGGCGTGCGCAGCCCCCTGGTCGAGGCCGAATTATCAAAAGCCGACATCCGCATCCTGGCCAAGGAACTTGGTCTATCGAATTGGGATAAGCCGGCTGCAGCCTGTCTGTCCTCTCGAATCCCACGTGGAATGCTGATCACCCTGGAGAAGCTGAGCCGGGTTGAAGAAGCCGAGTCCATGCTTCAGCATGAGGGCCTCCGTCATTTTCGAGTCCGGAACCATGGCGACATTGCCAGGATTGAGGTGGCTTCCGACGACCTCCCCTGGCTCATTGAACCCGGTCGGCGCACACGAATCACTGCACGACTAAAGGAACTTGGGTTTCAGTTTGTCACGGTAGATTTGGATGGATACCGACCAGGGGGGGTCAGCCTGAGCTGACCCCCCCCTATAATCCCGATGGGGATAAATTAGCGCTGCTGTGATCGAGACAGTGCCTCAAGCGCTTCGTCTGCGAACTTTCGTTGGTCAGCTTCGGTCAAACTCCGCTGTACAACCTTTTCCGCAACCATGAGTGCCAATTCCGTGGTCTGGGTACGGATGTCCTGAAGAGCCTTGCGCCGCTCTTGCTCGATTTCCCTTGTGGCATCGCCTTTAATCCGTTCAGCGTCAGCAGTCAATCGTTGCTCGTTTTCGTCGAGCAGGCGTTGAGCCCGTTCTTTTGCCGCAGCGAGGATGGCTTCCGCTTCCTTACCGGCCGCACTGAGCTTTGCTTCATATTCCTTGAGCCGAGTCTCAGCCTCTGACCGATGACGCTCGGCCTGATCTAGGCTGTCCTTAATTTTCTTTTCTCGTTCCTCAAGGACGCTGAGAATGCCGGGGAAGGCATACTTATACAGAATGAACAACAAAATGCCGAAAGACACGACTTCCCAGAAGATCAGGGACGAGAAAAAGTGTGATTCAAACTGTGGCATACACGCGTTCGTAAAACGTTAGGCGTAAAACGTTAGGCGAGAATGACCTCTCGATAAACGATTAACGAATAACGGTTAACGCTCCTTATTTACGGAATCCCATGATGATAAAGGCAATGACTAGGCCGTAAAGCGCAATGGCTTCCACCAATGCGAAACCGATCCACATGTACTTGGTGACGCGTGCTTCCGCCTCAGGCTGACGTGCCACCACCTCAATCATCTTTCCGAAGATAAATCCGATACCGACACCCGCTCCGGCAAATCCTGCCGCGGCACATCCCATACCGATCAACCCTGCTGCTGCTGAATCCATTATGTCTTACTCCTCTCTTGTCTAAACTGGCATGCGCTAATGCGCGTGCTCATCATGGCCATGTAAATGAAATGCGTCGCCTAGGTAGACGCAGGTCAAGATGCTGAAAATGTACGCTTGGATAAATGCGATACCGAATTCCAACCCATAGATCGCGACCGTAAATGCAAACGGCAACCATCCGATCAGCAAGCCTCCGCCGATCGTGAGACTGAACAAGACCGCGAGCATCACATGGCCCGCCGTCATGTTGGCAAATAACCGAACCGCCAGTGAAACCGGTCGTGCCACCTGACTAATGATTTCGATCGGAATCATCAAGGGAACCAGCCAACCTGGTGTCCCAGGAGGAACCAGAATGCCAAGGAACTTCGCACCATGTAACATGAAACCGATAACCAGGCTCAATCCATAGACTAGAAATGAGAAGACAGCCGTCACGATAATCTGGCTCGTCACCGTGTAGCTACCAGGAATCAACCCGATCAGATTGCTGAAGAGGATAAACACAAAGAGGGTGGCGACCAGTGGAAAAAACCGCATGCCCTCCTTCCCCATTGTGTCCAAGATCATGCTGCGAATGAAATCCACCATCATCTCTGCCAGACTCTGCAATTTTCCCGGAACCAACTTCCTTGCAGATCCTGCCATCACCATGAGCACCGCCGCCACCAGCACGACGATCCACATGAAGACAACGGCCTTATTGATGGAAATATCCAATCCACCGAGCGAAATCGAAATCCAATTCTGAAGCTCGAATTGATGAAGGGGGCTTTCTTCCACGATGTTCCCGTCTGTCCTTATAGGGTTTTAGTTTATGAACTATTTCTGCCTGAAACGCTAGGCCTTCGGCCACCGTTGAATCGACCGATAGGCATTTCTCATTCCTGCCACGATACCCATCAGAAGCCCGACGATCATGCTCCATGGGGTCGAGTCCAAAACATACGTATCACACACCCACCCCAATGCTCCTCCGACAAGCAAGGCAGCAAGCAGATCCGTTGCGATCCTGATCGCCTGGCCGAGCCCCGCATATAAGGGATCTTGTGGAGGGGCCATTCTGGAACCCATGGAAGGCGGAGCACGCAGTCATAACTCTGCCGTTGATGGGCGAGCAATTTAAGCAAAGGTCTGCTTGGAATGTCAAGCCGTTAGGCATCTATCTCCTCAGAAATCTCTGCGGTATAGTGAGCCGACGTTCTTTTGCAGCATTGAATCAAGACATCCCGAACCATGCGACAGGATACATCATCAAGTTTTCTACATGGCGCCCCTTCACCGCTTATCGTCACTCGCCCCTGCCCATCATTCAACCCCTTGGAATTGTATGCCAACATCGCCTCGCCCGAGCATCCGTCTTTTCTATTGGAAAGCGGCGGTGGGCAATCAATGGAACGATATTCCTACTTTTCCACAGACCCCTATTACCGACTATCGGGAATGTGCCGCCAGCTGATGGAACGACCGACCTGGAACCACAGAACGCCAGGATTGGCTCCTTTTCAGACGTTGGCTCACTTGTTTGCAGACCAGCACATTGCTCGCCCTCCCGAAGCTCCTCCGTTTTTCGGAGGAGCGGTGGGGTACTTCAGCTATGATCTCGTTCGTCAATTCGAGACCCTGCCCTCCCTTGCTTCACCTCTTCCAACCGTGCCTGATTTGGAATTCGCATTTTTTGATCTTGTTGGGGCTGTCGACCATAAACGGAATCAGCTGATCCTGATGTTCTGTCCGCCACTGACACGATTCTTTGGTGAGTCCCGCGAACAATTGCTTCGCGAAGGGAAAGCCCGGCTTGCCGCATTCGAAGCAAGACTGGTGCGGTCAGGTACGGTTGATGCCCAACCTGACGATCTTGGCCCCCTCACTTTTACGCCAGAGCAGGAACGATCAGCCTATATGCAGAGTGTCCACCGTTGCCAGGACTACATCGCGGCCGGTGATATTTACCAAGCGAATCTTTCACACCGCTTCACTGTCGATTGTGCGGCACTTCATCAAGGGCACCTGCAAGCCGATCTCTCCGCCTATCGTCGCCTACGGGCTCTGAACCCCTCGCCCTTTTCAGGATTACTCCGACTCGATACAGTCCGCCTCATCAGCTCATCCCCCGAGCGCCTTGTTCGCCTCGATGGTCGTCAAGCCGATACCAGACCAATTGCAGGAACCAGACCCCGCGGGAACACGTTCGTCGAAGATCAGCGACTGATCGAGGAACTGCGCGCTAACGAGAAGGAGCGAGCGGAACACATTATGTTAGTCGATCTCGAACGCAATGATCTCGGCCGCGTCTGCCGGTTCGGAAGCGTCCACGTGGACGAAGTCATGACATTGGAGCAGTATTCACATGTCAGCCATCTAGTGTCGCATATCACCGGCACGCTCACGGAGCAGGCGACCGGATTCGACCTACTAAGAGCCATGTTTCCTGGAGGCACAATCACCGGCGTCCCGAAAGTCCGCTGCATGGAAATCATCGAGGAATTGGAACCGGTCCGTCGCGGCCTCTATACCGGCTCCATGGGATATCTCAGCTGGAACGGTGATCTCGACTTCAATATCCTAATCCGTACGCTCACGATGATGAACGGCACAGGATATCTCCAAGTCGGAGCCGGCATTGTGGCCGATTCCAACCCTGGACGCGAGTACGAGGAAACGCTTCATAAAGCCCAGGCTTTTTTCAGCGCCTTTGGATAGCAGGATGTGGATTTATCTGAACGATCGATTTGTGCAAGACCACGAGGCCGTGATCTCGGTCTTCGACCATGGGTTTCTCTACGGTGATGGGGTCTTTGAAACGATGCGCTCGTATGGCCCTCGCCTTTTCATGCGGGACCACCACCTGGTGCGGCTGTTCCAGTCCGCCGACGCCATCGGGTTGAGAGTTCCGATTTCTCCCGCACAGTGGACCGAGATCCTGCATGAAGCCATGGTGCGCAACCAGGTGGGTTCTGATCACCGAGACGCGTATCTGCGGATTACGGTTTCGCGGGGAGCCGGAGACATTGGACTGGATCCGGCCCTGTGTCCCTCACCGACCGTCGCCGTATTGACCAAATGGCTGGTCCCTCCGGCCCCCCATCTCTATGAACAAGGCGTCTCTGTGGTTGTTGCGTCGACCAGGCGCAACTTGCCGAGTGCGCTCCCACCGCAAATCAAAACCACTAATTTCCTCAACAACATCTTGGCCAAGCGAGAGGCCATCGCCGCAAACGCGTTCGACAGCCTGCTGCTCAATTGGGAAGAATACCTGACCGAGAGCACCACCAGTAACCTCTTCTTCATCCGGAGTGGCCGACTAAGCACACCGGCCTTGGCCTGCGGCCTGCTCGCCGGCATCACGAGACAAGTCGTGATCCAATTGGCCAAAGAACTCCACCTGCCCATCGAGGAAGGGTATTTTACCGTTGACCAACTCCATCAGGCCGACGAGTGTTTTTTGACCAACACGAGTATGGAAATCATGCCGGTCGTTGCGGTCGGCGACCGGCGAGTCGGGAATGGAGCACCAGGCCCACTAACCCTCAAGCTACGAGCGCGGTTCACCGAGGCTCGAAACCGATTCTCGGACCCATCCCCATCACGCTGACCATCCAATTCCCTGGTGTTTCACCAGGTCTTCACAAAAGATCCGCAATTTCTTGACAGCCTCCTGGAGCCTGCTATCGTGTGACCATGCTGAATCACAGGTTCTCATCCGTCTCCCGGTGCATGCGCACTAGCCTGGCAGTTGCACTCGTGCTTGGCGGTTCTCTACCGGGTATGGTTCCGTCTCTGCGCGCGGAAATCTATCAGTACATCGACTCCAAGGGAACCATTTCTCTGACCAATGTCCCTTCTGATATCCGATACCGCCGAGTCGACATTCGCCCGAACCGGCTACACCCGATCATCTCGGAGCAGGAGTTGGAGCCGATGATCAAGCGATTCTCGAGGCAACATCAACTGCATCCGGCCCTCATCCGAGCCGTGATCAAGGCCGAGTCTAATTTTGACCCTCGTGCCGTGTCGCGATCCGGTGCGATCGGACTGATGCAGTTAATGCCGCAGACCGCGCTTCAGTTGGATGTTCGAGATTCATACGACCCGGAAGATAATATCGGTGGTGGGACCAAATATCTCCGTCAACTGCTGGATCGATTCCGAGGAAATCTTCCCCTCGCTCTGGCCGCCTACAATGCCGGAGAGCACGTGGTCGACCGGTATCGGACCCTTCCGCCGATCGACGAAACACGTCAATATGTCCGAAAGGTCCTCCGATACTACCGAACCTTTCTGGCACATGACCTCGCGTCGACCGGTCATATCATCCCGTCTTCGGGGTACGCAATGACACCAACTGCCCCTGAGGTCGCAACCCCGCCCGCTCAGTAGTCCGATCCGTGAGTCGCAGTCTGCTATGCGCCTTCCATCCAGGACGTCGCATCCCTGGAAAATCCGAACGATAGTGGGCACCCACACTGTTCTCTCTCCACAAAGCCGCTTCCGCCACACAACGCGCCACTTGGACCATATTCTTCACCTCAAGGTCCGCTCTGCTCGAAAAGGATCGGGAGACCATCCGTTCCCATCGGGCAAGTTGAGCCGTGGCTCGAACTAATGACTCGCGAGATCGAATCAACCCGACCTGTCCCCACATGATTCGACGTAGTGAGTTTCGCACTTTCTCTACATCCTCCAGTCGATCACCATGCCCACGAGGCAACCGGTCGCGGAATTCGGTCACACTCGGGGTCGAGCACCGAGTGGCCGACGCGATGGCGGCCACTCCGGCCCGCCTCCCAAATACCAACCCTTCCAATAACGAGTTGCTCGCCAGCCGATTGGCTCCATGCACGCCGCTGCATGCCACCTCTCCGGCCGCAAACAAGCCCGGCAACGTTGTCGCTCCGTTAAGGTCGGTTGTGACCCCTCCCATCATGTAATGGGCGCTCGGCGAGACCGGAATCCACTCTTCCGTGATGTCGATATCGTGGCGAAGACAGGTCGCATAGATCGTGGGAAAGCGACGTTTCACAAAGTCCGATCCGAGATGCGTGACATCGAGATAGACATGTCGGGCACGAGTTGCCGCCATTTCCGCCCAGATGGCTCGTGCCACGATATCTCTCGGAGCCAATACGCCGAGCGGGTGGTATCGCGTCATAAACGACTCACCCTTGTTATTGCGGAGCTGGCCCCCTTCCCCACGCATGGCTTCCGACAACAAGAACGGTGGACTTGAAGGTAGGTAGAGCGATGTCGGATGGAACTGAACGAATTCCATATCTTGCAGTTCAGCCCCTGCACGAAAGGCCATGGCCATCCCATCGCCCGTCGCATTGGGAGGATTCGTCGTTCTGGCAAAGATTTGGCCGGCGCCGCCGGTTGAGAGCACGACCGCTTTTGCCGGAATGATGAATTGCTCACCGGAGTTTTCGTCAAGAACCACCGCCCCGGAACATCGCCCTCCCTCGACGACAAGATCAATTGTAAAATGATAATCCAACCGAGCGATCCGCTGCTGTCGAACCGCCTGTGCCATGAGGGCTCGGACCATCTCGTTTCCCGTGGCGTCACCTCGCGCACGAAGAATGCGGCTACGGCTATGCGCTGCTTCCCGCGCAAAGGCAAACTTTCCGCCGGCCTTGTCGAACTTTGCTCCCCACTGGATTAACTCCTGAATCCGATCCGGTCCTTCTTCCACCAAGACACGGACCGCCTCTCGTCGACACAGTCCATGGCCCGCCTTCACTGTATCCGTCAAATGGATAGAGACATCGTCTTCCTCGCTCAGCGCAACGGCAACGCCACCCTGCGCGAAGATTGAGTTGCTCTGGAGAGGATGCCCTTTAGTGAGCATGATCACTCGCCCCACCCGACAGAGCTCCAATGCGGCACGAAGCCCGGCAACTCCGCTCCCGATGACGAGAAAATCTGCTTCCGGCACAGATCGCGGCATGGTTTATCGTAGTGGAGAGGACGGCTCGGCCAACATCTGTCTGGTCTGCATCCCGAATGGCAAATCGCCCTGCGCCCCGCGCAAGAGGATCGAGGACGTCCCGACCCATTGCAATCGAGCATGGCCACGCTGGCGCGTGCCCGTGTCATTGGCATCTCTTTTCCATGTGCCCTGCCAATTGACCAATACGTCGAGGTCGTCCTTCGCCAGCATGACACGTTCGATCTTGAACTCAAGCACAATCGTATGGAACGCTTCAAAGTCCGTCTCCGCTTGGCGTTGCAACTCTTCCGTCTGACCCATCGGGGACAGCATCGACCGAAATCCTGCCCGATCCTTTCGCTCATACGCGCTTCGGAGAGATTCCAATGCTTGATCAAGACGGAGTAACCGCTCATGCTCCGCGGGGTATTGAATCGCCTTAGAGGGACAACCTGCGACAAGAAAAGTCAGCAGCAAAATCCATCCCATGCGCAGAGTTGGTGAGAGACAAGCTCGCTGGATGAACATAGGAAGGCAGTATACCATAGGGGAAAAGCGTGCCGTGAGCTTGCATTTTTCCAAAAAAGCTTTTAGACTCGCCCCTCTTTGGAGATACTAAGCATGTCAAGCGTCTTGAAGAAACGCCGAAAGAAGATGCGCAAGCACAAATACAAGAAGCTGCGCCAACGTCAAAAGTTCCTTCGCCGGAAAAGCTAGGCTCAGCCTACATGGCGGGAGGAGAAGGCCGTGTCTGAGGGCAAGGGCAAGAAAGTTCGCATCCGCGTACGGACGGTTAGCTCTACCTACGTGGGAGACTTCCTGGTACCCCCGATGCGACATCGTGTATCAGACGCGATTAACGAAGAAGCACGTCTGTTCATCAGCCTCACCGACGTGGTCATTAACGAGAAGGACCAGTCGGAGTTCGTCGCGGTCAACAAGAACCTGATCGAGTCAATCGTTCAGATCTAACCTCGTCCATCCACCTGCCTCCTGTCACTTCCATGTTGTGTGACTAGGCGTAAATTAACCGCCCAATGTCACAGTCGATCGAATCATCTGACTGACCATGGTGATCCTCAAGCGATTCCTGCCCTTTGTTCGTCCCTACATGCCGCGCCTGTTGCTGGCCGGGCTTCTTGTGACCGGAGTCGCATTGATCAACCTCAGCCTGGTTCGGCTGGCCGGCACGCTCTGGGATGTCATCACGGTTCAACATGACGCCGACAAGATGACTCACTTCATCGGGCTGTTTCTCAGCCTCGTGATTCTCCAGGGGCTCTGCTCGATGGGCCATAGTTACCTGACTGCCTGGGTCTCGCAGACCGTCGTGGCTGATTTTCGCAAACATCTCTTCGATCACCTGCAAAAGCTGACGGTCAGCTTTTTCGCCCGCCGGCGCACCGGAGAATTACTCTCGCGGTTGATGTCCGACGTCACCGTGATTCAGTCCCTCGTCACAGAAACTCCCATCGACGGCGTCAAACAGCTCGTGACTTTCGTCGGAGGCATTACGTTCCTGCTGTTGATGAACTGGCAGCTCTGCTTGCTGATTCTGATTCTTCTCCCATTGCTGGTGGTTGTCTCAAAAATGTTCGGCCGACGGCTGAAATCCCTATCGACCTCGATTCAAGACCACACGGCCGCCCTCAGCACCCTCACCGAAGAAGTTATTTCCGGCATTCGTATCGTCAAATCCTTCGTCCAAACAGGACGGGAGCAGGCCCGTTTTGCCGATCAGGTCGAGCAGACCCTTCGCCTGACACTCCGTCGAGCCGGCATCATGGCCGTCTTCATTCCGGTGATCAGCCTGTTGACATTCTCATCAGCCACCGCCGTGTTGTGGTACGGAGGCCGCCAGGTCATCGACGGTGCGGTCACGCCGGGTGATCTCTTCGCCTTCGTCCTGTTTGCCGGCATCTTGATCGGCCCCTTCAGCTCCGCGGCCAAGATTTTTACCCAGATCAAGGAAGCACAGGGAGCAACCCAGCGGGTCTTTGAGATTCTGGACGCCAAACCGGATATAGACGATCGACCGGATGCACAACCGCTCGGACCAATTGCAGGCCACGTGCGGATGGAAAACGTCTCCTTCAACTATGACACCCGCCACCCCGTATTGGCTCACCTATCGTTCGAAGCCAAGCCTGGTGAATTGGTCGCCTTTGTCGGACCAACCGGGGCCGGAAAGACCACGGTGATCAATCTACTGCATCGGTTCTATGATCCCATAGAAGGCCGCCTCACCATCGACGGCCGTGATCTGCGGGATGTGACCCTAGACAGTTGGTACCGACAAATTTCGCTGGTCCCGCAGGAAACCATCTTGTTCGGGGGCACCATCTTCGACAACATTCGCTATGGGAATAGAGACGCGGATGAAACCGCCATCATAGAAGCCAGCAAAGCGGCCCACGCACATGACTTCATTACCGGCTTACCGGATGGGTACCAAACGCTGGTCGGCGAAAAGGGAGTCAACCTGTCGGGCGGACAGCGCCAACGAATCGCGATCGCTCGAGCGATCCTGAAAAATCCTCGCATTCTCTTGCTTGATGAGGCCACCTCCTCACTCGATACCGAATCTGAACGGCTGGTCCAGGAAGCCCTCCAACGCCTCATGGAAGGCCGGACGACCTTCGTCGTCGCCCACCGACTATCGACCATTCAACGTGCCGATCGAATTCTGGTCCTAGACAAGGGACAGTTGGTGGAAGAAGGCACCCATACGCAATTGATGGAACGCAACGGGTTATACCACTACCTCTATACCATCCGGCTCAACGAGCCGGCCGCCTGAGAGATCATTTCTCTCTCGATCCCAACCGACAGACCTGTGACACTCGTGAAAGGCTCCGGCCGGACTACCCGGCATGTCCTCAACAGACCTTCGAGCCACGGTATAATCACCCTACGATGCCTCTCCTTCACCACTATAGGAATTTCCTTCTGCTGTTCTGGTCGTCATGGCTGACCATGGCGCAGGCCACAGAGATGGGAAGCGAGGTGACCCTGTGGGTAGAGTCCGGCCAAGCGGTCGCAACCAGCCCCTTGAGTGGTCGAAGAGAGATCCCGCTCGGGACGCAGGAGATGGTGATCAGTTCCGGCACAAACGGAATCACCGGCATCGTCGTCACCTCTCGCCGACTCCTAGGATTCTCAAGTCGTGCCCTCACTTGGACCAAGAAAGAGCTGGACGTGAATGAGACCGTCCTTGAACGGAAACTCTTCCCGAGTTTCAGTTTTATCAGAACGGATCGGCATCTATATGGGTTTCGCGGCGTCAACGGCCTATGGCTTGAAGACACGCTGGGCGTACGTGAGAAAGTGCGTCGAGTCTACGGCAACGACTACGGGGCTGTCTTCATCACGACTGAGCGCTTGGTCGGATTCACCTCACTCCTCGGTGGCTTCGCTTCGAAGCCGTTGGACGTGCACGAGCAAATCCTGGGCGTAGAAGACGACGATGGGCTCATTCTTGTGTCCACCACCCGACGCACACTCGTCTTGGGTGCCCGATTAAGTGGGTGGGAAGAATTCGAATGAGCCACCGTATTCTGATGCTTGCATAAGATACCCGTCTCTTCTTCAATCTAAACTTTACCTGCCTGTAACATCCCCCTAACGCGAAGGCAACAACGCGCTGCTAGCATCTGGGCACTATCAAACAATAAAAGGGAGGATCCGATGGTGACAGTAGGCAACTTGATGCAGACAAAGCCGGTGACAGTGGAAGCAGGCACGTCGGTCGTTGAGACGGCAAAACTCATGCGGGCGCGCAATGTCGAAAGTGTGCTGGTAACTTGCCAAACCCAGATTATTGGAATCGTCACGGAATCAGATGTCGTGAAGAAGTTCGTCGGAGCCGACAAAGCTCCCTATTTTGTACCGGTGGAAGAGATCATGAGCAGCCCGGTTCCTGGCATCGAGGAGCGGCGGCCGTTAACGGAAGCAGCCGATCTGATGGATAAGCATCGCACCCTCCATCTCGGAGTGACAAAAGGGGGCGCGCTCGTCGGTCTGGTTTCGGTTCGAGACTTTCTCAGACCGGTCTCCATCGATGACTTCTAACTCTTCTGCACCTTCCGAATTAGCCTGACATGCCTGGGGCATCCTTTTCTCTTACCTACCAGCCCTGCCGCCCACGTTAACACTTACTCTGGAAGAAAAGACTCCCCTCCAACCATTTCCCCTTCAGCATGCACATCTATACCCCCTCCATATCACCTCACAGGAGCCTGCTGCCGAGTAGCTTTGCAGTTTCCATACGTTTTACCTGTCTGTGACCGATTGGCAATGAGATTTTGATAACGAATCTCAGCAGTACCTCTAAAACGAAACGTGTCGAGAGCAATCGTCTCTTTCCACAGGAGGTTCGAATCCAGGATGTAAAACCAAACCCGACGAGTGGCTCAGAGACAGTTGAGCGATTTCTTAAAGCAGCTGGCGGGTACGAGTCGACCGTTATCAGCCTGGGCACACTCGGTCAGACCACGCGCCATACCCACCCATGGTTTGGCCCCGTGACAGCTCAAGACTGACATTGTCTGGCCGCTGTTCACCATTGGGTCCATCGTCGACAGTTGGAGCGAATAGGTGAGAGGCTTACGGAAGAGGGTGAGACTCAGAGGTGAATAGGCCGGTAGGCCTGCTCAATCATCACCAGTCCGCACCAAGCCGATCGATGACGATCTGATGAACCACGGTGTACTTTCCCAGGGTGGAGAGGTACACAGCCGCCTCGGCCACATCAAACGGATCGATCCTCTCGCTGTCCTCGATCTCTGCATGAGGTGCATCCACCAATTCCTCTGCCACAGCCCCAGGACAGATGGCGCTGACCTTTATGCCGTAGGGCCTGCCTTCATCAGCCAAAGACTTTGTCAGAGCCATAATGCCGTGCTTCGACGCGCTGTAGATTCCCGTGCCTCCCCAGGCTTGCAGGCCAGCCACACTCGACATGTTAAGAATCACGCCGCCGCCCTGCCGCTTCATCTGTCGAAAGCCGGCTCGGCAGCACAAGAAGGTACCTCGTAAGTTAACGTTCATCACCTCATCGAAGGCCTGGAGACTCGTTTCTGCCAAGCGCCCGCCGCCACCGATGCCGGCATTATTGACGAGAATATCGATCCGACCATAGCGAGACACTGACTCACTGATCAACCGTTCTACCGGTTGTTCATCGGCCACATCAGTCTGAATGGCGATAGCCTCTCCACCTCGTGCGTGTATCTGTCGTACTGTTTCTTCACAGAGTGTCATTCGCCTAGCAGCCACGATGACCTTCGCACCTTCCAGACTAAACCGAAGGGCAATGGCCTTGCCGATCCCGCTGCTACTACCTGTAACAATCGCGATCTTGCCGTCTAGTCGTGGCATGATTCACACGCGCGGTTCTGGCTGACCATCAAGAGTTGGGCGGCTCCCACTCGAAACTCGTCACGCCGTGGATCGGGAATGAATCCATCTCGGTTGAAATTCCTCTCATAGCTGCACAACTACCTTCCCAATATTGGTATGCTGTTCCAGCATCGTGTGGCCTGCTCGAAGATTCTCGACAGTTAAGCCATGCAACACCCGATTCGCTGTGGTGCGCATTCTGCCCGACTCAACCAGATTCTTCACTTCCGCCAGAATCTTCCCCTGCGACTCCATGCGAAAATCAAACATCGACTTGGTAAACATCAACTCCCAATGGAGGCTTACGGATTTTTGTTTAAAGATAGAAATGTCCAGCCCGTCAACGTCATCAATGATCCCGATTTCACCGAACGGTGCGATGACCTCGGCCATGTTGGTCCAGTGCTGAGCGGAATGAGTCGTGCTGAAGATGCCATCGACAAACTGGATCCCCAGCGCTCGAATGTCCGAGACGAAGTTCTGGTGTGATACGACGTGATCAGCACCAAGAATGGCAGCCCACTGCTTACTCTCCGGTCGAGAAGCCGTGGCAATAACCGTCATTGCGGTCTTTAATTTGAGCAACTGGACAGCCTGCGATCCGACTCCTCCAGCGCCGCCGATGATGAGCACTGCCCTCCGCTCAGCTCCCATGAGACGCATTTTTTCGAACAACATCTCGTAAGCAGTCAGGCTCGTCAGCGGAAGAGCTGCTGACTCAGCAAACGAAAGATTCTTGGGTTTCAAGGCCACAAGCCGTTCATCCACCAGCTGCCTGGTTGCATAAGACCCTGCTCGGTTGAGATCTCCGCTATAGAACACTTCGTCCCCAACCTTGAAGTGAGTCGCCTTATTGCCACAAGCCTGCACAATCCCCGCAGCGTCCCATCCAAGAATCACCGGTCGACCGTCCGTCCCAGATCGGCGTGAGCGAATCTTGTAATCAATGGGATTTAACCCGATCGCTTTGACCTCAACCAGGAGATCGCGACCAGTTGGAACCAGATCCGGCACCTCCATCAGCTGAAGAGAAAATACATCCAGCGTATGTGCCTGTGTGTAGCCAAGTGCTTTCATCTGTGCCTCCCCGTATTGGCATCTACCATAAAGACCCACAAGCTCGGAAGACAAGTCTACTCATGGCCGTGCGCCCATAGAAAGTGGACTGCACGGGGCAACAGGAACTCTGTTCATTTGAACTGTACGACAGAAGCGAAGGAGAGAAAGCTAGCCCACCTCACTGCAGAGAACTCGAGAGGGGCTCTGATCTCCTTGCCATCTCGAAGGTTCACGCCAAACACTGACGGTGCGTCGGGGTCTGACTGTTCATAAGTCGAGCGGAAGTCGTAGGGATTACAGAGAAGGCCTAGAAGGTCCTAAAACGGCAGCACTTTCTTCACATCCTGCTGCAACCTGACGAGGTCATATTTCACAAGAAAATTGATTCTGAACCCCTCTCCTGACACATCGTTTTTATTAACTCGTTGCCCCCAAAGAAATCCTCCACCGATCGTGATTCCTTCCGCCGGACTATACATGAGATTACAGTCGAGATACTGCGTTCGCTTGTAGGTCTCGGCAGGAGAAAGTTCCGTTGTATTCACCTGAAAGAAGCCGTAGGTTACCGTCGACCGCCAATGCTCATTCCAGAAATGTTGAATGGCA
>JAEURV010000007.1 GCA_016788465.1 Nitrospira sp. | reverse complement strand
ATTGACAGGATCGAGAGCCAGGAGTTCTTTGAGAGCGGCAGACGACCGTCCATACTTCCCAGCGTTCATTTGGGTGATCGCCTCTTCCAGCAGTGCACTCTTCCTGCTGTAGCCGACCACTCCTCGCTTTGGAGTACGGACAGTCTCCGTCTTATCTGATTTTGTTGAGGGTTTCTTATTCCACCGCACGGATTAACCTTAGCAGATCTCTAACGCGGTTCATCCTGAACCGCCATTCAACAAGCTCAGACCCCTGGGTTGATTTCACCATGATCCCCTCAGCGGTCTACAGGCTGGCCTGAACGGAGGCTCGGCTCTGACTGGGCTGAAGTCGCAGGCCGTTAGGCACCCGATTCACAAGTCGTGAATAATATAGGTCAGGACCGACAGAATCCCGATAGACGCTCCTCCATACCCTCTTGTCCAGCCTCCTCTTGAAACACCAGACCGAAGCAAAGACACATCTGAAATCTGTCGCGGCAGGCATTTCAAATCTATTCACACAAAACATTGATAGTTAATGGGTTAATTCTCATTTTAACTAGTAAATTCCTGAGCACACGCGGCTCCGCCATCGGTTTTCCTTTCGGCTGATGGACGCGCATCCTTTGTATCCATAAAATCGACTCAGAAAGTGACTCCTGCCCCTATTCGGATGCCCATCCTTTTCACGCTCTTATCGGCTTTTTTATGAAATTCATTAACTTAGGAAGTAATTGAGCGATCCCTGCACTCCTCCAGAGGGGTTTCATACGACAGAGTCCAGGAAGACCGTTCATCCTCCTCTGATAGATCGGTCAACACCGGCGATCGGGACCGAAGTGTCTGAAAACATAAACCGGGTTGTGTCCTTGGATCCGCCTATGGTACGGTCAATCCAAGTGATTACGTTTCGGAAGAACCACGGAATTCCCAGCTCCATCGTGCAAGTTCGTTCAGACCTCGCACCCTCATTATCCACAGCCAGACTGGTGAGCACCTACCTGGTATGGGGACTTCTTTGCTGGTTGACGCTCGTGCCGCCCAGCCTGTTTGCTCAAACGACGGCTTCGCAACCAGCCAAGGTCTCGCTTGATTTCAATGAAATCGAGATCCCGGTCTTTGCCAGATTCATCGGCGAGATTACCGGCAAAAACTTCGTGCTGGACGAAACGATTAAAAAACAAGGGGGGAAAATATCCGCTTTTTCTCCGACCAAGGTATCACCGGACCAAGCATTCAACATGTTTGTAGCGGCGCTTGAAGCCGCTCGCATCGGAGTTGTGAAGAAGGACGGGAATCTCTATCAGCTTGTGCCGATGGGTGATCTTCCGCCGGAGCGGGGAGTGTTTGTCTACAAACTCAAGCACGCCAACGCCACAGATCTCGCGGCCGTCCTTACCAATCTGGTGGCCCGCTCGCAAACCGTGGCTCAAATCACACCCGGCGTTCGTCCCCCGATCAGGCCGCTGACGGAATTTGAGGCCCCCGTCCAGGTGTTTGCGGACAAGGCCACGAACTCGATCATCGTTAGCTCGACGAAAAACGCGTGGACGCATATCCATGCCGTGATTCGTGATCTCGATATACGACGCAAGCAGGTCTTCGTCGAAGCCGTCATTCTGGAAGTCCAAGTCGATCGACTCCGACAAATTGGCACAGACCCCGCACAAGCATTGGGGTTAGGGAAGAGCGGCCCGTTTCAGGGAATCGGTGGGTTGAATACGACACCACCGGAACTCGCAACAATCGCACAAGCGGTAAGCGGCGCTGCAGCTGGGGCAACGGCCGGTAGTTCACTCCTATTGAATACCTCCAATGTCCGAGCCTTCTTGAATTTGCTGATGAACCTGACCGATACCAATATCCTTTCTACCCCACAGGTGCTTGCAGCCGATAATCAGAAAGCAAAAATCGTCGTCGGTGAAAATCGGCCGTTCCCCACTGGGCAAGCGCAAGGCATCACGGGTGGAACCCTGGTGACGATTGAGCGGAAAGACGTCGGCGTGACGTTGGAGCTTACACCGCAAGTGCTCGAAGATGATCTGATTCGCCTTGAAATCAAACAAGAGATTACGGCCATCGCGGAAAACGTGGCTCAGACCATCGGCTCCGGCTCAGCCAGCATCCCCGTTGGTCCTACCACCACCAAGCGATCCATGGAAACAACGACCATCGCCCAGGATCTCCAAACCGTCGTCGTCGGGGGGTTAGTCCGCGACAATATTACCCTGAGCGAAAAAAAGATCCCCTTCTTGGGAGATATTCCATGGTTGGGCTGGCTGTTTAAATCACAGAATCGTCAAACCGAGAAATTGAATCTGCTTGTGTTTCTGACTCCACATTTGGTTCGAGATGACGCGGATATGGCCGAGCTTAACTCTCGAAAATCCAAGGATGTCAATACCTTACAGCGTGAGAATCGAATCGAGGAACCGACCAGGCTCAAACAGGAGATACTCGAACGTCTTGAACCGCCTTTGCTATCTCCTCAAGGCTCCCCCCCTGATAGGCCCACCAGACCGTAAGCCGCACTATTTTGGGGTGTTTAGCTACCACATCTAGTGTGTTCATTCGAAACGAGATACGCTTCACGAGTGCCGAGTACACGGCCTTTCGGCGCGCTCCACACGGCCCCGCTATCTGACGCCTAACCCCTTCCTCAGAGGAATAGCCCCTGGCTCTCCGCCTGTCTAAGCTGCATCGCTACGCATGTCAGAACAGGGGGAAAGACCAATGGCTGACCCAATTGTGAACTGGCGAATCCATCGTCGACTTTCCGTCACCTATCCAGTCATCTTCGGAGGAGCACCGTTTGTCGGAGAGGGAACCGTCTCAGACCTCTCCCTGACCGGCTGTGCCGTGAGCTGCGATCGAACCGTGCTAATGGGGAGCTACGTAAAGCTCAGCGTGTTATTGCCAGACCCCACCTCATCTTTATTTATTGAGCTGGGAAAGGTCCGTTGGGTAAAGGATCAGACATTTGGGGTGGAATTCATCCGGGTCCCGACGCTCACTCGTCATCGACTTGATCGAGTCCTGAGTCAAGAATTGGCCCTTGAGGACCAACTCCCTGCCTTACTTGTGTAAACCATAGAGACATCCTATAGGGCAGATAGGCGTGCAAGATTGGCCATTCGTTCAATCATAGACGCCAGAAGAAAGAGGATTCTGCCAAGATGAATAGCTGGCGCTTGGGATGAGGATGCAGTCACTTTCTGTACTACCAAATCTCTAAGAAGCGTCCATAGGCGCGATTTCAAATTTGGCCAAGATTGCACTACCTGGTTGTTGGATGAGCAAAAAATCGAAGAAAGGAATTTCCGCTGAAGACTCCTCCTCAGCACACCCCACCAGGTGATAGATGGAGTGTGCATGGGGAGTATAGAGCAAACCTACGGCTTTATATCAAAGTGCAACGACAAGCCCGCATGCACGCTGATTGTCCTAATCGTGGATGAATAGTCATCGAGAAACAAATCGCCCGAATTACTAAACAGGGGGGAATTGACGCCGAACCGATCCGTTCCTAGTCCGCTATGATGAGCATGGAGATACTTGGCCTCAGCAAACGCAGCCAGGTACTTAAATAGGAAGACTTTAAACCCGCCCTTTGCCTGAAAGGCCACAGTCGTATCCCGCTGGTCGCTGATGGGCGACGCAAAGTTAGCTCCAAGGGTTCCACCCGGCCTAAATGCCATCTGATGCGCTCCACCTCCGACCCCGATATACGGATACCAACGCCCGTTGGGATAGGCCTCAGAAATCCCCATCGGGTAACGAATCATGATACTGGGACCAACATAGATACCTTGCATCTCAGTCGTGGTACCCTGGAAAGCCCCGCCTGGAACCGTGACCCCATTAAAGTTTTCCCGACAGCAGGCCACATCGGGATACCAGATGTAGCCTTCAATTTCAAAACCGAGGTCAAATCCTGCCAATTTATTTCGGGTGGGAAACCAAATCCCCGCGTTGCCACCGATCGACTGTTTATTTTGATAGTCGACATTCCTATCCACATCGCCATTGCGAAACGTGGCGTCCTCGCTCAGCGGAATTCCAATTCCAGCCATAAAGGACAAATAGGGTTCGATCGTCCCAGAAGACATGGTTGGAGGATTAGCCGATAGGGCATAAGGATCAGCCACCCGTTGGCTGGACGGATCTTCTGCCCGTGTGAGATCCGGATAGCTGAAGACACAGAGAAGGCAGATCACCGCCGAGATTCTGGTTTTCATTCATCACCCTCCCAAGGTAAAGAAAACATGTTCTTCGACGAATCTTGGTCTCAAAATCTGATACCCGCCGGTATTTCACCGGTGGTCTGTAAGGCTACGCGAGACAACTTCACCTTCGTCACAGTCGAATCACTCCCAAAACCCGCTAATACAGCTATTGGTCTGAGAATTCGATTATCCGCCACCAGAGCGATCATGAATGGTTGCTCTTCTCGCATCGTAGTGGTGGACGGGGCCAACAGTAACAACCCCACGTTCATTTTGGAAAATAGATAAAACGGATTGAAGCTATCGGTAAATCCAATACCGCATCGCATAGGCTGCTATGGGTCCGGAGATGGCTGAATCGATTGTTCCCTCATCCTTCAGGTACAGTCACTACAGTTCAGCCCTACATACGGCGCCGGAATACCCCCACAAACAACCTATTGAAAAATAGAGCAAACGTCACACTCCGCGTTACCGCGCAGTGTGACGGACATACGATGGAGATGATACCGATGGAGTTGTGACAGAAGGGGATGCCAACGGAAGGTTCGTATCCTTGAAACTACCGCCCCAACGCTTTTTTGACCGCCTCACCGATCTCTGCCGGATTCTTCACGACTCTGACGCCGGCAGCCTCCAATGTCTTCATCTTTTCAACTGCGGTGCCTTTTCCACCGGAGATAATCGCACCGGCATGGCCCATGCGCCGGCCAGGAGGCGCCGTAATCCCGGCGATGAAGCTCACTACGGGTTTCTTGACGTTCTTCTTAATGAATTCGGCAGCTTTTTCTTCCGCATCCCCGCCGATCTCGCCGATCATGACAATGGCCTGGGTCTCAGGATCTTTCTCAAACAACGGCAGGACATCCACGAACCCTGTACCGTTTACGGGATCACCGCCGATGCCGACACAGGTGGTTTCGCC
>JAEURV010000352.1 GCA_016788465.1 Nitrospira sp. | reverse complement strand
CCACCAGTCAGCAAGAGATTGATCAACGCCAGCGGCATCACAACCTTCCAGCCGAACGTCAGCAGCTGATCAAAGCGGAACCGTGGCCACGTCGCCCGAATGAGGATGATCAGGACGATGAACCCGAACATTTTCAAGGCAAACCAGACAGCCGGCGGCAACCAGGGTCCGTGCCACCCACCGAAGAAGAGGATAACGGTCATGGCCGAGAGAAGAAGAATGCTGAGATATTCGCCCACAAAAAACATCCCGAACTTCATCCCGCTGTACTCCGAGTGATAGCCGGCGACAAGCTCAGCTTCCGCCTCAGGCATGTCGAACGGGGTGCGATGGGCTTCTGCCAGTCCCGCCATGAAAAAACAAAGAAACCCGAAAAATTGAGGAATCACGAACCATTGATGCCGTTGGGCCTCGACAATATCGCTCAGGTTGAATGATCCCGCCAAGAGCACCGTGCCCATCAGCGACAGCCCCATAAAGACTTCGTAACTCAATAACTGTGCGATTGCCCGAAGGCTGCCGAGAAACGCGAACTTATTATTGGAAGCCCAGCCTCCGATGATGACACTGTAGGCAGCGAGGCTCGACATGGCCAAGAAGAACAGGACCCCCACATTGAGATCAGCGACCACGAAATCAGGCGCAACCGGTACCACTGCGAACGACATGAGGGCGGTGATCACGACGATGGCCGGGGTGATCACAAACACCGCTTTATCGGCGAAGGGCGGGATCCAGTCTTCCTTCGTGAAGATCTTGATCATGTCCGCCAAGGATTGCAGGCATCCCCCTGGTCCGAGACGGTTCGGGCCGTATCGTTCCTGCCAGACCCCGAGTAGTCGCCGTTCAAGCCAGATCAGCATTCCCGCCAAGGTCAGGCAGCTGCCTAGAATGACGGCGATGGTCAACGCGGTGTGGCTCCAATCCATCATGCCGCCCTACGCTGTCCTTCGCGCTTGATCGCTTCAAAGAGATCGATCCACGCCGGGACGCGAACGCTGAATATCGCAGGCACCAGCGAGAGACCGACCGTCCCCACCGGAGTGGAAGCCTCGATGTGAACAGCAACAACGTACGGGATCCCCTGCCACGCCAGATCAATCGTGCTGTGGTCCTCAAGACCCAACCGTGCAGCATCGGATGGATGCAAGGACAAGAAGGGCTTGGCAATCCGTTCCATAATCGCCGGAGATCGATTGCTGAGTTCATCGCTCCCAAACACGGCAGAGAGGGGAAGCAGCAACCATTGCCGAGCGGCCGGCTGAAACGCACGTGGAATGGAGGTAAACCAGGCAGGTGTTTTCGTTGCGACTGACTCGATCAGTCTCACCCCCGGCATTTCATCGCGTAACGGCCCACCGACTTCATCCTGATAGGTATTCACCGCCTGGATAGAATTCCAGCCAGGAGCCCAGAACTGAGAAATCAACGGTGAGGGCAGCGGTCCTCGGTATCCCTCCATCGTGAACCCCAGAGGCGAGTCTTGGTCGACAGGGGGAGGCGGCTCATGCATGGTCAGGTGAGAGAGTAGCGAGGTACGCCCACTATATCGCTCAGACTGTCTGGGGAGTTTTTGACCAACCAAACGAAAACTCGCCGACGGGGCAATCTCGCCGACGCGTGCTAGCTCCGGAGCAGCCGTCGCCGTTGCCGAAACTGCATCGTCGAAGCTATTCCAAGCGGCGATTCCGGTCCCGACGTCCGCCTGCTGTGATTGTGCACGGGCAAGGTCTTTCAGCCATCGCCAGCTTTCGCTGATCTCCCCTTGCGGAATATAGACTTGGTAAAACCGTTGAGCTCGCCCCTCGTTATTCACAAAGGTCCCATCGGATTCCGGTCCGGTGGCGGCCGGGAGGAGAATGTCGGCATGGGCCGCCGTGCGATGCTCAAGTGAGTCGATGACTATCACCGTGCGGGCCTTGCGAAGAAAAGCATCGACGGTCGCCTGGTCCGCCCGGCGATACAAGTCGTTCTCCAACACGATCACCGTATCGGCCTTCCCTTGACTGATTGAGTCGAACGCATCACGCAAGCTTCCGCCACCGAGCAAGGCGAGCCCCGCGCTATTCGCCTCAGGAAGCACGAAACTGAGCCGTGGCTGTTTCCCTTGTTGATGCAGCGCCCAAGCAACATTGGCAGCCGCTTCAATCGTCGCCTGAGACCCACTACCCGTTCCGGCAATAATCAACGGGTGGTGTGCATGGGTCAGAGACTCGGCAATGCGCTGCGCAAGATCCTTGACATCCTGACTGAGATCAGGCACGGACGGTGCTCCTTGCCCGATGGTTCCCGCCACGGCAAACCCCAACCGGGCGAGATCATCCGGCGCGGCGAAATAGGACTCCGTGGCATAGGCATGGAGCCAGGTACGGTGATACCCTGCGAGAAAGAGGGGGCCACGCCGGTTCTGCACGGCATTGCGTATCGCCGCCTCATCCCACTGCGGAATCTTGAGTTCATCCACGCGTTCCATCGGCTGTTGGCGGATGGACTGCAAGAGCGCCAGGGCCAGGCGTGGGGCCTCGTTCAAGAGATCAGGCCCAAGTACAAGGACCGCGTCGGCTTGTTCTGCATCATGAATAGACGCAGATGGAACCGGTCCGGTCCTCAAGATGTTCAGGACCATGGACAGCAGTTGACGTTCCTGCTCATCAATTCCCTGGTAGAATTGCTGCGGTCCGACGAGAGATTGAAGAGCTGCATTGGCCTCGAGCGACGCACGAGGTGACCCAATGCCCACGATCCCACGAGCCTGTCCTAACCGGTCCGCTGCGAATTCTAGTGTCTTTGGCACCCCCTCCGGTATTCCCGGCTGAGTACGTTCAGGCCCCGATCGCACACGAGGACGTTTGATACGATGGTCGCTGTTGACATATTCGTAGCCGAACCGTCCCCGGTCGCACAAAAAGTAGCCGTTCACCTGGCTGTTAAACCGATTCGTAATTCGACGCAGCGTGCCGTACCGTTCACCAGCGGTGGTGTTACAACCAAGACTGCAATGCGGACAAATTGATTGGGCTGATTGCAAATCCCACTTTCTCGTATAGTGATGAAAGAAGGTTTTGTCGGTGAATACGCCGGTCGGACAGATCTCCACCAGATTCCCGCTGAATTCGTTCTCTAAGGTGCCGTCCTGCTCCCGGCCGAAGTACAGGGCGTCGTG
>JAEURV010000306.1 GCA_016788465.1 Nitrospira sp. | reverse complement strand
GCTGCAAGCGGAAGTGAGGGATGCGACTGGGGAAAGGATTGTGATTGGGCTTGGCTTGCGACGGGCGACTGCAACTTACGTAGACCTATCGTGGCATGAATCCACCATCACCATTCTTTGAAAATGACGAACACCGCACCGACCATCATGCCGAAACCAACTAGATAGTTCCATTTCAGCGGTTCTTTTAGATACAGAACAGAAAACACGCAAAACACAACTAAGGTAATGACTTCTTGGATTGTCTTTAACTGAGCAGCCGTGAATGCATAGTGTCCGATCCGATTGGCGGGCACTTGCAGGCAGTATTCAAAAAACGCGATCCCCCAACTCACGACAATCGCCATCCATAAGGGCGAATCTTTATATTTCAGATGCCCATACCAGGCAAACGTCATGAAGATGTTTGAGATGGTCAGCAAGAGAATGGTCTGCATGGGCCTCCTGAGAAAAGAGCCTATGGCTTATAGCAGATGGCACAAGCGTTCATCTGACTGAACTGGCTGATGACCGTCGGCGCCATCAGCCGCTTATACTCTTTCACTCTTTCAGGCGGGCAGAAGGGATGAGGATGAAAGTTTCGCGGCTCGTTCCCTTGCACCCCGTGCAGGTCACAAAAAATCTCCCTCCCACAAACGCGTGAGGAATTCTTGCCAGGGAAGAATATCAATTCCGTCGACACGGCGGGGAGTAGCTTCCTGACTCACCACAATATAGTGCTGCAGGAGTCGCTCCTCTTGCAGCGCCCGGAGTCCACGCAAGTCACGATCTGATACATGCCTTTTTGCCTTGACCTCGATAGCCGTGCGATCGTTGAGGATAAAATCCACTTCAAAATCTGAAGTTGAGCGCCAATACGCCAACTCCACGACTCCCTCATAATCACTATAGGTTTTCAGTTCATGGTGCAGGTAGGCCTCGAAGGCTTCTCCGAATTCCGGTGACCCTTCTTGGAGATGTCGTCGCCGCTGTAAATGCCGCACGATCCCGATATCGAAAAAATAAAATTTTGCGGTCGTTAGCGGCTTTCGTTTCTCCGTCCGCCGCCATGCCGGCAAATCGTCGCCGATTAGCGTGTCGCGCAAAATGTGAAAATATTCCTGCACAGTGGTTTTGGGTACTTGCGCATCACTCGCGATTTTCGAATAGTTGAGCATCTGCCCATTGCACAATGCCGCAACGGTCAAGAACCGGCTAAATGCGGGCAGGTTCCGGACAACCGCCTCGGCTGCAACCTCTTCCTTCAGATAGGTGCCCACATAGGCTTGGAGATCCTCAGAGGGCGAGTCAGAAAAGTAGAGCGATGGGAGCAAACCGCAATCCAGCGCTTTGACAAGATTGAACGCTCGACCGAGTTCTCGGTGGCACAGTGGGTGTAACCGCTTGGTTCTCGCACGTCCCCCCAGTAAGTTGAGCCCCTTGCGCTTCAAGGATCGAGCACTGGACCCCGTCAGCAGAAAGCGCACCTGCTGATCATCGATCATGACCTGGATCTCATCCAGGAGCAGCGGTAACTTCTGGATTTCGTCCATGATGACCAGCCTGTCCTTGCCGGTCAGTTCCTGACGAAGTCGATGGGGAGCTTGATTGAACTTCAGAAAGGTGTCGGTCTCGTGCAGATTGTAGTATTTGGCCTTGGGAAACTGCCGGCGGATCATGAACGTTTTCCCCGTCTGCCTTGGGCCGAACAGGAAATAGGACTTCGTTGCCAGGAGCTTGGGCAGATCAAGGATGCGAGGAATATCCACATCTCTGAGTATGATATTAGACGCCACCGATGTCAATTATCATGATAATTGCCGGTAGAGGCGTCAATTATCACAACAGGTAAATCGTCCTCCTAATCGGAAATAGACATGACTGAACGCGAGATTCAAGCTCAGATCTTTGTGTTTCAGATGTCCATACCAGGCAAAGGTCGTGAAGATGTTGGAGATTGTCAGTAATACAATCGTCTGCATCGAATCCTGGCCTCCTTCTTTCTGATAGGCATTGCTGGTGTATTGTCGCTTGAATTCATGTGGCGGGGGGAAAATGCTTACATACAAAAAAGGCTATGGGATTAGCTGGAGAACCATTGGTGCCCCTGGCGATCGGATGAACCACTCAAAGTACAAGGGTGCAAGGTTGTAGATTGACAAGAGAAATGGTGCGCACGAACTCATTTTGTCGCATGACCGCCCGATATCAGCCCTCACAATTCCCCTGGCCACCTTGCTTTCTCCAAACACTCAAGGCGCATGTTTCTCAGAATGTTTTCGGTTGTTTCAAGCAGAACAGCTCCAGTGATTGCATGATTATCCTCGTAGCGGGTGCCACCACCAACCTGATGAGGTTTATCGACAAAGGGAAAACGAACATCGTGAACTGCACGACAACGCAAATAACGATAGAGCATTTCACAAAGCGAGAAGCGTAGTAGATGTTCCCGGAGATTGCATCCGTCAAAGCCTGGAAATGGCCTCTGCTCTATGCATGTCAGAAAATCCTGCTGTGAAATGTACCGTGTGCCATTCATGATTTGAACTTCGTTACCATAGGCATCGACAATTACTTTGGATATCTCTTCGTGATTCTTTAGCTTCTGGTAATCTCCATGACTCTGAAAGAGCGACCGTGGCCATTGAAGGAAGAAAAGGAGATCTACCTGCTCGTAAAACTCTTTCTTCCCGGAATACTCACGGACAACTCTTTTAGAGACTTTGTTATCCTCTTTCACACCAGGATATCGGAGTGATCCCAAGGCCCCAATGTAACAACTCAGGACCAAGATGGCCTCAAGGTAGTATTTGTTGTCGGCCATCAACCTCTTGACCCTATCAAGATCCTCTTGCCATCCCTCGAAGTAAGCCTTGATGGTTTCACACTTTTCAATCAAGACAGATCACCTCTCGGAATTCAGTATCAATGGGCCCCAGGCTGAAGGCCACCAGCGCCTTGAGCCACATGGCCTAGCTTCTCTCCTGGGGCGGAAGGGATGGAGCTTTCGGAAATCGTCGTAGCAGGAGCAGCGAGGTGTGGCTGATAAAGGTTCCGTGGGCGAAGGCATGCAATTCTTATCGCGCCTTACAGTCGCACGAGGCCAAGAATACTGATTCGGCTCCCATATGGACCCATCGCATTATGCTGACTCTCGAACGATCCTCGGTCACAACCCCGCCTCTCTTAGCACCTGTCCCGTATAGGACCGCTTCGACTTGGCGATTTCTTTTGGCGGGCCCTCAGCCACAATCTCACCGCCTCGGTCTCCGCCCTCCGGTCCGAGATCGATAATCCAATCGGCGTTCTTGATCATGTCCAGATTATGTTCGATCACGAGCACCGTGTTACCGGCTTCGACAAGCCGGTCCAGTACATCGAGCAAGCGCTGCACGTCGGCAAAATGCAGGCCGGTGGTCGGTTCATCGAGGATGTACATTGTTCGACCGGTCGCACGTTTCGAAAGTTCTCGGGACAGTTTGACGCGCTGGGCCTCTCCACCAGAGAGTGTCGTCGCAGATTGGCCGAGCTTCACATAGTGCAGGCCAACATCATGGAGTGTCTGGAGCTTCGTCTTGATCAAGGGAATATGTTCGAAAAATTCCAAGGCATCGTCCACGGTCATGTTCAGCACATCGGCGATACTCTTCCCCTTGTGATGAATTTCCAACGTCTCGCGATTGTACCGTTGCCCCTTGCAGACCTCGCAGGTCACATAGACATCGGGCAGGAAATGCATTTCGATCTTGATGAGGCCATCGCCCTGGCAGGCTTCGCATCGCCCACCCTTGACGTTGAAACTATAGCGTCCAGGCTTATAGCCACGGACACGTGACTCTGGAAGATTCGAGTAGAGATCACGAATGTAGCCGAACAGGCCCGTATAGGTGGCCGGGTTCGACCGCGGAGTCCGGCCGATCGGCGATTGATCAATATCGATCACTTTGTCGAGCGCATCCACGCCCTTCACTTCTTTGCATCCATCGATCTTGGGCTTCTTGTGATAGAGCAGTTGTGAAAGCGAGTGAAACAACACTTCCAGCACCAGCGTGCTCTTGCCTGATCCCGACACGCCGGTCACACAGGTGAAGAGCCCCAGCGGAATGCGCGCGCTCACGTTTTTCAGGTTATGTTTCTGAGCGCCGATGACCGACAACATTCCCTTCGGCTTTCGCTGCCGTTGGGGTACAGCCACGGTCTGCGTCCCGCGAAGATATTGGCCCGTCAATGAATTGGGATCGCTCATAATTTGCTGCGGAGTTCCCTGGGCCACCACATGCCCCCCATGCGAGCCGGCGCCTGGCCCCATATCCAACACATAGTCCGCAGCCATCATCGTTTCGGTGTCATGCTCCACGACCACAACGGTATTCCCGAGGTCGCGCAACCTGAGTAACGTCTGCAGCAACCGGCGGTTGTCTCGCTGATGCAGCCCGATAGACGGCTCATCCAGGATATACAGCACCCCGACCAATCCGGACCCAATCTGCGTGGCCAATCGAATGCGCTGCCCCTCGCCGCCTGACAGGGTCGCCGCTGCCCGGTCGAGCGTCAGGTAGTCCAACCCCACGTTAACCAAGAATCCTAACCGCTCCCGAATCTCTTTCAGAATCCGATGCGCGATGACTAGCTCTCGATCAGTAAACTTGAGCGACAAGAAAAAATCAGCCGCTGCACGAACAGAGAGTGTCGTCACCTCGGCAATCGATTTCTTCGCCAGCTTGATAGACAAACTTTCCGGTCTCAGCCGCGCACCGTGACAGGTTTCACAAGGTTCGAGCAGCGTGAAATCCTCCTCCTCGTTCCCCGGGGAAACGGCGTAGCCGATACCGTCACAGGCCGGACAAGCGCCATGCGGACTGTTGAAGGAAAAGACCCGCGGCGTGACTTCCGGATAACTGACCCCACACTTAATGCAGGCTAACCTGTCACTGTAGAGCTTAGTCTCGCCGTCCTCCGTCAACACACCGACCAACCCACCGGTCAGCTTGACCGATGTTTCAACAGAATCCGCCAATCGCCGCATCAATGCCTCGCCCGCTTTCATCACCAACCGATCGACGATGATTTCAATCGTGTGCTTTTTCTGTTTATCGAGCGAGATATCCTCCCCGAGATCGACGATCTTCGCATCGACCCTGGCGCGCACATACCCGGCCTTGCGCATCTCCAGCAGCTCTTTCCGATATTCCCCCTTCCGTCCACGCACGATCGGCGCCAGAATCTGGAATTTCATGCCTTCCGGCTGTGCAGCAATCGCATCGACCATTTGCTGGACGGTTTGCGCGGTAATTTCCTCGCCACATTGAAAACAATAGGGCCGCCCCACACGGGCGAAAAGGAGACGGAGATAATCATAGATCTCTGTGACGGTACCGACAGTAGAACGGGGATTGTGACTCGTGCTCTTCTGTTCGATGGAAATTGCCGGAGACAGGCCTTCAATCGAATCGACGTCCGGCTTCCCCATCTGCTCAAGGAACTGCCGAGCATAGGCGGAGAGTGACTCGACATACCGCCGCTGTCCTTCAGCATAGATCGTATCGAAGGCAAGCGACGATTTACCCGATCCGCTCAAGCCGGTGATGACCACCAGCTTGTCCCGTGGAATCTCGACGTCGATGTTCTTGAGATTATGTTCGCGCGCACCCTTGATGATGATAGAGTTGCCCATAGGGGCGCGATTATAGCACCTCCGTTTTGTGCGAGGACAC
>JAEURV010000298.1 GCA_016788465.1 Nitrospira sp. | reverse complement strand
CGCATCGGCCATCGTGGAGCAGGCGGTCATGCACCGGAAAACACCCTCGCCGCCATTGAGCGCGGCATTGCGCTTCACGCACACCTCGTCGAGTTCGATGTGCGGGCGACCAGCGACGGCCAGTTGGTCTTACTGCACGACGCGACCCTCGACCGGACAACCAACGGCCATGGCCCGATTGCAGACCAGTTCTGGAATGACGTCAAACAAATCACAGACCATAACGGACAAGCCCTACCGCTCTTAGCTGACGCGCTCCGTATGGCATCGGGGCGATGCGGTGTCATGATCGAGATCAAAGTGGAGGGCATCGCCAAACAAGTCTGCCGCACAGTCCGAGACCTCCAGTTTCGTGAACCCGTCATCTACGCCTCCTTCTTCCACAACGAGTTGCTCGCGGTTCGTCATGAAGATCCACAGTCGCAGACCATGGCTCTCATCGAAGCAGTGCCCGTCAATCGGACGGCATTTGCAACAGACGCGCAGGCCACCCATGTCGGCGTAGCATTCGAAACGCTCACAGCGTCATTCCTCAAAGCCCTTCACGAACGCTCGTTCCAAGTGTTTGTCTACACCGTCAACGAATCAGCCGACATCCAAACCGCTAAGGCCATGGGCGTCGACGGCATCGTTTCTGACTATCCGGAGCGGCTGCTCTGATTGACAACACACAATTGCGGAGATTGGGTAAAAGGAGTCTCTTCGTGCTTGCCATGACGGGTAAAACATGCAACTACTACCTGGCCTGTACCCCCATCAACCTGGCTCTTCCCGAAGAGCGAATTTTTGCGATTGAGTTTGGTTTTCCAAAGAGTCCATGCAATAAGCAACATGACGGCAAGAGGGGCAAGACCAACCGCACGCTATTGCGTGCTTATCGAATCTCCGCCGTTGACACAGTTCTCTAGGGGTCAGTAGCCTATTGTTCTAAGGTAAATCCCTCTTCCATTCAGCCAGAGAAAGGGTATCAGCAATGAAAACACGATGGAGCGCGCTGTGCCTGTGCCTCTTGCTCATCGCCGCAGGCTGTACTGGCAACAGGGCCGAGATTAAAGAAGACCACCTGACAGTCGGGAAGGTGCAGGGCGAAATCAAAGTCGGGATGCCTGCCTCCCAGGTGGCCGAACTCCTGGGAAGCCCCAATATCGTGACCACCGACGACAAACGCCGCGAGGTCTGGATCTATGACAAGGTGTCGACCGATCGCGTGGATACGTCCAGCTCATCCTTTGCCGGCCTCATTATTCTCGGCGCCGCAGCCCGCGACAGTTCCAGCTCACAACGCCAACGGACGCTCACGATCATCATCAAGTATGACGAAGAGAAGAAAGTCCGAGATTTTGCGTACAACTCCACACAGTTCTAGCATGTGTTTTACGCTTGGAATCAGGCGAATACTTGTGGCAGTGCTCTGCCTTGCCATGTCGAGCTCATTCGTCGGGTGTGTCGCGCACACACAGCCTGATGAATTGTTTCAGCTGAGGCCGGAGAGCGCCGCCAATCGTGCCATGCAAACCCGCCTCTTCGAAACCAAGGATGGAACGGAGTTACTCTCCGCCTCCGCCGCTGTCCTGCAGGATCTTGGGTTTCAGGTCGAAGAAAGCGTGCGCGAGGTTGGGTTTTTGCGAGCCACGAAAGAGCGAAGTGCTCGGGAGTACGGCCAGGACATCACCCGCTTTTTCGTCTTTCTTCTGAGCACGCCGCTGGCACTCGTGCAACAACCTCCGATCGTCATGCCCGTCGATCTGCATCAAAAGATCGCTGCCACGCTGGTGGCCCGACCGGTCAATCCAGAGGCCACGCGCCAAGAAGTCAGGGTCGTATTCTACCGGGTCGTGTGGCAAGGAGGGGGATCGTCTGGACAGCAGGGCATTCCACCCGGGGAGCAACGAATGGAAATGCTGCGCGACGCGGTGATGTACCAGACGTTCTTTGCAAAATTGTCGAAAGCCGTGTTTCTGGAACCCTTCGCACTCTGAACATGAGGCACTGATGAAGCTGGAGAACGTGGGAGGAATCCTTGCGGTCGTCGTCCTTGTGCTCATCCAAGGCTGCGCTGTCCCGCAACCCAGTCCGGAGCTACTAGCGCCGACCGACGCCCAGATGAAGATTCGGAGCGCACAAACTCGATCCTTCGATCTCAAGGACCGTCAAGTGGCCATGCGTGGTGTCATCGCGGCGCTGCAAGACTTAGGCTTCATCATTGAGCGAGCCAATGAACCATTGGGGCTGGTGACGGCCGCGCGGTTCGCCGAGCCGAACTTCTACGATGTCGTCGGCGTGACGGTCACCGTACGCTCCGAGTCCGAAGACCGCATGATGATTCGCGCGAACGCCATCTACAACAACAGGCCTATCGAAGACCCTAAGGTATACCAGAATTTCTTTGCCACGCTGGAACGCTCGCTCTTTGTCACCAAGAATTGATGCACGTCGTCACTCACCAGAGGCCCCTTGTTTATTTGCCCCGACTTTCCATAGGGACTGGACGGCTGAACCCCTGGCTCCTCGTCGGCCTTTGCCTCCTGTTGCAGGGATGCCCTACACCCTACGAACTACGGCACGCCAACCAGTGGGACTCACGTGAGCAAATCTGGCTTTCCGAAGAAAGCCAAGTCAAGATTCGCACTGCGCAATCGCGTGTGTTCGATACCGCGGATCGGCGGAAGATGCTGGCAACAATTGTATCCACCCTGCAGGACTTGGATTTCAAAGTAGAAGTACTCGATGAAGAGCTGGGCCTCGTCTCCGGCAAAAAGTATGTCGAAAGTGAGCGGATTTATGGCATTGACTTGAGCTATCTACTGTATCAACCAGACACCTTGCTAATCCTCAACCGTCATGATCGGACATGGGGTCCGTTCAGTCACCGCAGTAATCTTGTCCGCTTGACGGTCACCGTCCGCAGACGCAACGAGACTCAACTTGTGGTGCGGACCAGCGCTCAATTTTATCTTCGTGCAGTCGAGGACCCCGTCCCCTACCAGCAGTTCTTTCGGACGCTTGAACAAGCAGTCTTCCTGGAAGGACACTCCGTGGAATAGCTCGTGCGGAGTCTCGAGACCCTGCCTATTCAAATACCCTCGTCCAGCGTACTACGCTGCCATAGTGTAAGGCTGTACCATTGCCAGAATCTCTTGGAGTTGAGCTCGGGCTTGCGTGACAAGTACCGGCAGGTTGGCCGTTACAAACCCTGTGGCCGCAAGGGCATGGGAACTGAATGGGAAAGTTGCCGGGCGTCGAGCCGGATCGAGTTCTTCGTAGTCGGCAACGACACCGGCCAGATGGACAATGGAGGCCAACACGATGAATTCACCGGCATCCTTTGGACTCAGTTGGCAACGAACCGCCTGTTCGATCTCTACAGGCAAACCCCAAGATCGGAGGAGTTCCGCTCCGACTTCTGCAAAGTCACACCCGATGTTGGACTGTTCCACTTCAGCCAGAGAAGCTTCCAGATACCCTGCCTCAATCAGGGCCGACTGCGCACGCTGCGGAACAGTCTGGTACAAGACACAATGGCCGATATCGCGTAAAAGGCCAGCCATGTACGGTTGTTCTCGGTCCTCAACGCCACAGGACTTCGCGATTGTTCGAGCCAGCAGCGCGCACAAGAGGCTTTTCTTCCAAAACTTGGATAGATCCATCAGATGAACCGGCATCCCCGCGAAGGTTTGACCGACGGTCGTTGTCGCGACGAAATCGTTGATGACTTGCTTCCCAAGGAGTTGGACTGCTCCGGTCACGGTGTCGACTTGCCTCGATGGTCCATAGGGTGAGTTGTTGGCCATGCGAAGCAGTCTAGCTGCGATGGCCGGATCGAGCTGAAGCGCCTTGACTCGATCTCCCATCGTTGCGTTGGGATCGTCCACCACATCCCGCACACGACAATACACTTCGGATAATGTCGACACCGTAGTGCAGGCTTGGACCAATTCACTCGCCAATGGCATGGTGGAGCCCCTCCTTCTTACAAATCAATCCAGACCGGTCCTCCGTCTTCTCTATCGGTTAGGAATGGCCAAAAAATAATGTGGGGGCAGGTAACAGACCTGAGCACGCACCGCCATCTCAGTAAATTCTAGCCCTGAAGGGGTGAATCGACTACCAGATTGTCATTCTCTGCATTCAGCCAGTCCTTCGAGAGTGACATAGATGGAACACGCTGTGATCGGCAGCTGAAGCAGTGATCGAGACAGTTACGATTTCACTCGGGTTGTCCACCCGATCTCACCCCTTCCCCGAGGCTACGTCATCCCCAGGCAGAGTCCCTTTCGTCATCCCTCCTCGCTACCTATTTCTCAAGCTGGAAGGTATTTGCTCCGATACAGCCTCTAGCAGCTAACGGGGAACCCCTATGCCTTCGATCGCGGAATCAGCCCTCATCGACTCGATCCGCCCTCGACTACGTCCAAAACTGAAGCCGCTGTTCGATGAGTCCGGACGTTGTCTTCCGATCCTCCAATCCACTTGTCAACAAATC
>JAEURV010000283.1 GCA_016788465.1 Nitrospira sp. | reverse complement strand
CAGAGAGCAGACGCCGGATTTGAAGACGTTTGGTCGTGTCGATGCCGCGCTCTTACATGGGACATCGTTCACCTCACCGGTCTTCAGAACGGTCCTCGGCCTCTGGAAAGAGACGAACCCAACCGCGGATGAACAACGGCGATGCTTGTCGTGCCATGCGCCTGCCGTGACGGTGTTCCCTGAACATGCCGAGAAGGTCGTCGGCCAAGTCTTGAGTGGGAAATCTGGGGTGGAAGGCATCGGCTGTGCGGCGTGCCATTTGATGGCAGGCATGAATAAGCATGCATCCTCCCCGCCGACGTTTGCTCTACAGCCTGGCCGAACTTTCTATGGTCCCTATGCCAATCCGGAAGAGAATCTCGTCCATCCTGCCGTGCAGTCGACGCAATTTCGAGAAGCCAGTTTTTGCGTCTCCTGCCACTTCGATAAAGTAAAAGATGTCACGCAACAAAACCTTCCTGGTGAAATCCTGGAAGGGACGATCTGTCAGGATTGCCATATGGAGCCTTCGACGGGGAGTTCGACTTCACGGCGTGGTGCCATGACCAGATCCATTGGCCGCCATTGGTTCCGAGGCGTCGTCGTCGCCGGGACTCTGATCAAGAACCGAAACGTGCAGGCAGAATGGATGCCCCGCATTGATGTGGAGGTAACAAAGACCGGCGCGACCGTGGAAGGAAGAAGTCTTGTGAAAGTCGGCAGCCTGCCGCACAGCTTTCCAGAAGGCGATCCGGTGCTGAAACAGTTCTTTCTGACCGTCACGGCAAAGGATGCAAAAGGGCAGATTTTGACGGAGGAGACACAGCAGTTCGGATTATCCTACGACCAGCTTCTCCGTGGTCCGATTCCGGATCCCTTCATTAAGGGTGGGAATACGAGGAAGGTGCCGTTCGTATTGACGCTTCCCGAGGGAAAGGCTGCAGCGTCGATCGAAGCCGTTTTGAACTATGCGCTGATTCCCACCCCTACGCCTACTCTGTTAGAGAGATATTTGGCCACCTTAGCAACCGATGCAGCCCGAGACGAGGCCAAGAATATTGTGCAGGAGTATACACAACGGCATTTCCTAACCTACCGTGTGAAGGTGCTTTCCTGACATGACAGCACCGATGGAACGAGGGCAGGGTAGGCAAGCGATCGGGCTTAGTGTCTTGCTGATGGTCTGCATTGCGTTCCTGCCGGTTGGGGCAAGCCACACGGTGCAGGCGCAAACAGTCCAAAGCCAGTCCTTAATCGAGAAGACCTTCCCTCACTCCAAGAAATGTAAACGCTGTCACGAACGGGTGTACGAAGAGTGGGAAACGTCGCCGCTATCAAAGTCCATCCATTCTCCGGCGTTTCGTACCGCGTTGGATGTGTATCTGAAGTCGCCTGGGGGAAAAGATCAGGCCCTGTGTTTCCGATGCCATGCACCGCATGTCCGGGAGTTCTCCGACCAAGCACAGCTGTTTGTGGACCAGACGAAAGGGGGCGATCCCTCCTTGGACGGTGTGGCCTGCAGCCAGTGTCATTTGATCAAGCACGTGGACCGCGCCAAGCATCCGCCTGAGCCGAAGTATGAAGTCGGCGGAAAGACACTCTATGGGCCGTACAAAGACTTCGTGCAAAATCTGGCCCATCAGTCGATGGAATCGAGTCTGTTCCAGAAGTCTGATCTCTGCTTGAACTGTCATCAGTCGGTGCCGTCAGCGGCGAATCTGGGGAAGGCCAACGATTTGCTGGGGAATTGGGACCAGAGCCGGGCCGTGATGTCCGGAAAAGAATGTCAGACCTGCCACATGCCTCAACAAGTAGGCGAATCGGCGAATGGTGAAAAGAAGCGAACCATCGCGAACCATAGTTTTCCGGGGCGTCTCGGCAAGCTTCGTCAGGAAGCCGCGAAGTTAGCGGTCCAGACGAAAGTCGAGGGTGATAAGACGACGGTGACGGTCAAGGTGCAGAGCCTCGTCCCGCACAACTTGCCGGCGACCCACCCGGCTTGGGCGTCGGTGGTGTTGAATTTGGAGATCAAGGGCAAAAACCTCAAAACCGTTTTTTCAGACAAGCGGGTCTATGGTCGGACATACCAAGACGCCCAGGGGCAACCCACAATCTTTGACTTTGAGGCAGTGAAGGTGACCGAGGATACGGTCTTGAAGCCCGAAGAGACGAGAGAGGAAACCTTTACCTTCCCCACGCCAAAAGATACCAGGACGTTCGATATCGAAGTCGGGCTCACGTACGCACCGCTGACTGGCCCTGCCCCGTTCCTCCAGCTGGTCGAAGCCGAATCGCCTCAGGGGTCGCAAGACTCCGTCTTCCAACCCATAGATATCGTGAAGCGGACGGAGAATGTTCCGGTGGGCAAATAGCCGTCGCTCGTCATTCGTGAAGCGTTTCTTATTTGGGTAAGTGATTGCCGAACGGGATGTCGTAAAGGTTCCTGCCTTGCCAGCCATGTGAAGAGGCGGTCTGATGAGTAGTCGTGATCACTCTATCCAGCGACCAATTTGTAGTGTCGATCGAGGAACATGAATATGAGACGCAAACAAGCGGTACTGCTGGCCGCATGGGTGATGGTGTTATCTGGCTGTGGTTCAGATCGAGAAGGCCAACTGATCGTTGACCATCAGCGGGCGGTCTATGAGAGCTTGGCGTTGCAAGATCAGCTTCAGCAGCAGGGTGGTGGGCACGCTGCGGCTGATCTTGGCATTGGGATCTCGAATCGGGGCATGGGCAAGTTGCTGTCGCTGCTCAAGGGACTTGTCATCAGTCCGACCCAGCCGCCGAAAGGGTACGAAGATCTGTCTGTACGGATCGAGGATATTCAACTCGTCAGCAGGGCAGGCCGCAGTGAGTTGGAATTGGAGTTTTCTCTTTCAAGCGCTGCCAACTCTCTCCAGTTTGCAGCCACGATGACGGGCGATCTCCTGTTCCTGCCGCCAGAACTCGATACGGACACACCTGAAGATCAGCTGGCCTTCCGGATGAAGGTCCGAGAGCTCCATCCACGTCTTTCCTGGTATTCCTTGCCGATCCAAAGCCTCTCGACGATGCGCGACTATCTCCGGAATCGATTGATTGAACAGGTGGAGAAGAGCCTCGTGGTGAAAGTGCCCACGGCCAAGCTCGACAAGCTGATGTTGGGTCTATCGGGAAGTGAGGTGCTGAAGGATGAGGAGAAGGGGTTCCAGATCAAGATCGCCTATGCCAGTCCAAAGTTCGAGATGCCGCTCGTGGCTCGGTATTCGCAGTTTCTGATGACCGACTCGGGGTTCTGGATTTTTGCACGGTACGGCGACAAGGCTCCCTCTATTCCCAAACCAGTGGCTCGGGTACCGACGGAGCAGCTGGAGTCTGAAATTGGACGGCTGACCTATGCCATTCGTGCGGCTGCGTCCGGCTTGAATGTCTGGTCCGGGGATTCCGCGGTCATCGTCAGAAAGCCACTGTTGGAGAAGCTCACGGCTCAGTTCAACGAACGGTCCAGCGATGAGCGAACCGTCTCCTTTCAATCAACCAGATCTCGCGGC
>JAEURV010000255.1 GCA_016788465.1 Nitrospira sp. | reverse complement strand
TCAACGGCTGAAGCACGTGAGCCAATTCCTGTTGTCGTGACCATTCCGGTCTTAAAGGATCTCACCGAGCAGGTTGGCGGCCCCTTTGTACAGGTGAAATCTTTATTGAGCGGCTACGAGAATGAACACACCTATTCCCCGAAGCCCAGTGATTTGGTCGCGGTCCGCAAAGCGCAATTACTGTTTGAGGTCGGCCTTGGACTTGAGGTCTGGGTCGCCTCATTGGTGAAGAATGCTGGAGGTGCGCGATTGCGCGTGATCACAACGTCTCAAGGCGTAGAGCTTCTTCCTGACGATGGGGATATTCACGAAGACATCCATCCCGACGCACATGGGGCTGAGCCTGCAGGGAATCCACATATTTGGCTGGATCCCATCAATGTCGGGATCATGCTGCGCCATATCACCCGTGCGCTCATCGACGCCGATCCGCTTCATGCCGCCGAGTTCCAGGCGAATCAGGACGCGTACCTGCAACGCCTCCAGCTGGTACAACAGGAGCTGATGAAGCGTACTCACAGCCTCTCGGACCGGCGTTTCGTCGCACATCATCCGGCTTGGCCCTACCTCGCCAAACGATTTCACCTTGAGATCGTCGACACGATCCATACCCAGTCAGGCACAGAACCCTCCGCCCTCCACTTGCAGCATTTGATATCGAAAATTAATAGCCGGCATATCCGCGTGATCGCCTCTGAAATCCAGCTGAGCCAACGCCTCCCGGAACTGCTGTCACGAGATACCAAAGCCCGTGTGGTGGTGTTGACCACCATGCCGGGTGGAATTCCGGGAACTGAAAGTTACCTCGACATGCTTCGTTATAATGTGCTCCAATTGGTCGGCGCGTTGGAGTCCCCCTAGTAGCCGCTCAGGAAATCTATTCATGTCTCCGGATAGAATTATGGAGTCCGTGTCCGATGGTCGCAGTCCGATCATCCGCTTTGATCATGCGTCCTTTGGTTTCCCCGGGCTGATTGCCCTCAAGGATATCTCCCTCCCCATTTATGACGGTGAGTTCGTCGGTGTGATCGGGCCAAACGGATCAGGCAAGACAACCCTCTGCCGAGCCGTCTTAGGATTGCTTCCGCCGGTCGAAGGCCACCTGCATATCTTCGATTGTGCCTGCAACGAACTCCGCTGCCACCATCGGGCGCAGATCGGGTACCTTCCACAAAAGGGAGTGGTTGATCGCAACTTTCCCGTAACGGTCCTAGAAACAGTCATGATGGGGCGCTATGGCGCATTGGGTCTGCTCAAGCGGCCGGGGAAGAAGGATCGTCAGATCGCGATGGAGGCGCTCGCCCAGGTCAGCATGGAGTCCCATCAAGATACGGCACTCGGACATCTATCGGGCGGTCAGCAACAGCGGGTCTTCATCGCGAGAGCGTTGGCACAACAGCCCAAAGTCCTCATCCTTGATGAGCCCACCACCGGGCTGGATATCACGATGCAACACAACGTCATTGAACTCATCCAGCATCTTCATGACGAACTCAAGCTGACCGTGCTGCTCATCACGCATGATATCAATATGATCCGCTCGAGAGTGGATCGACTCGTTCTCCTCAAAACCAGGCTCTACGCCGCCGGTCCTCCCGCCGAGGTCCTCAAGCCGGAGATCCTTCACCAAGTGTATGGGAAAGAGCTTGTGATTACAGAAAAAGATCTCGTCATCGTCGAAGACTACCACCATCATCACTAGTAGTAACGACAGACCATGTTTGACCTCCTCGCCTATGATTTCATGCAACGTTCCCTCCTCGCCGCAGCGATGGTTGGCGGGCTCTGCTCCGTTATCGGTGTCTTTGTCGTCCTGCGAGGATTGGCCTTCGTCGGTGCAGGAACATCCCATGCCGCATTTGCGGGGGTGGCGCTTGGCTACCTGATGGGATGGCCGCCTTTGTTGCTGGCCATTCTGTTTGGTCTGGCCACGGTCTGGATTACCGGCTGGGTGGAAGAACGCGGCAGGATGAAGCTGGATGTCTCCATCGGCATTCTCTACACCACCACCATGGCACTGGGCATCCTCTTCATCGGACTGATGAAGAGCTACAATGCCGAGGTCTACGGCTATCTCTTCGGCAGTGTGCTCTCGGTGACACCGGATGAGCTTCGTATCATTGGCGCGTTGAGCGTACTGGTATTGAGCCTGCTGCTGCTGTTCGCGAAAGAACTCTATTTCATTGCTTTCGATCAAGAAATGGCCGAAGCTTCTGGAGTCCCGGCTCGGCAGATGTTTTTTCTACTGCTGACCCTTGTCGCACTGACCGTGGTTGTCTCACTCAAGACCGTGGGAGCCATTCTCGTCTTTGCCATGATTCTCATTCCAGCGTCGACGGCTTATCAACTCACACATAGCCTCACGACCTTGACGCTGTATTCAGCATTCATCGGAATCACAACCTCGGTATTGGGAGTCCTGATTTCTGCTATCTGGGACATTCCTTCCGGACCGGCGATTGTGCTGTTGGCGACCGCAATCTTTTTTACGGCGGTCCTCTTCTCACCGAAACGGGTGAGACGTGCAGAAGTCGTTCATTCCCATTAGCCGCCGTGTTAATCTCATTCAGACCTTGCAGGTACACAATGGATGATCACGCCAGTCTACTAAGGGTATCGGTTGTGCCGGCTTGAGTTGAATGCTCAGTGGCTTTCCTTCCACTAGCGGAACGGAGGTGTGGTATGCGTGGGCAATGGATCAAGGAGTACATGGCTGCAGTGCTGCTCATCGTGTTGTTCTCACTGTTTCCAGTTTCAACAACTGCTTCCGCACAACAGTTCGGAGGAATTGATCCCGGCCGGGTGGTACTCGGCTTTCGTGCTGGATTTGCACCACTCACCCAACAGCTCTCGAACGGCACCTCCACCTCAATTGGACCACTGGTCAACTTCCAAGCGATGTACAGTCTCAATACCTGGTTCTTGGTGGGCATGATGCTCGAGTGGGAACGCCATGGTGTCAGCGTGGAACAGTCTGACGTAGATCTTGGACACCAGGATACTGTTTCGGTTCTGCCGACGATGGAAATACGTCCAGGCCGATCAGGCCCCCTGAGCCCCTACGTGAATATGAGTTTCGGCGTGAACGTCAACAGCTTTGGTGAGGATACGGCGATTCGGATCAGCCCGAGCAATACCTTCGCCTGGCGACTGGGATGGGGAACTGATTACCAGCTCAACAAACAGTTTGCCCTTAACATAGAGTGGGCCTATAAGCGCAATGATGGACATACGACCGGCACCGGTGGCCGAAACAACGATTGGAACGCCTCTTCGTTTGGGTTCTTATTTGGCGGGAAAATGTTCTTTTGAGCCTGACGCGGGCACGGAAACAATGACAGGGGCTTCACTCATAGCCCAGCAAAAGACCGTGGGGCGCGTTTCAGGCTTCTTACTCAAGTCGACTGTTCTTGCTCCGACTCCAGACCATCCCGGTCTGTTCCTTGGAGCTGAATCCTAGTCGCTCATAGAAACCAGGACGCCTGGTACAGAGCCAAAACAATTCGACCCGTTGCAATTGTGGGTGATGGAGAATCCTCTTGACGATTTCCGTCCCGATACCCTGGCCTTGATAAGCCCGATCGACAATCACATCCCAAATCGTCGCCCGGTAGATGAAATCGGTGAGGACTCGCCCGAATCCAATCAGCTGTTCGCCGTCCCATGCACAAATCGTGAGATCTGTACGCTGGAGCATTTCTTTGGCGTTATCCAGAGAGCGCTCCTTCGCCCATGGAGCCTGACGAAAGAGTCCTAAAAGCTGGGACGCCTCAGGAAGTTCATTATGAGAATAGGTGATGGCAGACTTGAGGGTTGGAGGCATCTTATACTACAGTAGCTGTTGAATTGATCCAAAGTGTACGAGGAAACCAATGTCAACGCAAGTCCGTACCTGCTCCAAGTGCTTCCAACTCATGTGGTTACGAGCTGAAGAGTACGAGATACTCGACGCTGAAACAGTTCGTGCGAAGTGCCCGCACTGTGGGACCCTTGCTCGATTCAAGCTGGTCACGACTGGGTCCAATGCTTTAGGGCCAAAGATGGGACACTAGCTAGGTCTACGAGTTTTTAGTCGTGCGTGTTGAGGTATGAGTTGAACTTCTCAGATAACTCAAAGAACTCAGCACCCATAACGCGGCACTGTCCCCTACAAGCCTCTACCTGTTTCTGCTAATTCAGGCTGATTGCCGGGAAGCACTTTCCGTAGGGCCACACGGTACTCTGTGAGGCGCTTCTCATCCGATCGCTTCACCTCGATTTCTTGATCGCGCTGCATACGATCGAGATGATCGATCACGGTAAGGAGTGTTTGAACGGTCCCGATCAAATTCCCCTGCTCGAACGCCTCCAGGGAGGATATCAACGAATCATTCAGCACCTTGTATGGAGTGCCGGCACTCTGACGTTGTGCTCGCGAGACAATCACTTCATAACTATCGATGGCCTCGGCAGCGGGTTTCACGCCCGATGGCACGGCCTTCAAATGCACGATGGCAGGAAGGGTCGCGGCATACGTTTTAACATGAGCCGTGAGGCCCCCTATCACATCCAATACCTCCGCGGTCAGCATAGCTCCTCGCCGGCGGTTCCTACTGTCGTTGCACCGGCAGCCGTCCGATCTTTCGGCATATTCAGCTGCTCGAATGCATGAATCACACCCTCCATATCGACAGGGAACGGTCTTGTGAATTCCTCTCTCGATCCTGTCGCGGGATGCGTAAATCCAAGGGTCCTGGCATGAAGCATCACCCGTGGGATTTCGATGTCCGCAATCGCCATCACTTTGTTTCCGCCATAGGTGCGATCACCCAGAATGGGATGCCCCAATGCCGTCAGATGCACCCGCAATTGATGTGTCCGCCCGGTTTGCGGATAGAGCAAGACATGTGCAGCCACTTTACCATAGCGCCGGTTCACCACATATTCAGTCACGGACTCCTTAGGACTTGTCGTTCTTGATGAGAACTTCTTTCGATCTTTACTATCTCGACCAATAGCAAGATCAATCACTCCTCGTCCTTTTTTCGGAACTCCCCAGACCAAGGCTTCATAGACTCGCGTAATAGTATGGAGTTTGAACTGGGCAGCGAGAGCCCGATGCGCGGTGTCGGTCTTCGTGATGACCATGACACCGGAAGTTTCCTTGTCCAACCGATGAACCAGTCCGGGACGTTCCTTGCCACCGATCGTTGAAATCGTCCCGCCCGATGTTTGGAAATGATGCAGCAACGCATTCACAAGTGTCCCGCTCCAATTGCCCGGGGCAGGATGGACCACGATACCGGGTGGCTTATTCAGCACCAGAAGGGAGTCATCCTCGAATAAGACCTCAAGCGGAATAGCCTCTCCTTGAATAGAGAGTGGTTCCGGCTTGGGGACATCCATCGTGATCCTGTCCCCTGGTTTGATCTTATGGCTTGGCTTGACGACCTGGTCATTGACCCGGATACGGCCCAATTCAATCAACCGCTGCAAGGCCGACCGGGAAGTGTCTCGCTCCCGACCGACGAGAAAGACATCCAACCGCTTGGGCTGTTCTCCGGCCGTGATGAGAAATTCCGT
>JAEURV010000171.1 GCA_016788465.1 Nitrospira sp. | reverse complement strand
TCACTCTTGTGGTGAGTGGGTCTGAATCGAGTCTGGCTTCCGCTACTCTGTCTCACACTGACGCCCAATCGACGAACGTTCGCTCAGAGGGGGAGCGCACCTTTCTTCAGACCTCGCTCGTCAGCTTTCTGCTGCCGGGCGATACACGGCCTGACCAGAAGATAGCCGCTGCTCAGCAAGTCGCCTCAGCTGATTCGGCGCTGGTTTCGGCCATTACTCCCATGACGTCGATCACCATCGATGTACCTCAAAGCCAAACGACAGGAGAAGCGGAGGTCACGAAAGAGAAAGAAAAAACTGACGCGGACATCGAGCAGGAAAAGGCCCGACTTGAGCTCCTGCTACAACAGCTAACGGCCAAGGAAAGCGAATTAACCCTCTTACGAGAGAAGACCACCGCGGCAGCTAAACAGCTGAATGCTGAAAAGACCCGTGCGGAAGCCTTGGAAGCGCAGCTCAATCAGAAGGAGCAAGAGCTTGCAGGGATCTGCACGCAACGCGACAACCACCAACAAATGTCACAGGAGCTTAACCGAACGAAGAGCAGTCTGGAGTTGGCCAGACAGCAAGTCGCCGACATCGAGCGGCAATTTACGATCAGTAACGACCAGCTTGATGTCGCCATGCAACGCATCGCCGATCTCGACCTACAGCTAGTGGCCAAGGAACAAGAATTCAACTCAGTCAAGTCTGCGCTCGACATGGAACTTGCCTCTCGCGACTCACAACTTGTACAGGCCAAGCGTCTCCTGGCAAGCGTGGGCAAGACCTTACCGAAACCGGTCAAACTGTCACCCTCCAACAAGAATGCGTTTCCACAACAGGCCGTTGCACGCGCAACTGTCGACCTCTCCCGAGTCAGCGAGAAACTGGCGAGCGCTCTGCAAGAAGAGCTGAAGCGAGGCACAGTGGTGCTAGAGCAGCGTGGCGACAAACTCACGCTGGCCTTGTCGTCCGGAGAACTGTTTGGTGTGGGCCGTGTGACCATGACGACTGCAGGAGCTTCCTTAGTCAAGCGTATTGGCGTTGCCTTGCGAAAATTCCGTCCCCAAAGCGTTGAAGTAGCCGGTCATACCGACAGCATCCCGGTCAAGTACAATCCTAAGCGCCCATTTAAGGACAATGCGGAGCTGTCCCAGGCTCGTGCTGAAAACGCAAGCAAGGCATTGATTAAGGGTGGACTCGGTGCCGATCGAGTCAGGGCTATCGGCTATGCGGACTCCCGGCCCGTTGCACCAAACGATACGGAAGAAGGCAGGACGAAGAACCGGCGGGTCGAGATTATTGTGACCCAATCCGGTCAACCACTCGCTTCCACGGATGAGAAGGCGGGGCAGGATCCCGTGAGCCGTACTGCTGCTCCATACGGGGCCGTGGTTCAAAAAGTCGCAACTCGCTGATGTTGTGAGATATAGCCCACTCGGCCCATGAGGGGCCGGGTGGAGCGATTCTCTTCCACGCTCACATAGGTCCCGCCCTCGAATTTTCCTTGCAGCTACCTGATGCTTCCAATTTATCGCAAGTCTAGGCCCTGCGTTCGTCTACCTATCATCATGCTCTGGCGTCCGGAGACTGGTCATTCCCCCTCCCATGCCCCCTCCACATCCATCGCACGATGCATCGCACATGATACATATCTTGTAATACAGCAAGGCGCTTCAGAATTTATACACGACGAGCGACAAATATTGTCACAGCGGTCTATCAGTGTTGACCGTAGAAGCGTTCGGGAATACCGTCGATTGGATCTGTCAGCAATCGCTTGAGGGAGAAACACCCGGTACAGTATGTTAGCCGGATAGCCATGACACCAGCAGAAGCCGCAACCGCGCTGTTCAAGACGATGCCCCCTCCGATCACCCGGTCACAGCTTGGGGAATACGGGATCGAGGCTGCTGGAGCCAATATCCCTCACATCGCGCGAGAGATCCTCTCGCTGAACCTCTACTGGATCCTCGCGGCGATCGACGCCCATATCCCATCTAAGTATAGAGCCTTCATTCACGAAGACCTGTTCGAGTCCATCCGAACCCAGTGGTGGCCATCTGGGCAGCTGGGGACAGGCACCTGGTTAGAGTATCAACCGGAATTGACTGAACGGCGGGAGCGATATGGTTACCTG
>JAEURV010000146.1 GCA_016788465.1 Nitrospira sp. | reverse complement strand
AAATCATCAACGCCAGGATAGGCAAGCCTAGCACCACGCTCTGCCAGAACCGGCGAGTCATATCCTCCAATTCAGGATTGCTTTCTTCTACCGTCACCGTACGCGGCTCTAACGCCATCCCACAGATCGGGCAATTGCCTGGGTGCGGCTGCACGATCTCCGGATGCATGGGGCAGGTATACTCGGTACGAGTCGGCAACGCGGTGACATCCGCGGGCTCCAGAGCCATCCCGCAGATTGGGCATGCGCCGGGTTTCGATTCGGATACCTCCGGGTCCATGGGGCAGATATACTTCACGGCCCCACCGACAGAAGCAGGTGGCGTCTTCGGTTTACGTTGCTCAGGAGGGATCAGATAATAGTCTGGCTCCGCACGGAACTTGTCGAGACACCTGGTGGCACAGAAATAATATTTCTTGCCTCCATACTCGTATGAACCGGCTGCCGTAGCAGGCTGGACCGTCATACCGCAGACAGGATCTATCTCACCTTGTTGAACCGGCTGCATCATTGGCAGGGACTTCCGGGGGGAAGGCATGGAGATGACATTCAGCGACTTTTTATTGAGCGCCTTCTCTGGATCGGCCCGAAATCGCTCCAGGCAAGAAACGGAGCAAAAATAGTAGGCCTTGCCGTTGTAGCCATACTGACCCGCCGCTTTCGCCGGATCAACGGTCATTCCACAAATAGGGTCGATCTCAGGCTTCACCTGGGCGTGCGATTGACTCCTGGTATCTTCACTCATCTCACTCATGTGGTCCTGTCCTGCATGCGACCTTCCACAACAGCCGCTCGATGATTCATTCACCATGTGTCCGACTCCTTTCATTGTATCCGGTATGACAACTTATTGTCGCCTTCAGCATTACAGACGGAGCAGGTCGTCAGATATTACAGAAGACTACGGGACAAGCGTGATGGGTCGAAAACAGGGGGAAAACCACCGAAACCAATGTAAGTTGTATAGACGGGGCAGTCTGTTATCCACAGGCGCAGTTGAGGCACCCGTGTTTACTGCAGATCCCGCACGCGTCTTCGAGAGAAGCCCGCAAGGATTGACGAGCTCGGTGCAAGCGAACCGTTAGATTGTTCCGTGATATCTTGAGTTCTTTTGCAACCTGTTCTGGCGATTCGCCACCGAGATCGATGCGCTTGATGAGGTCCGCATAGTTTCCACGGAGGCTCGGAATAAGATCGTGAAGGCAGGCGCATGCGGTAGCCTGTATCTCATCCAAAGCTGGCTCCTGGAGGGTACCGGAAATAGTGGACTCCTCCAGGAAGGCTTGATTACGGCGAACCTCGGCCCCCCGTGCACGGTAATAATCGGCGACCGCATGGCGAAGAATGCGGTAAAACCAGGCTAACAGACTTTCCTGGTTGTTCAACGAGTGCGCGTGTGCGACCGCCCGTGCGAGGCTTTGCTGGAGAATATCGTCGACAAGGGTTTCTTCGTCGACTCGACGTCGAACGAAGTTCCTGAAGGCCGATTCGTTCTCCAACAGATGCTGGATGATCCCGTTCATCCTGTCATTTGTCATCACAAATCATCACCCGTCATTTCTTCGCGTCGGCCTCGAGAATGCTTCGGATGATAGTGACGACATTCTCCGGCGTCATATTCACACCGTCGACCTTAATGTTTCCATCCAGTAGAAGCGACGGCGTCGAGGACACCTTGATCCGCTCCCCCCAGCGCCGGCCATCCTCGAACAGCTTAGCCGGTTTTCCGCTCTCCATCCCAGCCTCAAAAGCCCCCACATCCAGGCCAACCTCTTTGATCAATAAGGAGCGAATCGAGCGATCCAACACTCCATCGAGCTTTTCTTTGTGAATGGTACGAAACAGGACGGCTTTCATCTGATCGCCTTTCCCCATCATCTTGGCCTGCTCATACATATCAAAGGGAGTCGGCAGTTTCCCGGGGATCACCGGAAACCCGACCATCGTGACTTCGACCCGATTCCCAAACTCTTTCACGAGCAGGGGAACCCCCGTCTCTTCAAAGTGGTGACAATGGGGACAATAGAAATCCGCAAACTCGATGACTTTGACTTTCCCTGGCTGATGGGTGGACGCCTCATCCTTGAGAATCTCGAATTTCCCTTTCAGCTCCGGCTTGGTTGCCTGTGCGACAAGCGGTGTCAGCACCAGTCCCACCACGCCCATCGCCCAGATCGCCGCCGCCCACCTCGACATCATTCGACTCTTCATGTCCAACTCCTTTCTCAGATTAAACAGGCGGGTCCATTATAGCGGATGAAGAGCCTGTGTGCGCTTTGTTATAATGACAACAATGGGTCGAGCCTTCACCGCAATCCTGATTTCCGCAATCACGATCTCCGGTTGTGCCTCAACTGGAGATCGCACTGAGACGCTCTCATCTGGCGAGCCCCCGCTGACCTTTGCACAAGTAAAAGCCTCCCCCGAGTCCTACAACGGACAATCCGTCACATTCGGCGGCAAAGTCCTGGCGGCGCGCCGACTTAAAGACGGAACCAGAATCGAAATCCTCCAGTTGCCGTTGGCCCGCTCCCTTAAACCAACCACCGATCTCAGCACCTCTCAAGGCCGGTTTGTCGCGCTACAGAAAGAGTTTCTTGACCCGGCAACGATCCCCGCCGGTACGTTCATCACGGTGACAGGCGAGATGAATGGGTCCATAACCCTGCCGCTTGATGAAACGGAATACACCTATCCGCTCATGCATATCACCCGTCTGCGTGTGTGGAACGAAGAGGAAGAGGAACCTCCGCGCATTCGCCGCCCTCTCGGCCCTGGCCCCTACTGGGGGCCCTATTGGCACTCGTGGCCCTATTATTGGTAAAGAAACACGTCAGGTGAAAGAGGGAGGACGCCGTTCTCAATCGGTCATTGAATGCCTAGATCCCACATCGTCCATGCCTACTTCACGGCGATAAAGGAACAATGAAAAAGATAATCCAGAAGCGAAATCCAAAAGAAAAAACAGCTTCCTCCAACCTCAGCTCGTCGATCGTCACGACGCTTAAAGAAGAAATCATCCACTGGCACTATCCGCCGGAACATCGGCTGACAGAAGAGGACCTTTGTCAACGCTTTCAGGTGAGTCGGAGCCCGATTCGAGAGGCGCTCAGGGTCTTGGCTGCCGATGGCTTCCTCAAGCGAATGCCCAATCGAAGCTACGTCGTCAAACAGTATACTGTCGAAGAAGTGGAGGAATTGTACGACGTCAGACAGGCGCTGGAACTCTACACGGTCGAAAACCTGGCTAACCAGGAATTGTCACTGCACCACAAGGTTGAGCTGGGGGATCTCTTACACACCTGGACGGAGCTCCTGAACGAGCCGTCTAAACAATCGGAAGAGTTCGCCATACTCGATACGCTCTTCCATGATACGTTGGCCCGCACTTTAGGAAACAAATCCCTCCTGCGGAACCTTCGCTCCATCAACGAACGGCTGGCCTTGTTTCGACTGCTTGATTTCGAAAACCGAGCCCGCGCGGAACAGACGTGCCGTCAACATTTGGCGATCATCGATCGAATTATGGCGCACGATGGCCCCGGTGCACGGGCCGCAATGCAACACAACATCGAAGAAGGACGCAACAACGTCCGAACCGCCATCAAGGACGCCCTCACAAGAGCCTACCTCAAGAACAGGTAAACGCACTGCGGGCTTCTGATTACAGTGGACGGTC